>JBAWVO010000012.1:0-44007 GCA_037147235.1 Planctomycetota bacterium | reverse complement strand
CGAGAGGTTCGCAACAGACCAAGTACCTGCGGACGAGTCGTAGATGTCCACCACGCTGCTGCTATTCTGAGGATTACCGCCAAAGAGAACCTTACCACCTGCCGAGGTCGCCGAAATATCCGAGCGTGCCTGCGACAGGTTCGCAGTAGACCAGAGCGGTGCCCAGTCTTCTGCGAAAGCATTGCTGAACCCAAGCGAGGCCAACGCGGCCACAACGCACACACGCACCAGACCCCTAAGAATCGACCCGTTCATAGTACATATCCTTCAAGGCGGCACATTTGTGGTACGAAATCCACACTTGTCGAGGGCTGGCCATGCCGTCGTGTGGCCACCGCTCACTATTGGTAATGACACCAGTATAATCAGACGCAAGACGGTCAACCACCAGCCAGAAGGCCGAAAAGGGAAATTTGGTCTCCCACCCGAAAAACGTCGGCCGCCAGGACAGAACCAACCTGCGACCGATCAAACTGGCAAAACGGCAGATTTCGCACGGCTGGCGGCCATGCAGCGTCATATTTCACCTTCAGGCCGCTGAAGAAACCGCTCTGGGCATGACAAATGATCGAATTCCCAGTCTACGGAAGCATCCGCCGCTCATTCAGGACGAAACCCAGGATTGCCAGGTCGAGGCGAAATTTCGTCAAATTTGACGAAAATTGCCAGCGGAGCTTTCTCGGCCGCGGGGATCAAGGGTTGGCATCGCCTCGGAGGCGACAGTCAAGATCGCCTGCCCTGTTCCCGTTCTTCTACGCGACGGCGGGCAGCATTGGATCTCGCACGTCGTTGGATTGCATCCTGATCGCCACGCATGGCCGCCAAAATATCGGAAGACTGAGATCTTCGTGGCGGACGGCGGGGCGGGGGCTGGAGAAACGGATTGAAGGCACGCACGAGAGCCGCACCCATTGGATCGTCGGGCAGGCCACACGGACTTGCGGACATGATGATCTCCTCCACCTTTCGGCGAACGTCGGGACTGCGGTGCCCTAGCAAGGATTGCAGGCCAAACATCTCGTCAAATCCAAGCGGGACGCCGATCTGCAGGATCACGTCGAGGATGGCGATCAGATGTTGTGACGGCCGACTTGGCTCGATTGCCGCTGAGATCAGGTACTCGACGGCCGGTTGTCCCACACGGCAAAGGATTGATATTGCGGCCTCCTTCTCTTTGGCGATCTTGCTCCCCAACCATTCGATTACCAAATCAAGATTGCTGGTGGGTGCGGTCTTCTCCATGATTGTTGCTTCCTCGCGTGATATAGTAGCTGATCAGCCTTCAGTTGGCTCCAGCAATCGGTGGCGGTGCCCGTTCACCTTGGCCGTGCCGTTTACTTGATGTGCTGCACCATTGAGATGTGGCATGAGTCCAGCAATCCGATTTACCCAGGGGGATTCGCTCGCGACACCCTCTTGGACGGACAACTTGATCGGTTCCGTGACCACAGGAATGGTAGTCTGACTGGCAGCAGTCACGGCAACGGGCAGTAACTCACGAATCGTAAGAAGTGATCCGACCGCCGCACGGTAGAGTCGGTCGGCCTGTGATTGTCGAACCAACCAGTAACGTGCCCAGCGGACATCCTGCTGAGTTTGGAGGAACCACGATTCAGTGTGCTGAAGAGCAAGCCAGGTGACAATGATCCGCTCGACCGCCAGCGATTCCAGGGGCGTCGGTGCCGAACCGGCCAACTCATGTCGCATGCGGACAACTTCCCGTATCACTGCCTCTGACGTAAGCCACTCTCCGCCCGTGGCGGTCTCTATCAGTTTCAGTTCGACGTGACCAGCCAAGTTGCCGAACTGCGACCACATCTCGGGATTCTTGTCCAAGCACTCGGTCAGAGCTTGGCGAGCTCGTGGATCTCCTTTGTTGGCACGTTGCCGAGCATGCTCGAACGCCATGCTGAACGTCAGTGGCTGCTCCTGCTCCTGAACGCCCTTGGGCTCGACGGATTCGGCATTATCGCCGTCCCAGTACTTCTTTCTTTTCGCCACGCTTTTTCCTCCATGGTTTTCTTTGGGGTCGATGAAAGCCGGCAGCTATCAATGCCGTTGTCACCATCGAGTCCAACTCGTGCACTACACTGGCGGCCTGTTCGGCAATCGAATCGTATGCCAATCGCCGCTGTTGCTCCGCTTGACGTGATGCCGTCCGCTCGGCTTTGCGTGCGGCATCCTGCACGGCTGCTTCTTTTGCTTTACGCGAATCAGCACTACCCACATATTCCTTGACGACCCGTCCGCAGACGCGGCGGACGCGATAGTAATATAGTTGCCCACATGTTCCGCGTTTTTCCCATGCCATCGTGTGCTACATAGTTTTGGTATGTTCCACTTTATCTTACCAGTGCGATACTCATTTTGTCACGATCATTATGGCTCGGACACTAATGTCCTCCTAAGTAGTTTTGGTTTTCGGATCGGACACGAGGTTCGGAGGACATAATGTCCAGCTTACTCGCGATCAACATGACGATCATCTCTACTCGCTTGCGGTCGAACGGCATAGCACTCTCCTAAAACAACTCACTGAGCAGCCTCCTGTATATTCCTTCCGCTTGTCCGCGGAAACCACGTGGTATCAGGTCGTGCCAGACAGCATCGTAGTCAACTCGGAACCGAATGTATTCCACCGCAGCCTGCACTTCGAGGCGGTGAGCCAGTTGCAGGGCATCCTCGCCGTAGGCTGGGTAGCGGTGTGCCAAACCTATCGCCGCACAGTAGGTGAAAAGCGGAGGGAGCATGTTGTCGCAGTACAAAACCGAGAGATAGGACTCCACGATCAGGTCTCGTCCCTCTCTGGTCGTCGGCCAGACAACATATGCGGACACTCCCCCCGTGCTCGCCAAAGACGCCCTGGACGAACGCAGTTGCAGCCTGAGATCTTCCTGCTTGGTGGATTTGGATTCGGTGTATCGCTGCCAGGCGGCCACACCGAGCAACTCATTATGATAGAGTGGTTTTGCCAGGGAGCGGCATTGATCGAACTGGCGGGCAATGTAGTCGATTGGCCCGATCTTCTCTTCGGCCAGGAAGCGGGCAATCTTCAGCCACGCGGACTGTCGCGGTGCAACTTCCAGATTCTTCGCATGCCCATCCAGGCTAGGAGCAGCCGTGTAGTCGCAAGGCAGCTCCGTGAGCCCAGATGCTTGCATCCGCCGCTCCAGGGTGTAGACGCGCTTGACCAGATCGCCGAGCTGCTGTTCGTCATCGAAGACGCTTTCTGGGGCGGGACGACTGGACTCGACGGATAGACGGGTATTTCTTCTCATGTGAACACCTTGGGACAAAGCTTCATATCGTTTTCAAGATAATCATTGGGACGGGTTTCGATCAAGCCATTGCTTTTCAACGCTGCTACGGCACGCTGGACGGTTCGCACGCTGGTATGGAGTTGTTCGGCCAAGTAAGCCTGGTTTACGGCAACCCAACGCTCGCCATCCCTCCGCACAATGTATTGCTGACTTTGATTGGGTGGCATGTAATGCAAGACTTCGACCAGGAACGCCAGGAGCCGCAGTTCAGTTGCGCCGGTTACTAGGCGGGCAAGCTCCCACGGCGTGAGAGCTTTACAGGGTTCGCTTGATATGTTTTTCACGTCTTGCGGTGAACGCAGCGAATCCAGGTTCCACGCACTAGCTGCCAGCGTCCGCACGAACCGATCAAAATGCTCCACGGTCAAGTGCCGCTTGCCCCAGGGGAACACCTGCTTGAAATCCTTCGTGGGAAAATCGCCATTGTGGATAATCAGGCCGTGATTGATGCCCTGCCAGCGGAAGATGGCACCGACCGGACGTCCGCCAGCCCGCTCACCGACGCAGTCAAGGACTTCTCCGAACCTTTCATAGGGTATGTAGCGACGGAAGTCACGGAACAGGGCGGTCTGACTGCACGTGCCGTGTTCAACGAGGCGATAGAACGGCTGCACTTCCAAGCAAATGGGAAAACCAGGAAATAACTGATCGAAGCCCACGAACCCCAGCCGCTTCTGGCCAGTGATATGTTTCTGTGCGTCGAGTACCCCACCCAACCAGTCCTGGAGCCCAAACTCGCGGAGGATGAACTTCACACGGGACTGTTCCAGCTTGGCGGTTTCCTCTTGAAATGAAGGAACATAAGCATTGGTCATGGTTTCACCTCACCCGATTTAATTGGGTCGATAGCCTTGCAAGAGGCATATTTCTTAGGGTTCATCACGGCGCTCATGTGACTCTTTTCGACGATTTGTCGCGAGTATGGATCGACCACGTACTTGTTGGCCGTGCCCTCGACGCGGTTCATTGCACCTCGCACACGGACGATCACCTCGGGGCAATGACCAGTACGGCGGTGCTTCGTGGAGTTGATTTGACAGAGATTTTGGTTATCCGGCTTGCCGATAACGAACGCAAAGTCCAAGTTTTCCGCGAAACTTTTGCACTCCGCAGCGTCTGTATGGTGAACCTGTGCGGCCGGTCCCTTCTGGTTCGCTGCCCCGGAAAGTTGGTGCAGCAGCCAGACGGGACAATTGAATTTTGCGGCGATCTTATTTTTAGCCATCAAGGGCGTGCCGCCGATCAAGTGCCGTAGGTTACTTTCATCTTTGCCCGTGGCCTCCAGATGCCGCCTGGCCATGGCACCGACGTAGTCAACGATGGCTAGGCTGGCCTTGGCGTTCTTGCCGCGACGATGCAGTTCAGTGGTTATCTTTCTACAGATCTCCGCAATGTGGCCGGAGCCGGCACTGGCGTGCTTCGCATCATTGCCCGCCATGTCGAGTACGATAATGTGGTCTTCGAGCCACTTCATCGCTTGCTTGACACGCCCCTGCTCCCCAAGAACATTCTTTCCGTCGGCAAGAGCAGCCGCGAACATCTTTTTTTCGTAGGGTCGCAGTTTCTTGGACGTCGAGAGGGTCTTCATCCCATCCTTGCCCATGCTCTCCAGAGACTTGCGATGGATCTGGGCGGCATAGGACAGCATTCGGAGTCGCAATTCCGCAGGCCCCGCCTCGTAGCTGGCGAGGAAAACGTATCCATGGTCTTCGCTGCCGGTGAGCGAACTGCCGTAGGCGTGCCTCGCGGCTTCCACGGCGAGCATCACGGCCAGCACAGTCTTGCATGAGCCGTAGGGACCGAGGAGGCCATAGACTTCGCCGGGAGCATGGCCACCAGCCAGGAAAGAATCGAAGAATGGGATACCAGTGGATGTGACGTTAATCCCGCCGTCGATATCCCAGCCTTCGGGGAACAGTTCGCCGCCACCGCCATCGGCCAAGGAGGCGATACTGGCCGCCTCGGCACACGCCTGCTCCAAGATCTCCTGCATATTCACGGTGATCCGCCCCTTGACGCTCCGCACGTCGTCCTGGACGCGGCGAGCCAGGGCTTCCTCCATGAACATCTGAGCGGCGTTGCACGCCCAGTTGATCTGGGGCTCGCTGGTCTTGATGGCTTCGCCCCATTCCGGACTGAAGGCACTAAGCAGGAACTCGTCGATCATGTCCACCAGGTCATCGTCGATCAGCATGCCTGGATCTTCCCTGACGAGCCGCAGTGTCTCCGCCTGGAGGAACTCTAGGGTGGGCAACTCCTCGTACTCCTCGAAGAAGTTCTTGGCGGCAGTCCACACGGCACGGTAGCCCATGTCGATATCATCGAAATGCTCGTACATAAGCATGTCTTTGGCTCGCTCAAATGCAGTCGGATTTCTGATGAGTACCGTTAGCATCAATTTTTTATCATCGTCGCTCAGCGGATTACGTTTGGCGGCGACGTCATTCTTTTTTAATTTCATCGAATGGCTCCTTGAAAACGGGATTCTATAGTCTGCATTTTTATCTCCCCAGCCTATCTGGCAGTCCCCTCCATCTGACTTTCATCTTCAACGACAGGATGCTGATCGTGGCAGCGAGTTGCTGCTAGGTTCTTTCTGATTCGTGAAATTGAAAGTATCTCATCCATCTTTGTATTTCAATGTAAGAAGGAATGTAGCTGATCGTTGCAGCGAGTTGCTGCTAGGTTCTTTCTGATTCGTGAAATTGAAAGTATCTCATCCATCTTTGTATTTCACTGATGAAAATGAATGTGGCTGAACGTGGCAGCGAGTTGCTGCCAGGTTCTGTTCTTTCTAGTGAATGCTGTTTGTAATCACTGTAGGTAGTTACTGTTATATAGCGCGCATTTCATGCAGTATATACTGCTCAATTCGTGCAGTATTTACTGCATGATTTAAGCAGTAAGACACGACAGATTTGTCGTGTTACTTCTTTTCCTGTTCATCAAGGCGACTGCGGCCGGCAAGGTATGCCAACTCGATTCCCTCTGGATTGGGGCAAATCTGTGTCTTCTTTCCTCGGCCGATCCCGACTGGATAATAGTCCAGAAGATGATGTTCGTCTCGAAACTTCTTGAGCAGGCAACCAACTCGCCGCTCGTTTGCCAAGCCTGCTTCATTCGCGAGTTGAGCATACGTCTTTTCGAGCACACAACGACCCTCCCTATCTTTACGCCGCATACGCGGCTTTTTATATTTGGTCCGACCGAACCAATAGAGGATCGCTGCGAAGAGCATGGCCTTCTCGGGGTTTCCGAAGTATGCCCGAACCCACCTCGGCACCATCAGCCCCCAGTTCCCGGGCATATCTTCGGAGCCTTTGCAGGAGATTAGCTGGATTGCCTTGCTCCGATGCCAGGTATCGTTACAGGAGCCTGGAGCCGTGTTCATGGCAGGGCGGTCACCCAGCAGGAATGACTCGTTGCCGTCCTCCGGCATTCCGTCCGTGTCGCAGTCCGCATCCTGACAGGCATCCGCCGGAGCATCAGCATCCAACGCCTCTGGCTCCTCGGCGTCCTGGATGGGCACGGCAACAGCGGCCTTATCTTTCTTCCGGGGATTCGAGTTTCGCTCGATGCGGCCGGAAGTTCCGTTCGTCGTCGGATCAGCGGAGGGAAATAGATCCTCACCTGCCCCATGCTTTTCGTTGGTGTAGCCGTCTGCCGGACGCGGCTTCAGGTTCCGAGGGATACGGCCATTGTTCTCGGATTGCGGCCGTGGGTGATCCGTGGTACATTGATTCATAGTAAAAGGCTCTCATTCAAAGGGTGCCATTTCGTGCGGCTGACATTGCCTGAAAACGTCGTCAGCCACACACCTTACACGAGCCGTCGCGGATTCTTCTCGGTCCGCGGCGGCTCACTTCTTTTTGCCAGTTTCACCTGAAAAGGTCAATCCGAGATTGTTCCCCGAGGTGCCGAATCGCAGTCGAACGGCGGCTTGGTCACATCCAATCGTCGTGGGTTGGCTCGCCTATCCAAGGACTTTTGCCTTTGATCGCACTCGCATGGGTCTTGCCCTTGTTCCGTTCCTGCACCCGCAACTGTACCTGGATTGTGGGTTGAATCTTGGAACGGATCTGGTCGTATCTCGCTTGGCCAAACGCTTCGATGACCTTGGCCTTCGACAAGCTGATACTGGAGCATTCCAAGAGGCGTGCCGTGAGGACTCCGTGCTCAACAGCGGCACCGTGGCGAAGCAGTGCGATAAGCTGGTCTCGCAGGGCATCACGCTGCACCTTGTACTTCTTTTCCTGCTCGAAAAGGTGCTTGTACTTTTCAAGTAATGCTTGGGGAATCGTTTTCTTCATAGGTTTACTCGTTCTGTTTGATTTGTCGGACAAGTGTGTCCGCAAAGTTGGAATTGGATGTTGATTTGTTGTGTGCGTTACTATCGGACACGACGTACGGTTATCTTCCAAAATGATCCTCGTCGTTGCCTTTCGATGCCATCTTCTGTGCCATTCCCGCAAGCGCCGCGGCGTCGGCGTACGGTTTCTTGGCCTCCATCTTCAAAGACGCCAACAATCCCGCCACTTGGTCGAACAGGGGCAGTTGATCCTTGAGATCCTTGCGGTAGATCTTGTCAGTCCGCCCCTTCAGGTCGAGCACGACTGCCTTCAGGTGCTTCACAGCGCTCATGAACGCAGCCGAGGCCTTTTTATGTCTGCCCGTGCTGGCCGCGAAATAGGCCGCGACCACAGTCTTCGGGTTTTCGCCAGCGCGAATCCGAGCGGCGATATCCTGCTGCTGTTCCGGTTTCAATCCCGCAACGCGAGCAGCCGGAATGAGATTCAGCCGCTTGCGGCGGTCAACTTCGCAGACGGCGTCCTGGATCTCACGGGGGCACAACAGCACATTGAAATACCTGTCGAAGTTGCGCCCGCTCATCCCTAGCACCTTGCCGATGCGATCGCGGGTATCCTGGTAGTCTCCCGACAGGAACTTCTTCCGCGGCCGATTTTTTTCAATCTCGTACCTGTCCATGACCATTCGCGCCAGATCGAGCGGTTGGCTATTCCGCCGCCCCAAGGCAAAGTCGTAAAAGGTCATGTCCACCACAGGTCGCTCCGCATTGATGAGGTCGTGCCGCACGACCACCTGAGCCTCGTCCATGCCGAGTTCTCGCAGGAGGCGGGCGCGGCGATGGCCGTCGAGCAAGGTGTCGGCGGGCAACCCCGCTTTGTTGTGCGGCGGCATGACATGCAGCGGGTCATAACAGCCAGTACGGAGCACGGCCTTAAGTCGCTCGTCTTCATCGACCGAGGTAGGAGAGTAGGTCCGAGTTTGGAGCGGGTATTCCCGTAATTGAGCAAGTTTACGCTGTGCATGCTCGGGTTCGCGGGGATTCTTCTTGTTCATTGTTTCGGTTTCCAGTGTGTGAAATGGAAAAGTTACACGAGCCTATAAATAGGGCGAGCAGGGCACAACTATGCTGGCTGCTACTCGGCGAAAGGTCGGGAGACGGATGCCCCGGCCCTTGACGGTGCCAACGGGCAGATCAGCTTTGTTTGCAGGCATAATGTGGAGCTGATCGCTCTGGCCTGACTCAGCAATCCCGCCGCTCAGCGGTTTGAGGATGTGGATCGGCCGCGGCAGCCATTCCCCTTCTTTCGCGTCGAGTGAAGTTTCCATTGTTAGCATTTGCCGGCCTCCGTCTTCACCGCAAAGATCTGCCGCAACTGCTCCACGTGCTCCGGCCCGAACACGAACCTCAAGGAGCCGTCGAGCGGCGGCCGTACAATCTTGCCACTGGTGATCGCCCAACGAATCTGGGACTGGGTGACGTCAATCCCATATCGCCGTAACTCATCTTGTAAATCTCGAAAACACATTCGCAACCTCCAATAAAAAAGGATCAGGACTTATCGTCCTGACCCTTTTATATCATTACGGTGGTAGAAGTTTAGAGGCAGAATAGCCGCTACTTGCTCAAGTTCCGTGTAATTTTCCCTTCTTGTCCCTTTACGTCCCTTTACGTCCCTTTTCGTCCGTTTCTGCTAGGTTTGCCCTTCTCGGTCTCCTTTTTTCGCTTCCAAGCATCCTCGAACTCCCGCAACGTCTTGAACCAGATTTCCCAATTCTTGCCGTGCTTCGGAGCAATCCAGATTTTTTTGTCCTTGTTCATCTTCTTCAAGGTCTTAACGGCGACGCTGACCCAGTGAGCCAATTCCTGAAGTTCACCTTCGAGACGGCCTCCGCTATATTCCTGCGCGTCAGGCGGCCCGTCGTGAGCCCATGCTCCCGCTTTGCATCTCGGTTTGCTTTGCTTGCTTACGATGGTTTTAGATTGCAAGCCGTCCCGATCACCGCACTGCGAATCCACTTTGCCAGCAACCTTCGCCAAAACGCCCTTGGCTGTGTCGATGACGTTACTGGCCTCAGCTAGCTCGCGATCCAAAGTATACACAAACATGATCATGGAGAGATCTCCATGAATCTCCCACATCCGTTGAACCCATGATGGGGATGTGGAGAGGATTCTTCGGTAATTTGTCCGGTATTCGCCATCGTCATCGGTCATGAGCATTTGTGCCCACGGTTTGTTCACCCGCGACATCACGGCATCCAGGTTTTGACCGCCATTGGCTTCCTCAGCAAGATCGCGCAAGCAGCCGGCAATTCCAACAAGCCAATTTGGCATGCGTCGGACACACTCCCATATTGGGCCGGCGTCAGGAGTGCCGACGGCCGTTAGCCGACGCAGGTGGTAATCACCGAACACCGCCCCCAGGTCATAAAGAACGCGACACGGAGTTGTGGAAAGCAGGGCGATGTCTGCCACCGCGACAAGCGAATCGCTTTTTCCGCCCGAACTACTTGAAGATTGCACCGCCTTCTTCAGACGGAGGAGCATACTCGGGACAATTCGTGTGGGCAGGGCGTCGAGGGTTTCGATAAGAGCATCATGGTCGAAATGGCGACTGAAGAATCCAAGCCGAAACGCCGCGGATAGTTCCGCCCCAGAAATGTCGGAAGAGTGTTCTTGCACCGTAATGCACCTTGTTCTCAGGACGCCGGCCGCTGGCAGAGGAACACGTCGGTTGGCCGACCGACTAGCCCAATACGTCTCGATTATAGCGGGTGATCCAGTCGTTTTCACGTACCCCCCGTAACGCTGGCTGCCACTTGCAAGTTTCCGCTATCGAGCCCTCGTCGCGGCTCTGGCGGCCGAGGGCTCCGGAACACTCTTGGGCCGAAATCCTCTTTCAGCCCGAAGTCTAAACACACACGGAAAGCAGCCAAAATCGGCCATTCAGTACGGTTTTTCGCGGCTGCTGTACGGAAATCTGCCCTTGTGGTACGAAAATCCGGCCTCTTGGGACAGAAATCAAGCCTCGGTATTTGTCCCGATCGCCAGGTTTTTCGTCCCAACATGCCTGTTTTTCGTACGGATCGGCTTGGATTCTGTACCTGAACCCGCAATTTCGCCGGCCGGCCTCTGAATAATCCGTTGCTGACCCCACTGAAGTCGGTGGCCAGGTAGTCCATCTCCAAGATCGAGCTCTGGATGTCGGTGGCCGACGTGGCATTGTGGCGGATGGCCGGCACCGGTGTCCACGAGATCGACGGGGTATCGCCAACACCTTGATTTGGGCCGAGAGGCCCAGGAGATGGACGATCACTGCCATCATTCACCGTCTGCCGGCTTGGTTTTCTCTGATCGCTTTCCCCATCGCCGTACTGTCTCTACGGAAACACCAACCTTGGCCGCAATGAAACGCAGCTTATAGCCCCGCCTGCGCATGCTCTGAATCTTCTGAATAGTACCGCGGCTGATGTTCGGCCCGCCTTTCGGTGGTTTCTCGGGGAACGGCTCGAGCACCGACTCCCAGATGGGCCGCAACTTCACTTCCAGTCTGTCGAGTGCCTCAAACAATTTGGCAAACGGTCGGTTGGTGTAATTGTCGAGGAGGTCGTCAGTCTTAACTGGTGTACCATGGCACAGGAAAACGCCCGCAACCTCACCATCGGCCTCCTTGCGGATAAGATTGCCGGCGGTTTTGCGAAGTTTGTTGAAGCTGAGTTGGCGGAAGTTCCCATATTCCTCCTTATCCTCGCGAATCCTCTTGGTGATCGCGTACCAGCCATTTGGAATCTGGAAGTTTGGGTGGTTGCCCTTGGTTGTCGCGTCGTAGCGTAGGCCCTTCTTAGTCACGAGCAGCGTGTTGGCCTTGTCTGAGACCTCGATCATGGCCCTCTGTCGCAACCACCACTCAATGGCCTTCGCCGTCTCGGGCCAGAGCTTAAACTCCCCATATACCCCTGTCTTCTGGCGAACGCGGAAGATCCAACTATCCTCGTCCGTGCTATTGCATCCCAGTTCCTGCTCGTGAGGATGTTTCTGCCGCAGCAAGATCTCGTGTATCCCCAGTGATGCAACCTCCGCCCGGCCGAAACCACCGTTAAGTGCAAGCAGCATGAGCAAGCGTTGGAACGGTGAGGCATATTCCCACAACGTCTTCAGTTCGGCGGGATTGTAGGTATCAACCTGGGCAGAACGGACCTGATTGGACTTTTCCTGGGCGGTCAGTGGTATTCGTATCTGCATTGTTTCCAGATCGGCAGGCCGTTTCCAGTCGAACTCCGGCGTCCGATTGAGCCACCGCAGGAAGCTGCGAAAGAGCTTGATGCAGCTTTTCGCCCACGCCACACTGATCGGATTACCTTCCTCGGTCGGCGGTCGATTCTTTACGATGTCCAACAGATCCTCGACCCGCTGGGCATCGAGTTCCTGGATCGCACAGTTGGGCAAATGCCGCTTTAAGAACGTAGCGATTCGCGTCTGGGTGCTGCCCCATTGCGTCAACTTCTTCGTCTCGATGTCGATGAACTTAGTCTCGACCCACCTGGAGAAAGCGTCGATTGCAACGTGCAACGTCTGTCCCATTGCGCTCTTCAGCAACATACGCCGGCCTTTCTCGACCAGTCGATGGCCGTGCTGCTGAATCTGCTGTTCTGAGACCCGCTGACCGACCTCGTCTTTCAGTTCGATCCTGATCCCTGTGATGTTATTCCGTAGCTGGTCTAGCCATTCCCAGACGATTGGGCTTTCGGGTGCCAGTAGTTCGAGTCCAGGAAGAAGCGGCACTCGGGCCACCGGATCCCCGTTACGAATGGCATCTGCGATGGCCAGCGTCACTTCATCCCAGACAGGGCGATCACCCCAGAGGTCGCCGTGGCGGACTCCGACAGACGTTACCCCCCCGATCACAGTCGTTCGTTGCGGCTGCCCCGCAACTCCTTCACGGCCTTGAGAAACGAACCCAGGAGCTGGCTGATTTTTTTCGCCGGCAAGCAGAGGCCCAGCTTCCCGTTCCCATTGCCTGGTGATCTGCTGCCAGAGCTGCTCTAGTCGCAGGTTCGCCAGTTTGGCCTTGGAATCGTCACGTCCCAGGTAAAATTTCTGCTGGGCGTAACCCTTTGGGGTCTTCTTCCAGCCAAGGTTGCGGAAGTAGCGTCCCTTGGAATCCCGTCCGAGTTCCTTTTTCGTAGCCATTTGCATCTCGCTGATTTAGTGGAGTCCGATGTCTGATTGTGGTCATTATACCAAAGAAATCAGACACGAACAGCATGGAATCAGACACGAAATCAGACATGGCATAAGGACTTACGTCAAATCGGCCGGAAGGCATTTGTCATAAGTCAAGAAACAGCAACGGCTTGCGATTTCTATCGCAAGCCGTTTTAGTGGAGGCGGCGGGGATCGAACCCGCGTCCCGCGACATTTCCATGCAGGCTTCTACGTACGTAGTCGATCCTATTTGCAAACATGTCGTCGCACGGCCCCCGGATTGACAGGGTTACCGATTGACCAGTCGGCAGCAGTTTTTAATCTCGGGCGTCGCCAACATCGACCCAAAACGATCCGGAATTACAGCCGGCAGTCGGAACTCTCCGGAGAAGTTCCTCAGCCGGGGTTGCCTTGTTAGACAGCCATTGCTAGGTTAGAGTTAGCAATTAATTTTTGGTCTGCTTTTAACGTGGCCTGCTGACCAACCACGGCACGCAACCTGCACTTCAACCTGCCCGGTCGAATCCAATTCGCCCCCGAGGCACGCCCCAATTATAGCTGCCTGCCGATCTGGAGGCAACAAGGTGCCCCAAAATTAAAATGGTGGGGCTCGTTTCACTCGTCCCACCCTACTTGCCATTATCCCTTTCCCCAACAGAAACTAATTAGAATATTGATGCCCCCGTTGGACCAGTTTGAATCCGAGATTCTCCAGGCGATGTTCGCCGACCGGCATCGGTTGCGCAATGTGCTGCGGGGAATCCAGGCGGCCGCACGCGATGGAAAGCCGCTGGATCGGCAACGGATGGCTCGGCTCGAAAAGGAATTGCAGCAGTCGGCCGGCCGCTGCCAGGCCCGACGAAAAGCGGTTCCGAAAGTGACCTTCGACCCGGAGCTGCCGATCTCGGCCCGGCGGGAGGACATCGCTGCGGCAATTCGCGATCACCAAGTGGTGATTGTGTGCGGCGAGACCGGTTCGGGCAAGTCAACTCAGTTGCCGAAGATCTGCCTCAACATGGGCCGTGGCGTTGCCGGCCTGATCGGCCATACTCAGCCGCGACGGATTGCCGCGCGGAGCGTGGCCGCACGGATCGCCGAAGAAATCGGATCGCCCCTGGGCCGCGACGTAGGCTACAAGGTCCGATTTTCCGAGTCCCTCGGGCCGCAAAGCTACATCAAGCTGATGACCGACGGCATCTTGCTGGCCGAAACGCAAAGCGATCCGGACTTCAGCCAATACGACACGATCATTCTCGACGAAGCCCACGAACGGTCCCTGAATGTCGATTTCCTGATCGGCTACCTGAAGCGACTTCTGCCCAAGCGGCCCGATCTGCGGCTGATTATTACTTCCGCGACGATCGACGCGGCCCGCTTTGCGGAACACTTTTCCACAACGGCCGGACCGGCGCCTGTGGTCGAGGTCTCGGGGCGTGCCTATCCGATCAAAGTGTTTTGGCGTCCGATGGAGCCGGATGAGGACGGTAACGATCCCGATCTGCAAGATGCCGTGCGGGCGGCCGTGGAGGAGGTAGCCCGCATCGATCGCGGTGATATGCTCATCTTCATGCCCACCGAACGCGACATTCACGAAACAGCCAAGACGCTCCGCAGCCGTCCACTGCCGGGCGATGCGACGGGTCAGGAGACGGAAATCCTGCCGCTTTATGCACGGCTATCGATTCAGGAGCAGCAGCACGTCTTCCACCCGGGACCTAAGCGGCGCATCGTCATCGCCACGAATGTTGCCGAGTCGTCGCTCACGGTGCCGCGGATCCGTTTTGTGATCGACCCGGGCACGGCGCGGATCAGCCGCTATTCGCCGCGCTCGAAAACTCAGCGGCTGCCGATCGAGGCCGTCGCCCAAGCCTCGGCCGATCAGCGCAAGGGACGCTGCGGCCGCGTGGGGCCGGGGATATGCGTGCGGCTGTTCAGCGAAGAAGATTTTCTTGGCCGCGATCGCTTCACCATGCCGGAGATCCAGCGGACAAACCTGGCATCGGTGATCTTACAGATGAAGGCCCTGCGGCTAGGCGAATTGGAAGATTTCCCGCTCATCGATCCGCCCAAGACCGACGCGATTCGCGACGGCTATCGGACGCTCTTCGAGTTGGGCGCGACCGACGAACAGCAGGAGCTGACCGAGATTGGCCGCCGCTTGAGCCGCCTGCCGGTCGATCCGCGAATTGGACGGATGATTCTGGCAGCGATCGAAGAAGGCTGCCTGCACGAGATGCTCATTATCGCCTCGGCCCTGGAGGTCCAAGATCCTCGTGAGCGGCCCGTGGAAAAGCAGGAGGCAGCCGACAAAGCCCATGCGCAATTTGCCGATGAACAGTCCGATTTTCTCAGTTATTTGAAGATCTGGGATTTCTACCACAAGCTAAAAAACACTCTCTCGCGCAATCAGCTTCAGAAAGCATGCCGACAAAACTTTCTCTCGTTCATGCGGCTGCGAGAATGGCTCGACGTGCATCGCGAGTTGTTGGAAGAGGAGGGTGTGAAGGGGGAGAAGGGTGAGAAAGGTGTGAAGGGTGAGAAAGAGGAGAAGGGTGATAAGGGTAATGGGCGGAGGTTAACCAATTCTGGGGTCCGACAACTGGCGACAGACAACCGAAAACCGACAACTTCCCATCCCAAGTACGACAACCTCCATCGTGCGATTCTGGCGGGTTTGCTTTCCAGCGTCGCCACGCGCGGCGATGGACACGATTACAACGTGGCGGGTGGCGGCAAGGCGAACCTCTGGCCTGGTTCGGGCATGTTCCGCAGCAAGGCGAAGTGGATCGTGGCTGCCGAGCAGGTGGAAACCACGCGCCGCTATCTGCGCTGCTGTGGGCGGATCGACCCCCGCTGGATCGAGCCGCTGGCCGAGCACCTGATCAAGCGGACCTACAGCGATCTGCATTGGGAAAGCAAGTGGGCTTCGGCCGTGGCCCTGGAGCGGCTGACGCTTTTCGGGCTTGTGGTCGTCGCCGGGCGGTTGGTGCGCTACGGGCCGATCGACGCCGATGCCTCGCGGCAGCTTTTGATCGAACATGGTCTGGTGCAGGGCGATCTGGAGCCTAAGCCGGCACTACTTGTGCATAATGAAGAACTACTGGACGAGGTTCAGCAGTTGCAAGCCAAGGTGCGGCGACGCGACATTGTGATCAGCGAGTGGGAACGCTTTGCCTTCTACGATCAGCGGCTGCCGGCTGAGATTTACGACGGAGCGCAGCTTGCTCGCTGGCTCCGCGAGTCGCCGGAAAACGCCCGGCAAATCACCATGAGCAAGGCCGATCTGCTGCGAGAAGGGAATGACGTTGCGGAAGACGCGTTTCCCGATCAGTTGGTCACAGGCTCGTGGGATCTGCCGCTGGACTACCAATTCGAGCCGGGGCAACCGCACGACGGCGTTACGGTCATCGTGCCGCTGGAAGCACTAAACCAGGTCCAAGCCGAACCGCTTGCGTGGCTCGTGCCGGGCCATCTGGAAGAAAAAGTCCTGGCGATGATCCGTTCGCTGCCCAAGACATTGCGGACGCGCTTTGTGCCCGCGCCTGAAGCGGCGAAGCGGGCCATGGCCGAGCTTCGTTATGGCGAAGGAAATCTGCGGGCTCAACTCGCTCGTGTACTCAGCCGAATTGGCGGCGTGGCGGTTTCTGCCAAGGACTTTGCGGAAGAGCGATTGCCGCCCGAGTTGCAGATGAATGTTCGCGTGACCGACTTCGAGGGCCAGACATTGGCAACCAGCCGCGACCTCGATGCCTTGCGGCGGCAGTTGGGCACTGCGGCGGCTGAGGCATTTACGGTGATCGATGATCCGTGCTGGAATCGCGACGGATTGACCACTTGGGATTTTGATGAACTCCCGACGGAGATCGACGTTTCGCACGGCCGACTGGCAAGGAAGGCCTACCCGGCCTTGGTCGATGGCCAGACGTCCGTGAGTCTGCGTCTCTTGGATTCGCCGCAGCGAGCGGCATATAAAACACGCTTCGCCCTGCGTAGACTGTTCCTGCTGGTGGCGTGGCGAGAAGTGAAGACGCAGGTCGATTGGCTGCCTGGGCTGGATAAGGCGCCGCCAGCCGCGACTTTGATCTCGGGCTTTGACTTACGACAGCAATTAGCCGAGTTGTTAGCCGTTCGTGCATGGCCCGATGAAGTCGAGCTTCCCCGTTCAAAAGCGGCGTTTGAAACGGCACTCAGCGTAGCTCGACAGCGAATTGGGCTGGCCGTACAGGATTTGGCCGGCGTGATTGGGCCGTGGTTCGACGCCTACCGTGAGGCACACACTGCGTTCGATGTGATAACCAATCTCCCCTCTCCTTCCGGGAAAGGGGCAGGGGGTGAGGGTGGTTCGCCTGCCACTTGGGGTAAGCTCGTGTTCTCCCCTCTCCCTCTGGGAGAAGGGCAGGGGGTGAGGGTGAAATGGCAATACGCAATCGACGACATCCGTGAACAGTTCGCGAGTCTGGCTGGACCGAACTGCCTGAGTACGACGCCTTGGACCTGGCTGCGGCATTGCCCTCGATATTTCCGTGCGATCCGCGTGCGGCTAGACGCTCTAGCCGGCGGTGGAATAGCGAAGGACCGCGAGCGTTTTGAAGAATTCCTTCCGCGTTGGCATGCCTATCTCAAGTGGATTGAGCAGCACGGACTGCAATACGAACATGATCCGGAGTTGATCCAATATCGTTGGATGCTGGAGGAGTATCGTGTCTCGCTCTTCGCGCAGAAGTTAGGAACTTCGATCCCCGTCTCGCCAAAGCGACTGGAGCAGCAGTGGTCGAAGGTAAAAGAATAAATCCTGAGACAAGAACTCATTTTGGCTGTTGGTTAATTTGAGTGGACAGCCAGGCTTTCGTGGACGTAGGACGCGACCAGCGGATTGCTCAAGTTGCTCGACGAACGCAGGGTTGCCCAAGTATTCGGCGGGCACTCCCAAGGTCGTCTGGTACTACGAGGAAAAAAAGGGTACGATGCAGGAGTAGAGGTCGTCGGTTTTCTGAAAACTTGTTGGCAAAAGGAGTTTTGTGTCATGTTCTTGTCAATCAAGCCATCACGTCTTGGCGTTGGGTTGGTGGCCGGGTTGGGGTTTGGCATGCTGCTTGCCGGATATTGGCCGACTGTTCCCCTACATGCCGTGGCCACCGACCGCACCGACGGATTTGCCATGGCTACTGGATCGTGCGATGAATCGGTTGAGGCGGTCTACTTCCTCGATTTTCTCACGGGCGACCTGAGCGCGGCGGTGGTTTCCAAGCAGAACGGCCACTTCAATGCATTTTACACGCACAACGTCCTTGCCGATTTGGGCATCAATCCGGCAAAACCCCCGCGGTTCCTTTTGACGACCGGGACGGTTGACCTGCGGCGTACGGGCGGAAAAACTACGGCCTTGAGCCGCTCGCTGGTTTATGTCGCCGAGTTGCAATCCGGTAAGGTTGCTGCCTATGCAATCCCCTGGTCGAGTTCCGCGTGGAATGCCGGCCAAACCCTGCGCGGGGAATTTACGTTATTGGATGTTGGTCGTTTCCGCGGTGCCGGATCGGCAGCGGCGGGCAAGACGAACGAATAAAGGAGGAGGGTGTTTCCCATGCGGATTTTTGTCAACGACCAGCCTTGCGAGACGGCCGAAGCCTGCACGGTCGCCGCGCTGTTGGAGCAACTGGGCCTGATCGGTAAACCCGTCGCGGTTGAGGTCAATCTCCAGCTTGTACCGCGGCAGCGGCACGACGAACATGTCCTTGCGGACAAGGATCGGTTAGAGATTGTGACCCTGGTCGGCGGCGGATAGAGTGATATAACCAGAACCACTACCACCATTCCTCTTTGACGATCTGTTGTAGAAATCCACGAATTCCATGACTACTTCCTCTTCGACTTCCACCGATTCGCTACGAATCGGATCCCATACGTTCCAGAGCCGGTTGATTGTCGGCACGGGCAAGTACTCGAGCTACGAGTTGATGGGCCAATCCTTGGATATCTCGGGCACGGAGTGCATCACCGTAGCCGTGCGGCGTGAACGGCTCATCGACGCGGCCGGCAAGAGCTTGCTGGACTTCATCGACACCCGTCGCTATACGATCCTGCCCAACACGGCCGGCTGCTTCACGGCCGAGGATGCCATTCGCGTGGCTCGGTTGGGGCGAGAAATCCTCACGCAGATGAACAATCCAGGAGCCAACTGGGTAAAGCTTGAAGTGCTGGGCGACACCAAGACACTGCTGCCCGACCCCATCGCCACGCTCGAAGCCACTGAAAAACTGGTAGCCGAGGGCTTCCAGGTGCTGGTCTATACGAGCGACGATGCGGTCGTTGCACGGCGGCTGAAGGCAGCGGGGGCGGCGAGCATCATGCCGGCCGGCAGCCCGATCGGCTCGGGCCAGGGTGTGCTCAACCCCAACGCCATCCGTATCTGCCTGGAGTACCTCAAGGACGGCGATCCGGATTATCCCGTGATTATCGACGCCGGCGTGGGTACGGCCAGCGACGTGACCGTGGCCATGGAGTTGGGCGTCGACGGCGTGTTGTTGAACACGGGCATCGCCCATGCCAAAGATCCTTGCCGGATGGCCAAGGCCATGCAGTTGGGCGTCGAGGCCGGCCGGTTGGCCTATCTTGCGGGTCGGATTCCCAAAAAGCTCTATGCCACGGCCAGCAGCCCCACGGAAGGCACGATCGCGGCGCGAAAGTAAGAGCCAAGATTTGCCTACGCTGAAAATCTGTTTCGCGAACAATGATGCCGGGAGTGTGGTGGTTTGTCCCGTGACGACTGAAAAAGGCGACCAAGGCGGGATTCAGCCGTCCCTAATACCGGCTGCGCCGGGAATGACCATTAATGGCCATGAAGACCGCACGGCTGGCCGAAAGATGTGGGTAAGGACAATCCATTGAAATGTATTCGGGCCGAAGGCCCAGCCGGTGACCCAGCGAAGGGCAAAGCCCTGGAAAACGGGGATCTCCCTAGAAATTCCCTTTCGTCCCAACAATTCGCCTTGCCCTGGGCCTTCAATGCGGTGACCGGTTGGGCCTTTGGCCCGAACTTCGTTGGCGTGGTCGATGTCTAATCCAGGGCTGCGCCCTTCGCTGGGCAAACTTATGGGCCTTCGGCCCGAAGGACCAACAATTCGCCTCGCCCGTAAACAAATCCGGCCCGATTACTCCAGCACGCCAAGCCCAACTTTGCATCGCCCTAGGCCGGGGGTGAGGGCTTTCTCACCCTATTTCCAATTTTCTTTTTGCCCCCGATCTTTTTCCATGGTCACGCCGTTCCCGCGAGCGTTGAACGCGACTCGCGACATGAAAGCCCTCATGAGCATGACGCCGCGACCGCGGGGGGAGTGAAGGTGGTGGTCGCAGGTTGGATCGGGTAGGGCCAAGGGATTGAAACCCCGGCCTTCGTCGGTAATCTCGATGCGAATCCGGTCGCTGCCCAGCAGGCAAACGAAACGAACATTCTTCCGGGCATCGCGGCCGTTTCCATGCTGGATGGCGTTGGCCAGTGCCTCTTCCGTTGCCAGATGCACCGCAAAAATGTCGCGTTGCTGCCAGTGCTGGGCCTCAAGTTGGGCCAGCATTTCGTCGAGAACTCGCCTGGCCATCGTGGAATCGCTGGCAATCACGCGATCGTAGCGCCAAAGCCACGGGTCGATCTTGGTTATTTCTACGTCAACGGTAGCCATAGGATCCAGGGCAAAACCGGTTACTGCGATAGGTCTGTTTGCATTGTTGGGCGTTTAACGAGAGAGATCACCTAAAAGGCGGCCAGGGCATCGACCTCGTCTTCCTTGATGTCAAAGAAGAGGTTGAGCTTGGTGATGACGAAAACCTCATGGATATTCGACCCAATATTGGAGAACTTCAGCACGCCACCCCGGGCCTTCACCTTCCGGTCCAGGGTGATCAGTTTGCCCAGTGCCGCGCTGCCAAGGAATTCGACGGTCGAGAAATTCAAGAGTAGTTTTTCACGATTGTCATTCTCCACGAGACTGAACATCTCGCTACCAAGTTCTTGGATGTCGATGTCCTCGGTAATCCGGCGGTTGCGGAAGCGCACGACCGTTACATCGCCAACCTCCGTTACCTCCAGGCGTTGGTATTCGTGCATCAAAAAACACTCCTGGTCAGAGATCTCGTTACAAATCCGGGGAAAAACGGTGCCGCTTTTGGCGCAGACCCTAAACAATCATATCAAACCGATTTGGAAGGGGCAAGTGGCCGCTAGCCCGGATTATTCATCGTAGGGTGGGTGGAGCACGAAAACTCAATCGCGGTGGTGCGTTGCGCGAACCGGTCTAAACCAGGGTGAAAGGTTGCCGTTCGTTGGATTCCGCGCGCAACCCACCATTTCCCTGGGGGTTCGCTCCACGCACCCTACAATTTATGACTAATCCGGGCTAAGGGCTTTTGGGCATCGCTAAGCTGTGCAGCACCAAAACGCTACCAAGCGAGGCAAATACATATCCAATCCATTCAGGGGGATGCACAACGCGATTGATGGCGGCACTCTCCACCGGAGCCAGCACCGGGGACTGGGAACTGACGCTGATCAGCGGATGGTCGGTCCGCTCGGCGATGAACTTGGCAAAATGGTCCTTGAGTTCCACCGATTCGATCATGCGAAACTGGATGCCCAAGAGGAGCAGGACCAGTCCGGCCATGTAGTATTGATTGCGTGTGATTTCCATGATCCCATCTTCCGGGGGGCGTGGATGGTTGGGCAAGCCAACACCGTGACGATGGGCAAGTCCAACACGCATCCGCACTATGCGCTTCGGTTTTTTTCCCCAGGCAGCATCAGATTTCCCGTGGGAAGTCGTTTCGTAGCGGGAAGATGGGAAGTAACGGCTGAAGAAGCGAGTCGTGGGCGGTGATCGCAAGTCCATCAAACGATCTCCCCTCACTTGCCCACGAGGCCGGCGATCTTCTCACACAAGCGGTTCAAATCGACGGGCTTTTCCATGAACTCGGCCACGGGCAGCCAGGCGCCGTCGCGATCCTTGTTGCTGAAGCCCAAGGGAAACGTGTTGTTGACCGCAGTCAAGAGCACGACAGGCAGGCTGCCGAAGTTGCGGCGGATCGCGCGGGCAACCTCAAAGCCGGCCGTGTCGTTTTCGGGGAACATGACGTCGAGGATCACCGCGTCGGGACGTCGCTCGCGAATGCGATCGACAGCCTTCTCGGCGTCGGCCTCGACGGCCGTCTCGTTTCCGTGGCTCTTGAGCAGGGTACTCACCGCCTCGGCAAAATCCGTGTCATCGTCTACGATCAATACATAAGCCATGAAAGTCTCCTGGTGTTAAGTAAGCCTGATGGGTTCACCCCAGCAGGCCGGAAAATCGAGAGTAAACAGCGTGCCTTGTTGAGGGGCACTTTCCACGCGTACGCCCACTTTGTCGGCCATGGCCACCTGGCGGACGATGGCTAGGCCCAGGCCCGTCGAGGCCTTGTTCTGTTTCACCGCCTCGGCGGTGTGGTAGTAGTCGTCAAAAATTAGCGGCAGCTTCGTCGTGGGGATGCCAATGCCCGAATCCTCCACGGTGACGATCGCACCGCCCGAAGGTTTCACTTGACACGCAACGGACACTTGCTGCCCGTCGAACGAATAGGCGACTGCATTGGATAGGATATTATCGATCATCATGACAATGTGGTCGTGTACGCCGCGGATCGTGGCGGAGGCGATGTTTTCGACAAAGCGAATTCCCCGTTTCGCCGCCAGCGGCTCCATCGCGGTCAAAGAGGTACGGAGCAATTCGTGGAGTTCAATCGTCGTCGGCTTGGGCGGATCCTGTGCGTTGGAGCGGAGGTTAGCCAGTTGCAGCATGGCCTTGATCTCGCCGGAGAGCATTTCACAGCGGTTGGCAATCTTACCGATCACTTGCAAGGCATCGTGAGGGATTTTGCCACAGAACCCGCCCAGGAGGACTTGCGTGTTGGCGTGGATGGCGGCGAAGGGGGCCTTGAGCTGGTGCGTGGTTTGCAGCATATGCCGGGCACGTTCATCGGTGGCGGCCATGAGGCGCCGATTGGTTGCCGCCAATTCGGCGTCGCGCTGCCGCAAGGCACCGGCCAGCCGCGAGGCAAGGAACCAGATCGTTAGGGATATAAAGGCCACCGCGAATACATGGGCCGCCAACACCGCGTCAGGAAGCTCGCTGCGCGCGGCAGGTGAGAATGAGGCCCATACCGATTGTGCCTGAAGGATGCCGGAACTTTCCAACGCAACACACAAAACGTACATCGCCAGGGCGATCCCCGTGACGGCTAGGCTCTGCACCGACGAGAAGAAGATACAGACCAGGACGATGTGAAAGAGAACCATCAGCGGCGCGACGGTTTCCACGCTGCCCAGAAAATGGACGACGGCAGTGAGCACGGCCAGATCGACAAGGATTTGCAGCCACAAACAGCGATCTGCCGCCACGGTCAAATTTGGGCTGTTCCGCACCACGCGGAGCATCGCCAAGTAAGCAACATTGGCCAAGACCAGCGCGCCGGCGACCCCCAGCGGCCAACTGGCCTGAAGACGGATGCCGTATTGCAAAAGCCAATCGCCGGTCAGCGAGGCGACCAACGCCAAGGCGAGCATCGCCACCACCACCAGCCATCGCAACTTGCAAAACCATTCGGCGTGATGCAGCAAGAGCGGACCGTCTGCCGCCACTGCCGACGACTCGTCCGGTGCCCGAGCGACCAGGGGCAGGTCGTAAACGGCCCGCTTTACGGTGGCGGTTGCGGTGGTCAAAAAAGCCTCCCCATTCAATCCACCAGCCATGTTGTGCCGGAACGCAGCAGTCGCGGCAGGTCGCCGCGGCCGCGCTCGGCAATCACTTCGTTGATTTGCTCGATCAAAAGGTCATCGTAGGTTGGCTTTTGGACCTGGCGGAAAATGCCAAAGGCCATCGGCATTTCCGGCGGGTTGAAGCTGGCCAGCAGATAGGCCGACACCCGCGACGGATTGCCGCTGTCGTGGACCATTAGGTCTTCCTCCTGCACGCCATTTTCGCCGAGGGTGACAACCTCCGCTTGTGTTCCGCGGAGCAGGATCCCTTTTTCGCGGTTTTTGCCAAAGCGAATCGGCTGGCCCTGTTCGAGGAAAACCCAGTTGTTGTCGCGCTCGGAGCGATCCCCCAGGCTGTTGAGTACCCCCTCATTGAAGACGACGCAGTCTTGCAGGATCTCGACAAACGACACGCCCTTGTGCCGCGCCGCCGCTTCCAGCGTCTGGGCCAAGTGCGGCGGGCTGGCGACGACCGAGCGGGCCACGAACGTGGCTTCGGCCGCCAAGGCGATCTCGATTGGATGGATCGGTTGCTCGATCGTCCCCCAGGGGCTTGACTTGGTCTTCTTGCCGAACTCCGAGGTGGGCGAATACTGGCCCTTCGTCAGACCGTAGATCCGGTTGTTGAACAAGAGGATATTCAGATCGAGGTTCCGTCGCAGGCAATGAATGAGGTGATTCGTGCCGATCGATAGGCCATCGCCATCGCCGGTGACCACCCAGACCGAAAGATCGGGCCGGGCGCACTTCACGCCCATGGCAATCGCCGGCGCACGGCCGTGAATGCCATGAAAGCCGTAAGTGTTCAGATAATAGGGAAACCGCGATGAACAGCCGATGCCCGAGACAAAGCAAACCTTTTCCCGCGGAATACCCAGCTTCGGCAGCAGGCTCTGCACCTGCATGAGGATGCCATGGTCGCCGCAACCGGGACACCATTTGACTTCCTGGCCCGACTGAAAATCCTTGCGTGTCAAGGAATCCGGAGGGACCAATTGCTCGGAGCAGCTCTCGGTCGTGAGATTCCGCGGTACATCGATGCTCATTGGGATTCTCCTGTTGTTTTTTGCTCTGTCTACCTACTTCGCGGTTAAAAATTCACTAATCAGTTCGATCAACTCGTTCACACGGAATGGCCGGCCTTCAACTTTTGCCAGCGACTGGGCATTGACCAGGTATTTCGCCCGCAGCAACATGCAGAGTTGGCCCCTATTGTTCTCGGGCACAAGGATTCGCTTGTACGACTTGAGCAGCGCGCCGAGATTGGCCGGGAAAGGATTCAAGTAACGCAGGTGCAAGTGGTCGACCGAACGGCCAGCCTCTTGCAAGCCGCTGACCGCAGCCGCCACGGAACCGTAGGTGCTGCCCCAACTCACGACCAGCAGATCGGCCTTGCCCGAACCCTTGACGGCTGCGGGCGGAATGTCGCCGGCAATCCGCTCGATTTTTTCCGCACGCAGATTGACCATACGCTGATGGTTCACGGCGTCGTAGCTCACAGCACCGGTGATGTCGGTCTTCTCCAAGCCGCCAATGCGATGCTCACAGCCCGGTGTGCCGGGCGAGACCCACGGCCTGGCCAGAGTTTTTGGATCGCGACGATAGGGGGCGAACTGCTTGGGCGAAGGAATCTCAGGCGTGTGCAGGTCAGGCAGATCGTCAGGATCGACGATCCGCCACGGCTCGGCTCCGTTGGAGAGGAAGCTGTCGGAGAGGACGATCACCGGCGTCATGTACTTGGTGGCCAGGCGAATCGCTTCAAAGGCCATCGCAAAACAATCGGCGGGCGTGGCCGCGGCCAGCACGGCCAGCGGTGCCTCGCCATGTCGGCCGTGGACGGCCATCAGCAAGTCGGACTGCTCGGTCTTCGTCGGCATGCCCGTGCTGGGGCCGGCTCGCTGTACGTCAAAGATGACCATCGGCAACTCGGTCATGACGGCCAGACCCATGCCTTCGACTTTCAGAGCAAGGCCCGGGCCACTTGTGCCCGTGACCCCGATGGCCCCAGCGAAGGAAGCCCCGATAGCGGCCACGCAGGCGGCGATTTCGTCTTCTACCTGGAGCGTGCGAACGTCGTAGTCTTTGTACTTTGAAAGCTCGTGGAGTATCTCACTGGCTGGCGTGATCGGATAACTGGCATAGACGAGCGTGCGGCCTGCCTTGTAGGCTGCCGCGACTAGGCCCAGGGCGGCAGCCTCATTGCCCGTCACCCGGCGATAGCGACCCTTGGGCAGCTTTGCGGCGGCCACCGTATGCTGCACGCGGAACAACTCGGCCGTATCGGCATAGTTGTATCCGGCACGCAGGCTGGCACCGTTGGCCGCCATGATTGACAGGCTTTTGCGGAATTTCTTGATGAGGAATTCCAGTACCGGTTGGATCGGCCGATCGTAGAGCCAGAGGCTCAATCCCAGAGCAAAAAAGTTCTTGCAACGTGCGGCATCCTTGCGAGGAAGCTGCAAGTGCCGCACGGCCTCTTCGTTCATTCGCGTCATCGCCACGGGAATTACGCGATAGGCCGAAAGTTCGCCGCTAGTCAGCGGGTTGGCGGTATAGCCGGCCTTGGCCAGGTTGGCCTCGTTGAACTCATCTTCATTGATCACGAGGATGCCGCCCGGCTGTACTTCCCGGAGGTTTACTTTCAAGGCTGCCGGGTTCATGGCGATGAGCACGTAAGGCGAATCGCCCGGCGTGTGAACTTCGTAATCGGCGAAGCTGAGTTGAAAGCCGCTCACGCCGCCCAGCGAACCGGCCGGGGCACGGATCTCCGACGGATAGTCGGGCTGTGTGCAGACGACCAGTCCGGTCATCGAAGCGATGTCCGCGAACTGGCTACCTACGACTTGCATGCCGTCGCCCGAGTCGCCGGCAAAGCGAATTGTGGCGCAATGCACCTGGACGAATTCTTTTTCCCCTGCAGACCTGCGCTCAACCGTGGTCACATCTTGGGTTGTTGCTCGCGAAAGATCGGCTGCCGTCTTGGCAGATTCCGTAGCGGACATAATTTTATCTCGCAGATGGGCTTAAAAGAGCTGCCGACGTCCAGCGGTGCGGCAAATTCAGGCACTAATAGTCTAATATTACCAGTTATTTCAGACAAATCAATGGGCGGTGTTTATTTTAATTACAATTCCCCTGTTGGGGCAATGGACTGGCTAATACAGGCACCCCCCGACCGGCATGCCGCAGGCGTGGATGGGGCGGGCACCTTGTTGTGGCCGGTCTCCGACCGAGCCACGCCGCCGACCGAAGGTCTCCAATCTACCGGGAGACCTTTGGTCGGACGTTTCGGCGGGGTCAGGAGACCCTCGCCGAACCTGGAACCTTGCGAACTGCTAGCGGTGACAGCGGGTTGTAGGGTGCGTGGAGCGAACTGCCCGGCAAATGGTGGGTTGCGCACGAAGTCGAGACGCTGAAAGCACTTACCGCTGTTCTGGATCAGTTCGCGTAGCGCACCGTTCGATGCTCCACCCACACCCTACGGCGAGCCAGCACTTCTCTCTTTCACAGAACAATCATTCCGCCGGGTTGGAGTACAAGGGCCTCGACGCCGGTTTCCTCGAGAACTTGGCGTGCCCAGCGGTCGGCGTCTTGGGCGATGATGGGCCAGGTGCCGTTGTGGATCGGCACGACTCGCCGCGGCTTGAGCAAGCGGACCGCTTCCAGGGCATCGGCCGGTCCCATGGTGTAGTTGTCTCCGATCGGAACGGCGGCCAGATCGAGGCCCACCGCGCCGATGAGCTTCATGTCGGAGAACAGGGCCGTGTCGCAAGCGAAGTACACCGTCCCTTCCTCCCGCGCCAGAAGGAAACCGCAGGGATTGCCGGCATAACTGCCGTCGGGCATGGACGACGAGTGCAGGGCCAGGGTCATTGTCAGCCGGCCAAAGGGAAACGGATAGCTGCCGCCGAGATTCATGGCATGTACATTCTTGACCCCGTGGGCCGACAGCCACTGACAGACTTCAAAGATGCCAATGACGGTAGCCCCGGTCCGCGCAGCGATCTCGACCGTATCGCCGATATGATCGCCATGGCCGTGCGAGACAAGGATGAAATCGGCCTCGACCTGGTCGGCCTTCTTTGGGCTTAACGGGTTATCATTGAGAAAGGGGTCCAAGAGCAAGCGGTGCTTGCCAGCCATGATTGCCCAGGCATTATGCCCCAACCATCGGATTTCGGTCGCCATCGAAGATTCTCCTTGCGTATGTTCGGAATCGACCATGTATTCTACGGCGCGGCGCGAGGGATTCAAGTGGAAGGTGTCCGCGATGTAGCTGTTGCGGCCGGTCTTTGACCGAGCCACGCCGCCGACCGAAGGTATCCTGTTTACCGGGAGATCTGCGGTCCGACGTTTCGGCGGGGTCAGGAGACCCGCGCCGAACAGGGTTCGGCACCCTCGTTGTTACACACAAGTCGAGATGGATTTCCCCGTCCCGTAGTTGGCTTCCACGACTAGCGTTTTGAGGCCTCATCGAGCGATTAGGATTCACCGCGAGAGAGTACCAAGAGCGCAAGAGAAAGATTTTGTTCTGAAGATTTATGACAACAATGCCAAGGGAGTCGAGATCAAGGGGGCGTTTTAGGCGCGACGATCGGAAGCCCTTCCGACGGCCCTTTCATTCGCTGAAATCCCCACAAGGCCGCACGGCCGAGCAGGCTGCCGCGGCGGGCGAATGCCAACCGGGCAAACGGATAAACCTCCGGTCGCCAACTCGCGTGATACTCGGTCATCTCGCCGATGTAATCGACTGCCGTTACCTGTGGATCGGCGTGAAGTTCCTGCAGAAGGTGATATTGCAGCAGATGGCCGGGTGAGAGTGACGCATAAGAAGGATCGAAGCCGATCTTGAACGAATGAAACACTCCCTTGCCGAGTACCCCATAGCAGAAAGCCACGTTCCGTTGGCCGCAATCGAGAAGGGCCAACCGTAGTTGGCCTTCCGCGGCCAAACAGCGGGCTTGCGCGAGCATGAACTCCGCCGCGCCGGGAGTTCGCAGTATCGAGGTTCCAGCCGCCCCCTTCCAGCCGCGGTCTTCCGTCTCCAATGCTTGGCGAAGCAACGGTTCAACCTCGTTCGGTGAAAGATTCGCATACAGTTTGAAGCAGACTTCACCCCGTTCCGCCAACTTGGACAAGGAGGTCGATATCCGCCCGCGATGTTTCCGCGATAGGCGGCCGAAGGCCACCGGCCAGTTGTGCTCGATCGGCAGACAGCCGACCTGCCAGCGGGTCCGCAGATCGCAAGGTATGCTTGCCGCGGTCAGCGTGCGAACCAGGGCCTGCCATGACGCCCGAGCGGGCATGGCCGCTTCGAGAAATACGAGTGGCCACGGCAATCGTGCCAAGCCCGCGGAAACCGCCTCGCCAACATCCGGGTCATCGATCGTCGTGGCATCCCAAAGTAGTGTTGCGCCGGATGGCCAGGCGTTGCAAGGCAACACGCCTGTGCGAAGTATTCCAGCCATGCGGCGACCGACCAACGGCAGGGCGACCAGCCAGCGGCCCTTTTCGGCCACGACCAGAGTCTGGAACCGGTTGGTGGGAGCAAAGTGTGCCAGCCAAGCAGCGATCGGCTCAGCCCGGGCCAACGGCGACGTGCAGTCACTCCGTTGCCAGAGATCGTTCCAGGCTGGTGTGGCAACCCGAAGTTCGGCGATCGTGTTGAGATGAATAATCGTTGGCATCAGGTTTTGACTGGGTCAGAGACCCGGGCCGAACTGTGCAGGCGGAGCTTGCTGCGGAACTTGCCGAGGTATTTCCCCAGCCCAGCCCAGATCTCCTGCTTCTCTTTGCGCGTCAGGTAGCGATCAGAAACGATGATTTTTACAATGACAACTCCCAGCGCCATGAGGACAACATACGGTCCCAGCGGAATGCTGATCGGCAAAAGTAGGCCGACGAGCGTTCCGCGGTGGACGCGAAAACCATAACGACTACTCAAGCCCAGCATGAGCAGCATCGCCACGCCGTTGGCCGTGGCCGTTGCCAGCACGGCCCCTTTCAGTCCCATTTCCGGCAGCCAGAGCAGGTTCAGAACCACGTTGACCACCACACCCAGCAGGGCGATGAGACTGGCCACGTTTGCCCGTTCGGCGCACCATAGGTAAGTCTGTAGGAGCATACTCAGTCCGAACCACGTACAATAGGTCAACGTCCAAGGCAGAACCAGCAGTCCGCCGGCGAATTTGCTTTGAAAACCGATGCGAAATAATTCCGGCGCGATCAGCAGAACGATGGCAGCACCGGCCGTGAGCAGAATTGCCCAAATCTTTAGGAATAAATTGAGTTGATCGGAAACCCGTTGCCGCCTGCCCGCTTCCCAATCGTGGCTCAGGTGAGGCAGCAATGCCCCGGCGATCATGCCGGTGATTGATGACAGCAAGAGCGGCAGCACCCGCGAACTGCGGTAGTTGCCGACCTCGGCCAGGGCCTCGGCGGCCGAGCCAGGCAAGAGATGCACGATCATATAACGATCGACGACGTCAAACAGGTTCCAGAGCAGGTTGATGACCATAATCCAGGCGGCCAGCGGCAGCATGCGCGACCAAAGTTCGCGGTGCGGCATGCAGACCGCTTTCTGCGGGAAACTCCGCCAAGTTCGCGCCAGCCAAACCAGCGAACCCAGCACGCAGAGCAGGCACGAGCCGGCATAGGCCAAGACCATCGCTTCGGGCTTAGTCTGGCCGCAGCACAAAAGTGTAATACCCAGCACGCCGAAGAACACGCTGTTGGCCAATTCAACCAGCGACACGACTTTCAGGTTTCGCAAGGCCGTGGCGAGGCAGACGATGAAATTGAAAGCGATGATCAACAGCAGCCCGAAGGCCAGGAGCACGACCATCCCTTCGTGCTCACGACTGCCGAAGATCAGGTAGGAGAACCAGCCGCGGAAGACCATAATTGCCAGCACGGAAGGCACGGTCAGTGTGGCGCAGAACCCGGCCGTGCGGCGCAGGAAGCTCTGTAACTGGCCCGCCTGCCGGTAACGATCGACGTACCGCCCGAACGTACCAGGCAACGACATCACGAGCAGCGGCCCGGCCAACATAAGAAAGCCAAAAGCCATGTCCCACTCACCGAGCTGTTCCGGGCTGAGGTAACGGCAGAAGCATATCTCCCGCACGAAACCGACCGCACGCTGCAGCACGGTCGATACCAGAAGCAACACGACGCCGAGGGCCAGTGCGTCGCCATGCAGCGACAGCGCCGCATCGAGCGGCGTCTGGCCGTCCATCGGGATCGTGTGGGAAGTTGCGGTGGATTCATCCATGGGGTCGTGCTGCGAAGGGCGTAAGGCGGGACCAGGCCACTGTACGTCAGGCTTTCTAGCCTGACAGACAAGTCAGGCTGGAAAGCCTGACGTACGGCGAACACCTCGTCTCTTTCAGTAATACTTAACTTTCGGTCAGAAAAGGGGAAACGCAAGTGATTTTGATGTCTGCTGCCGCAGAGCAACGTGTTGTATCTCGTCAACATGGCAACGCGAGAAAGGCGACCGCCGTGTTGCTTTTTGGCAACATTGGACCGTTTGTGCATCCGTGCCGCCGATCTTCATCCACACACCTTAAACCCTTGCCCCAATTCACTTTCGCTGCATTGGGCCATCTCCCGGACGCAACTCGTTTCAGACCCTGGCATGGACGTTGCTTTTCTACGTGGTCACAAGCCACGGACCCCGCGAGACGCAATGATGTCCATCGAACTTTTGGAAACCCTGAGCGAAAACACCACGGTCGCCCGTGTTGCCGCCGCTCTGCCGCGGATTAAGCTGTTCGACATCGAGATCGACAATGTCACGCTTGAGCAGGCCGTCGAAGTGATTGTTGATCGGCTCAACGGCGACACCCCTACGCAGGTCAGCTTCGTGAATGCCGATTGCGTGAACATCGCCTGCCGCAGCCCCGAGTATCTGGCCGCCTTGCAGCAGTCGGATCTAGTGTTTGCCGACGGCATCGGCGTGCGGGTGGCCGGCGACGTGTTGGGGCAGCCAGTTCGCGACAACGTCAACGGCACCGATCTTTTCCCACGGTTGGCCGCCGCCTTACAAGGCACCGGCAAGCGGATCTACCTCCTGGGCGGCCGCCCGGGTGTGGCCGAAGGTGTCGCTCGCTGGTTGGCCAAGAACTATCCCGGCGTGGAGTTGGCCGGCTGGCGGCATGGTTATTTCTCGGCCGAGGAAGAGGCCGAGGTGATCGAAGAGATCCGCGGCTCCGGTGCCGACTTGGTACTGGTGGCTTTTGGTGCTCCACGCCAAGATCTCTGGATTCGCCACTGCTTGTCGAAGCTGGGAGCGAGGGTCGTGATCGGCGTGGGCGGGCTGTTGGATTTTTTCTCCGGCAACATTCCCCGTGCCCCACGTTTGATCCGCAAGCTCGGCATGGAGTGGTGCTATCGTCTCTATCAGGAGCCGAAACGGCTATGGCGGCGTTATCTCGTCGGCAATGTCGTCTTCCTGGCTCGGCTGGCACGGATGCGACTGGCACTCAAATAGATCGGAACTTGGCGGGAAGCCTAAATTCCGTTCTACGAAGTCATTTCTCTTCATTCACCACGGCATACGAGGTGGCTTGGACACCGCCGATATCGGTCTCGATGTGGATTGTTTTCACAACCTTGCCGATCTCGGCCCCGGCGATGAATGTCAAGGGTACGACATGAACCGACTTGGCCTCGCTGGCCGGATCGGGGATCTCAAACGAGGCCTTGTCACCGGTAATCGACTTGATGCGAAAAGGCTTGTCGGACCGTACCACCAGCGGCTTCGTCACCTTCTGCCCGGCATGGACCACGCCGAGAAACAGGTCTGCGGGGCTGACTACTACGTTGGGCCGCACCTGCCCCTCAACCTGCACGAGAATCTGTCCCATGCCGGGGTCGTTCGTTGTCAGTATTGCATGGTCGTTAAGGTAGCCCGACGGTGCCGTTGGGGCTAGCCGAACCTTCAAATCATACCAGACTTGGCCTCCCTGCCTTCCCAGCGGAATGACTTCGCCTTGCAGATTCTGATCGGAAAAGTGAACGCCCTGGATCTGCCAATTCGGGGAGTCGGCACGATAGAGCCGCACCTGGGCTTCGCTGGTCTTGCCCTGCTCGACGGCACCGAACTGCAAGCTGGCCGGATACATGAGAACATTGGTATGCACCAGGGCGCGGATTTGCAGTTGCACCTCGGCATAGTAGGGCTGATCGAAGGTCACCGTTAGCGTGGCAGACCGCTGGCCCACGTGCGTCTGGCTATTGAGGTGGGCGATGATCGCGCCCTTCTCATAGGTTTTGAGCATCCGCTTATCGTTCTCAATCGACGGGGAGGTGCATCCGCAACTGGAGCGAACCGAGGCGATATGGACATCGCTTTGCAGATTATTGGTTATGGTAAAGGCGTATTCGGCCTTCGCCCCCTGCGCCACCGAGCCGAAATTGTGCTCGGTCGTCGACAGCAAGTTCCTCGCCCAATCCTGGGCCGGCAAAGTCGACGCAGTCAGTAAAATCACAGCAGCGCCGGACAGAAGTGAGCGAAACATGGCAATTCCTCGGAATGGTAGTGTCTTGAAAAAGCTTCCTAGAGAACTCTATACAAGAGAACCTATTAATTCAAGAGGTGCCCCCTGATAGGCTTATGGATTTTTCCTCTCCGAGACCGTTTTTCCGCAAAACCCCAAGCGACAATCGCAAGCGAGGCATTTGCAACCATTCCTCTCTTCTGTTATCATGAATATCCCCACCATGGTCCTCCACTCCCTGCCTTTGCGACCAACATGAGCCAGCCATTGCTCGACCTACTGCGCGCGGATAGGCGCCATCCCCAGGTGGCACCCCAGGGCGCGGCCGTCTCTCATGAGCTTATTCGCCTGGAAAATATCACCAAAACCTACCATCTTGGCGAAGTGGAAGTGCCTGTGCTAAAAGGCGTTTCCCTTAGCATTGCCCGCGGGGAAATGGTGGCCCTGATGGGGGCATCTGGCTCCGGCAAGACCACGCTCATGAACATTCTGGGCTGCCTCGACCGGCCAAGTTCGGGCCACTTCTGGTTCGACGGCCAAGAGATGAGCCGCCTCTCGCCCAACGAGCGAGCCATCATGCGGACGACCAAATTAGGCTTTGTCTTCCAAAGTTTCAACCTCCTGCCACGAATGTCGGCACTGCATAACGTCCTGATGCCGCTGGACTATGCATTACGGCGGCCGGCACGCGGCGAGGCGAGTCGACTGGCCGAGTCGCTGCTTCAACAGGTCGGGCTGGCCACGCGAATGGACCACGAGCCTTCACAAATGTCCGGCGGCCAGCAACAGCGGGTTGCCATCGCCCGGGCCTTGGTTAATTGCCCCGCACTGCTTCTGGCCGACGAACCGACGGGCAACCTCGACTCGCGGACCGGTGACGAAATACTGCGGATGTTCCAGCGACTGCACACCCAGGGCATCACCGTCATTCTCGTGACCCACGACGCAAAAGTGGCCGCCTATGCTGATCGCACGATCCACATTGCCGACGGGCTGATCGCAAACGATTTACACTGGTCGTCCGACGACACTTCCCGAGTTACGGTAGGCTTGGCTGGCGCATCGTTCAAACCGGAGCCTTCACCGAGAAGCCGGCGTGGAACTGGATCACTGCACCAGCACCTTGGCGACGGTGTCGCACTTTCCGCAGCCAACGAGGCCCAGGCGGCGACGCTCATTCACGCCCCCCACGCGCGGGGCAAGTCGTCTGCACAAGAGGTCGCGGAGCAAAGCGGGCTCCAGGCGGAAACCGAATCTCCGCCGGCCCAACCAAAATCCTTTGCCGCCGGATCCCTGATTCCCCCCACACTGCGCATGGCCTTGGGCAATCTACGGCGAAACAAGATGCGATCGGCCCTCACGGCCTTGGGCGTGATCATCGGTGTGGGGGCAGTCATCGCCATGACGGAGATCGGCCAAGGCTCGAAGGCAGCGATTGAAAAAACGATCGCCAGCATGGGTGCCTATAAACTGCCCATCTTTCCTGCCGCGGCCAATAACGGCGGCGTGAGCCGGGGCGCAGGCACGCTTCAGACTCTCAAGCCGGGTGACGTCGATGAGATTGCCCGGCAATGTCCCGCCGTTACCGTGGTTGTGCCCATGGTCTGGGCACAAGCTCAAGTGGTCCGCGGAAAACGCAATTGGGCTCCGAAACAATTGACGGGAACCACGCCGGGCTACCTGGCCACCCGCGATTGGGAAGACTTGGAGGAAGGCGACTGCTTTACCGAAGACGACGTCCGTTCGAGCAACGCAGTCTGCCTGATCGGTGCCACGGTGAACCGCGAACTATTTGAAGAGGAGTCCCCCATCGGCAAAATGATCCGCATCCGCAACGTCCCCTTCCGGGTCATTGGGCTTTTAAGTCCCCGGGGCGCGAACATGATGGGCCAGGATCAGGATGACTGCATTATTGCCCCCTGGACAACGATCAAGTTCCGTGTCAATAGTCTCGGTGCCGGATCGACAAATCCTGGGGCTTCGGCCAGCTCCACATCGTCGATCAATTCCTTGAACAATCCCTATCCCGCGCCCACGCCGCTCTATCCCCAGGCATCGGCTGCGCAGTTGGCCAACACACCCCAGGCGGCGCGGCAGACGAGCATCGACATGATTCAGGGCAAGGCCGCCAACGCCGAGCAGGTGCCGGTTGCCATTGAGCAAATCACCGCGCTGCTCCGCGAGCGGCATCATCTTACGGAGGGTCAAGACGACGACTTCAAGATTCTCAATATGACCGAGATTGCTCGGACTTCTGCGAGGACGGCCGAATTGATGGGGGCATTACTGTTGACGGTGGCCGCCATTTCGCTCGTGGTAGGCGGGGTGGGAATCATGAACATCATGCTCGTTTCCGTCACAGAGCGGACCCGCGAGATCGGATTGCGGATGGCCGTCGGTGCCCGGCAACATCACATCTTGCAGCAGTTTCTCGTGGAAGCGGTCTTGTTGTGTCTGGCAGGCGGCGCATTGGGCATTCTCGCCGGCCGTGGCACGTCGGTTCTCGTCCGTGAGATTCAGCATTGGACGACGGAGATCTGCGTACCGGCGATTGTGATTTCGGTTATCGTCGCTGGCGGCGTCGGCATGGTTTTTGGCTTTTATCCCGCCTGGAAGGCCTCGCGGCTCGATCCAATCGAGGCGTTGAGACACGAGTAAGGCATCAAAAAAAGTACGAAAAGCCGTATTCCACCTTCCATCACCCGATTCCGACAATGTCACACCCTACGCTTGCCGTTGACCTTTTCCGCAACAGAACCGAATCACGATAATCACTCCAACGATGAGAATGGCCACGATCAGCGCGGTACGGCCGATCCATTGCTCGATCACACGCCAACTCTCGCCGGCGAGATAGCCGAGGAGGACCGAACCGGTCGCCCAAACCACTCCGCCGAGTACGTTGAAGAGCAGAAAGTGGAGGTAGCGCAGCCGCACGGCCCCGGCGAAGAATGGGACCAGGATGCGGAAGAAGGCCGAAAAGCGGGCGAGAAAGATCGTTTTGCCGCCGTGCCGGTGGAAGAAGTCTTCGATCCGTTTCCAGTGCTTTTCGCGCAGTCCCAGCCAATGGCCATAGCGTAAGAACCACGATTTCTGCAAGAGTCGGCCCAATTCATAGCCGATGCTGTCGCCAAGGATCGCGGCCACGGCCACCAGGGGAATGAGCAGCTTCAGGTCCAGCACACCACGTGAGACCAGGAAGCCGCCCAGGAAAACCAGGGTCTCGCCCGGCATGAGAAAGCCGAGGAAAGCGGCCGACTCCAGCGACACCACCAGGAAAATCGCCAGATAGGCCCAGGACCCGATGCCACTTACCCAGTCGATGAATTGTTCGATCACTTGAGGCGTTTACCTACAAAGTGCGTCGGGCGGACGGCACTCGGCGAGTGCCTGCTACCATCATTCATACCGCAAGGCTTCGATGGGATCGAGCCGCGACGCCTTCCAGGCGGGATAGAAGCCGAAGACAATACCGACGAAGGCCGACACGGCGACGGAGATGGTGATAATCAGGATTGAGGGCCTAGTCGGCCAATGCTGGAAGTTGCGAACCAAGATCGAAGCCAACCGCCCCAGGAGAATGCCGACGGCGCCGCCAACTAGGCAGAGTACGATGGCTTCGACGAGGAACTGCCGCAGGATGTGGTGGCTGCGTGCGCCCACGGCCATTCGCAGGCCGATTTCCCGCGTCCGCTCGGTTACGGAGACGAGCATGATGTTCATGATGCCCACTCCGCCCACGATCAGCGAAATGGCCGCCACGATCATCAACAGCACGCTCATCATGGCGGAAGTCGAGGAAAGGTTGCGGGTGAGTTCGGTCATGTCGCGGATGTTGAAGTCGTCATGCGAATCATCGTCCTCGCTGTCGGCCTTAATGCGATGCTGCTCGCGAAGAAGATCCTTGATTTCGCGGATAGCCTCCGGTATCTGGGTTGTGGATACGGCCTTGACGAGGATGTTGTCAACGGTAACGAAGCGGATGGGTTGTGGGGTGTTGGCTGCCTGGGTGGCCGAGATGGAAGGGTAGATGGCCGTGCTGCCGGGATAGGTGTTGTTGAGGCTGTTGACTGCGGTGGACGTGCTGCTGCCTGACGAAGTCGCCGCATTGGGTACGGCGTTGGCCGATACGGCGTTGACGCGGAACTTGATCGTCGTCCAGGGGGCCACGACGATGTCATCCTGATCGCGGCCCATCATATTGGCACCCTTGGCCGACAAGACGCCGATGACCCGAAATGCGACGTTGGAAACGCGAATTTCCTTGCCGATGGGCGACTCGCCCTCGAAAAGCTCCCGCTTGAGCGTTTTGCCAATCATGCAGACTTTATTGGCATTGAGCACGTCGCGGTCGGAAAAGACATCGCCCTCTTCCATTTCGGACCAGTCGCGGACGTCCAGGTAATTGGGGGTGGTGCCGACGACGGCCTGGGTCTTCCAGTTTTTTCCGCCATAGACCAACTGGGCGGTTGTTTGCACGATGGGAGCAACGGTGGCGATCGCGGGGCACTGCTGCATCAACTGATCGGCATCGTTCGGCGTGAGCGTCGGCCGGCTGCCCGCGCCAAAGCTGACTCCACCGCTCATTGCCGCGCCGGGCAACACGACGAGGTTGTTGGCGCCCATGCTGGCGATTGTTTTCTGGATGGCCGCTTTTGAGCCTTCGCCGATTTCAGTCATGGCGATCACGGCCCCCACACCGATGATCACGCCGAGGGCCGTGAGGGCCGATCGCATCTTGTTTCGCCGCAAGGCCCCCAAGGCGGTGCGCCAGGTGGGCGGAATCAGCGAGGGCAGTCCTCGCGGGTGGGGAAGCGTCTGGGCATCGCCGTAAAGCGACTCGGCTGCCGGTGCCTCGTCGGAAGCAATGCTCTGGCGGCGTTCGTCGCCTTCAATCAGGCCGTCGGCAAGGTGGATCGTGCGGTGGGCAAATGCAGCTACCTTGGGATCGTGCGTGACGAGAATCACCGTGATCCCCTCGGCGTTGAGCTGCTGGAACATCCGCAAAATTTCCACGCTGGTGTGCGAATCGAGGTTGCCCGTCGGTTCGTCGGCCAGCACTAAAGTCGGGCGATTGACCAGTGACCGGGCGATGGCCACCCGTTGCTGCTGCCCACCGGACATCTGCGAAGGCTCGTGCTCGGTCCGGTCGGCCAGACCGACGCGTTCCAGCAGCACCTGAGCAAGACGCAGGGCCTCGGTGCCACCCGGCCGCTGCGGGGAGTAGTCCAAGGGCATCGTCACGTTGTGCAACGCGCTGGTCCGCGGCAACAGATTGAAGCTTTGGAAGACGAAGCCCAGTTTGGCCGTGCGCACCAGTGCCCGCTGATTGGGCGTGAACTGGCTCATCTCCTGCCCGTCGAGCCAGTATTCGCCGGAGCTGGGTCGGTCAAGGCAACCGAGAATATTCATCAGCGTCGTCTTGCCGGAACCGGAGGCACCCATCAGCGCGACCATTTCGCCGCGCTCGATGGTCAGCGATATCCCCTTGAGTACGGGAACGTCGATCTCGCCCAAGTGGTAGGTCTTGGTGATGTTTTCCAGGCGAATGAGTTCCATGATAACCTCTTGCTCTCGGTGCTTAGTGCTCATTTCGACTTGGAGCCGGAGCCGGACTTGCCGCGGAACAACTTGGGCATGAAGGGATTGGTCGTGTCGCCGCTATCGCCGTCGCTGGCCACACTCTCGCCGATAGCAACATCCATGCCTTCACTGATGGCTTTCGCACGGACCTCGGTCATCATGCCGTCGGTGGCGATAATCTTGACCGGAAGTGGTCGGACGAAATTCCCCTCGACGATCCAGAGGCGGCCCGACTCATGATGTTCCTTCTTCGCCGCGGCGACTTGCGGCGGAACGGGATGGCCCGGCGGTTGACGTTCACTGTCGGAAGACTTCGCTGCCGGCGGCACCACAGGCGAGACCGATTTGCTATCCTTCTGGGCATTCTTTTCGGTTCGGGCCTTCCAGTCGGTAGGCTTCGATCCGGTCGCGGTGCCCGCCGAGGTCGCTAGCGACGCGCCTTGTCCCGCGGAAGTTTGAACCGTGGGAGCCGGCTTCACATCTTGCGTGGGCGGTTCGGCACTCTGGGTACTGGGTACGGAGTCCTGAACCGTGTCTTTTGCCGGTCCACCCTTCTCCTCGGATTTCTTATTGTCGCCGCGCTTCGACTTATCGCCGCGACGGTTCATGGCCGCCACGGTCTCGTCGCGAACGTCGGGCGCGATCTGCTGCGACCGCGGCTTCCATCGCAAGGCCGCGTTGGGCACCTTCAAGACGTTTTCGTGCCGTTCGATCTCAAACAGCAGATTGGCCGTCATGTAGGGGAGCAGTTTCATCTCTTTGTTCTCCGTCGTCACCACGACGGTGTAGGTCACCACGTTCTGGGTCATGCTGGCATTCAGGCGAATTTGCGAAACCTCGCCGAGGAATGTGTCGTTGGGATAGGCGTCAACGGTAAAGTGTACTTTCACGCCAGGACGGATCCGCCCGATGTCGGCCTCGTTGACCGATGCCCAAACCTGCATCCGCCCCAGATCCTTGGCCAGTAGGAAGAGGCTGGGGGCGTTGAAGGCGGCGACGACCGTCTGCCCCACATTCACGCGGCGGTCAACGATCACGCCTTTGACCGGCGAGGTGATGACCGTGTAGCCAAGATCGGTTTGGGCCAGTTTCAGCGTGGCCTCGGACTGCTTGATCGCTGCGTCGCCGACATCGACATTGGCCTTGGCCACTTCAAAGTTCGCAACGGCAGCGTCATAATCGCTGGCCGCGATGGACTTCGTCTTGATCAGTTCCTCCGCCCGCTTCAGGTCGGCCTGCGATTGGGCCAACTTCGCCTTCAACTGTCCGAGATCCGCTCGGGCGCGGCGAACCGCGGCATCGGCCAGATCGTACTGGGCCTTGTACTTGGTGTCGTCGATCCGAGCGAGAACGGTGTCCTTTTCGACGAAGGAGCCGTAATCGACCTTCAACTCCTTAATCAGGCCGGCCACCTGGGCACCGACGTCGACGACTTCTTCCGGCTCGACCGTTCCCGTGGCCCCGATCGTCGGCATCATGTCGCCGCGCTCGATCTGGGCCGTGCGGAAAGTGGAGGTGCCCTCCGTGCGGTAGTATTTGAGATAATAGGCGGTCCCTGCCCCGACTAGGCCAAGGAGCGTCACGATCGAAAGAATGGTTTTCATAAATTAACTCTCCTATAGGAATTACTTAGTATACCAGCAAACGCCACGATCAAGGGTGTGTGGCAAGATTCTCTGGCAAGCGCGTGGCACGGGCTTCCAGCCCGTGGAATTCGATACGGGCAAGATGCCCGTGCCACGATGGCGTCCGTCTGCCAGAAAATCTTGCCACACACCGATCAAGGCGAGGTGCAGTGAATACGCAAAGGCCCTCATATCCAAAATCTCCTGGAAGTGCCAATTGGACGGTGTACGAATATCAGAATTATCCTTCGGGCGGGATGTAAATGCAAGGGGCGAGTTGTCAACCGATTCGCCGTTCAACAACCAACGTGCCTGACCGAAATAGACCGGGAGCGTCACGATGTCGGTGAATGAAGTGACGGGCCAAGGACCAGCGCATCAATAAGTGTCGCAAGAAAAGTAGCAGGCACACTCCGTGTGCCGTCTGCCCCCGCTCGGCGAATGCGCAAAACACGACAGTTATTGGTGCGCCGGTCCCAATCAACCCACTTGCCACAACCCGCTCGAATTTGCCACCGGCCGCTTGCGAATTGCCCGCCTGCAAACAATAATAATAGGCTCTCCGCCGGATTTGCGGATAATTGTGGTGCGGGCCTCCCGCCTGCCCAAGAGGTTGTGGTTGAACCAGGCATGCGAGACGCCCGCACCACAAACTTGGCGGAGAGCCCAATAATAATAACATACCGAATTCCAACTTGAAAGGTTATTACGCATGATTTCCGCAAGACCCACTGCCTCGGGATGCATGGCACTGTTTCTAGTCGCTTGTTGCCTACCAACCACCGCCGCAGCGAGCGACCGCACGATTATCAATTTCGACCGCGATTGGCGGTTTCATCTGGGTAACATTGAGAAGGGCCAGGATGCCGACATCGACGACACATCTTGGCGGCAACTCGACGTGCCGCACGACTGGAGCATCGAAGGCCCCTTCGACCCGCACTCCCCAGGGGGCGAAGGCGGCGGATATCTTAACGGCGGCATCGGTTGGTATCGCAAAACTTTTCCCACACCCCCGGAAGCGAAAGATCGCCATGTCTGGATCGAGTTCGACGGTGTTTACATGGATAGCGACATTTGGCTCAACGGCAAGCATCTGGGCCGGCATCCTTACGGCTACACGAGCTTCCACTACGATCTGACCGACGCGCTCAAGCCTCAATGCCAAAACATCCTAGCCGTGCGGATCAATGTTGCGCAGTATTGCAGCCGCTGGTACTCGGGGGCGGGCATTTTTCGCCACGTGCGGCTGCAAGTGCTCAATCCGGTCCACTTGGCCCACTGGGGAACCTATATCACCACCCCAACAATTACGCCCGATGCAGCCGAAGTGAAAATCGCCACCCGCGTCGAAAATCAAGGGGCCGCGGCAGTCGAAATGCTCCTTTGGACCGAGATCATCGGTCCCGACGGCAAGGTCCTTCGCGCCAGCGTCGAGCCGCCCAAGCGGGTCGTTGCGGCCGGTGGTGAAACAACCTTTGTACAAACCGTTTCCGTCGGCCAGCCAAAGCTCTGGTCGCCCGACTCGCCGCATTTATACTCCGCAACTTCGCACGTGACGGTCGCCGGTGAGACGGCCGATTTCGTCACCACGAATTTTGGCATCCGCAGTATCGAGTTCACCAAGGATCGCGGCATGTTGATCAACGGCCGGCATCTACCCATCAACGGCGTCTGCAATCACCACGATCTGGGCTGCATCGGCTCGGCCGTACATGCACGCGGCATTCAACGGCAACTGGAAATCCTCAAGGGGATGGGCTGCAACGCCATCCGCACGAGCCACAACCCACCCGATCCGGCCCTTTTGAGCCTCTGCGACGCGATGGGTTTTTTGGTCATGGACGAGGCGTTTGACGAATGGAAGTCGGGTAAGACGCCGCGGGGCTACGGTCGGTTTTTCGACGAGTGGAGCGAGCGAGATCTGGTGAGCATGTTACATCGCGATCGCAATCATCCCTGCATTGTGCTCTGGAGCATCGGCAATGAAATCAACGAGCAGGGCGAGAAAAATGCTTATGCCATGTCCAAACGGCTCTGCGATATCTGCCAACGCGAAGATCCAACGCGGCCCACGGTCTCGGCCTGCAATGAACCCGGCCCAGCCGATCATTCGGGCTTTGCCAAGCCGCTCGGCGTTTTCGGAATCAATTACAATATCGGTGCCTACCGGCAGTTCAAGGGCAAATACAACCTCGTCGCATCCGAGACCTCCTCGGCCCTGAGCACGCGTGACGAGTACGGGCTGAAGGTCGATAAAAACGGAAAGGTCCAGATCCAGCGGCAGTTCGACCACCAGGTAACTTCCTACGACCTGGCCGGCCCGGAATGGGGCAATACCGCCGAGACCGGCCTGCTCGCCATGAAGCACTCGCCGTGGGTGGCAGGCGAGTTTGTCTGGACCGGCTTTGACTACCTCGGCGAGCCAACGCCCTATCGCTGGCCGTCGCGAAGTTCCTACTTCGGCATCGTCGATCTGGCCGGATTCCCCAAGGACCGCTACTACTTCTATCGCAGCGTATGGCGGCCCGAGCTGTTAGTGCATCTTTTGCCGCACTGGACTTGGCCCGGACTGGAAGGCAAGGAGATTCCGGTCTGGGCGGTCACCAATTGTGACAGCGTGGAACTGTTCCTCAACGGCAAATCGCTGGGAGAAAAGAAACTCGACCGCGACAAATCGCTGCACGTCGCCTGGTCCGTGCCCTACGCGGTTGGAACCCTGCGGGCCGTCGCCAAAAAAGATGGCAAGGAAGTGGTCCGCGATGAGGTCCGTACCGCAGGCAAGCCAAAACGGCTCTTGCTCCGGCCTGACCGCGAGAAGTTCCTTGCCGACGGCGAAGATCTTTCCTTCGTCGAAGCCTACGTTGTCGATGACCAGGGCACCGTTTGCCCCGGCGCGAGTAACCTCGTGCATTTCCATCTTTCCGGTCCGGCAACGATCGCCGGCGTGGACAACGGCGACCCCATCAACCATGAATCTTTCAAGGCTGACAAGCACACGGTGTTTCATGGCAAGGGGTTAGTGGTGATACACTCGGGCCGCACTCCCGGTAAGATTGTGCTCCAGGCTGAGGCCGATGGGCTGGAAACCGCCGAAGCTTCACTGGAAACCGCCGAACCGCCCAAGGCAGCACGGTAGTCACGTGTGAGGGATTGAGGCATAATGGTATCCTAATGGGGCGGGCTTTCAGCCCTGAATCGTCGTGTTGCCATTATACCCCAGGCCGTTGGCCTGTGCTGGTATAGGGCGCACCGTTGGTGCTGGGGATGAAACGGGGTCGCGCAGATGCCCTGAGTTCGGCGAGGGCCTTCAGACTACTGCTGTAAACATCTTTGCGAGGCACGAAATGTGACGAATACGCGTTTTCCAGAGTCGCAGCGAGGTCGAAGATAGCCCCGCCAGAGGTTTTCTTCACGTTGCGTAGCCAGCACCAAATGGGTTGCCCGCTTCGACAAGAAGAGAGCCGCCGTTGGCGAGGAGTCGATAAATTCGACGCAAGCCTTCCTTTGCGTCTTCCTCGGAGCCAAAAATCCCAAGTCCGTTGCCCATCTGATTCCGGACGGGATTGAGGTCGCGGGCGTGTTGCATGGCTCGCGAGACATAGAAGGTTTGTTTCGACGCGGCGAGAGATGACTAAATAGCCTTGCGCGATTTCAGGAGGTTGTGTAAAACAAGGACTTACAAACA
>JBAWVO010000011.1:0-44052 GCA_037147235.1 Planctomycetota bacterium | reverse complement strand
CCCTTCCCAGGTGGGGCTTTCACCCACTGAAACACACACGCCTTCACGGCGCACGGACACATGACTTAATTCGTATTTTGTTTCGGTTTTTGGCCGCGTTTCTGGGGTTTGAGGACACGGCCTACCATTTCCTCCAGACGACCAAGGAAAGTTTCGTCTCCCAGCGGCCGGCCAGTGCGACCGTGCTGGCGTATGTCTCTCAGTTCCTCTTCTGGCATGGCACTCTTCAAAAAGGCATTCCAATCGTCGATCATCGCCAACAAGGGCATAACTTCCACCAACGGAGCGTCTCGCCCGGATAGATGCTTCAATCTGTTTTTCGCGGGGAAGGTGGTCGGACATAGAAAATCGGCCTTTGCTTTTGCGGCCGATTTGCTATAGAATGGTGTTGTCATGCAGCATTCTTGGCTTAAATGGAAGAAGCACGCGGGTGACAGCCTAAGCCCGAAAAAGATCGGCGGAAGATGCGGTTTCAGATTCGCCTTACGCCGGAAGAGTTAGCGACCATCGAACGCTCGGCCGAAGAGAAGCCATTGACCTGGGCGCGAAAAGTGCTGCTAGCTGCTGCCAAACGAAAGGCATAGCGGAGAGAGGGAGTTACGATCCCACCCGTGTTGACACGGACCCCTACGGCAGATTATAAGGCTGCTGCGCCACCAAGACGCGGACCGCTCTCCGTAGAAGATAGCGGAAACCGCCAAAACAAGACTTGCCGTATAAGCGTAGTATTTTTGACACTGCAGCCGACCATTCGGTTCATGAACGCCTGAAATGATCGCCACGAAAGACCTTCTTGGAATCGGCCTCTACAGCACTTCTGAAGCTGCGCTTTATGCACGGGTTCGGCCGCAGCTCGTCGCAAACTGGATGCACGGCACGGCATCTAATGAGGCTGTCATTGAACCGGAATTGGGCGTGGATGAAAAGAAAATCATCACGTTCCTAGACTTCATCCAGACCCTCGCCATTCGACGCCTCAGAAACGAAACGAGACTTTCTCTCCAAAAAATTAGGCAAGGATACACGCGGGCGAGAGAAGAGTATGGTGTCAAGTTTCCGTTTGCTGCAAAAACCGCAAGAATCGGTTTGTTCGGACCGCCGAACATCCTCAAAAAACAAGAGGTATTTGTCTGTCTGAACAAAAAAGATGACGAGGAAGTCGGAAAATATTTTCAACTGACCGGCAAAAAACACGGGAACCAACTGATTGGCGAGGTGGTGATGACCTACGCCCGTTTCATCGACTTCAGCCCCGATACCGGCCTTGCCTCTCGATTTGTCTCATACCAGAGTGACGATGGTCGCGTTCTCATGGACCCGGAAATTCATTTCGGTGAACCATTTATCGAATCTTGTGGATACACCGCATATACCCTGTTTAACGCATATCAAACAGAACTTAGTGTGGAGCGTGCTGCAAAGATTTACGATGTTGAGCCAAAAGAAATTCGACTAGCAATGGATTATTACGATTATCTGAACCCGGTCGCTGCGTGACACAGCCGATTCGCTTTTTGTTTGACGAGTGTATATCTTGGAAAGTAGTAGAGGATCAGTTGACAGCATCGCTGGAACTCTATTCACCCGGCGCTACCCTTGTACACCTTCGCAAAAAGTTTACCCCAGGAACAAAAGACAGGGTTTGGATTCCGCAAATCGCAGAAGAAGGCGGATGGATCATCATCAGCATGGACCGTGGGAAACACAGCAATGTCCCTGACCGGCTCCCGCTGATATGCCAACGGGTTTGCGTCACTCATGCAACATTGAGTGGGGGCCTTGCGAAGCGAAGTATGTACTTTAGGGCGACGGCAATAGAAGCATGTTGGCCAGCACTCGTTTCCGCAGGTTCCGATCCGCCGGGAACTGGATTCAGGCTTTCCATGAAAGAATCGGCTTCAGGCGTGGTATCATTTCGGCTTCAAAAAATCTACGATCCAACTCCGCCCGACCAGGTTCCGTTGGTTCAAAAAAATTTGCCGCTTGACTCAGATTCATAGGAAATGCATCGGCGGCCGTTCCTTGGCAAATGCGATTGATGCAGAGAATCTTCCCTCTTATCGCGGAGGGCGCAATAGTATTATTGGTTGATACGCATCTTGTCAAACGATGGGTGCTGGAAAGTAAACTGTTACCCCCTAACCCCGTATTCCCCCTGGGCAAGGACCACCAACGAGGCAAGCGGTTTGTCGATTTAGTCGACCCAGCACAGCACGCAGCACGGGGTCCACAGCCACAGCCAGCACGGGGTCAGGCTTGAAATATCAATTATCGATTTTTCCGTTCGCGCTTACCTTGGAGTCGCAGGGCAAGCTCGTTTACAATAGGGAGAATGTTTTGCCAGTCCTTCTGGACCTTCCGATGAATGGCGCTGACAGCCCCTGATCCGAGACAATAGCGGGAATAAAGTGCGTACCGCGTAAGCAACCGCTGCATGAATCGAGAAAGATTCGCCCGCGGCGTCTTTACAAGCAGTTGATGCCCGCTAATTCGTTATCTGGTGAATAAATTGCACGCTAGGCCGGCCGCCGCCTTGGGGTGACGCCGGAGCACCCGTCAGATACTCCTTGATATACCGCTGATGCTCGCGGCTTTCATAGGGAGGACGGAAGTTGTCGCCTTTGGCCAGCACGGGCTTGGTGTCGAGCATTTCGCCGAAGGCCTTGGCTCCCGCTGGTGAGCAGGGAATCCAATGCCCTTCGCCCTTTTTGTCCAGCAGATAGAATTCGGCGTAGGAGAATTCCGGCACCCAGACGGTGCGGGCAGGAATATCGGCCGCGCGGCAGAGGGCCACAAACAGCGAAGTCATGTCGTCGTGACCGCCAAAACCGTCCTTGAGCGCAGCCACGGCCCCTTTCACCGGGTCGCCCGTCTTGTATTTCACCTGCGTCCGCATCCAATCGTACAGGGCTTCCACGCGGTCCCATGCCAACTTGGCTTCCGCCCCAGTCTCCTTGGCCACTTTGCGGATCTTGGGGTTCTGGACCTCAATCTTGGGACTGGCCGTCAGGTAACGTCGCAATGCGGGGGTGAGTTCCTTGACCACCGGCAGCACGAAGGCAGTTTTGTCATCCGGCGGCAACTGCATGCTGCGATTCACTTCAAAGGTCAATACCGCCTGAACCTTCTCACCTGCGGGAATCCAGGGAATGTTGACTATCATCAGTTTGGCCGTTTCTTCGAGAGTCTGGTAGCTTACCTTAACTCCCGGCGAGACCTCCTGTTGGGTGACCTTGACCGTCTGCTCCGGCCACTCGATCGGGACCGGCACGTAGCCGCGGATGGACCGGCACGGCCCGCCCTGGGCGGTGATCACAACGCCGGCCTTCCATTTATGCGTCTGGGCAACGCCCGTCTTCGCACCGCCAGGATCGCTTTCTTTGAACTGGGCCAGCGCGGGCGAGACGCGGGAAAGGATAATCAGGACACAGCAGAAAGTGAAGCGGTGCATGGTAAGTAAGTGGTAAGTGGTTCGAGGGAATGACGAATGACGAATGACGAATGACGAATGACGAAAGAAATTCAAAGCACGAACAACCAAGGTTTTTTTCGCATTTGATATTTGAGATTGTTTCGTATTTCGATATTCGTATTTCGTATTTATTTTCTCAGTCATCTACCGGTTCGCATACCAATTTCAACTTCGGCTGGCCAACAAACTTTTTGTTCGGGCTGGTCAGATTCGAGGGGAGAAGACGGAACGTCTCCGTCTTTGTTCCGGGTATGGAAATGCGAAAAGCGTCCCCCTTCTGCAAGATCGGCGTATGCGTGAGGATGCCGCCAAATGCCTCGGTGCCCGATGCCTCGGCCGGGAACCAATGCCCCTGCCCTTGGTCATCCTCCAGATAAAACTCCGGATAGCAGTGTCCTGGGATCTGGACCGTGCGGGCTGGAATGCCGCTTGCCCGGCAGACGGCGATGAACGTCGAAGTCAACTGGTTGCAGTCGCCGCTGCCTTGTTCAATAGCTTCGATGCAACCGGTGAGCGGTGCGTCCTTTTGATACTGGATCGTCTTGCGGACCCAATCGTAGATCGTGCGGACATGGGGCCAGGCCTTGGTATGGCCCTCGCCGAGTTGCTTGGCGAGGGCCTTAATCCGCGCGTGATTGCTTTCGATCAGCGGACTGGGACTCAGGTATTGCTTGAAGTCAGGCGGCAGCTTCTTGGCGTCGGGTACGACATACAGATCGGTTTCGTCCGGCGGCAGTAGCGTGTGCCGCTTGATCGCCAGGGTGAGGATCGCATGGACCTCCTTGCCGTCGGCCACACGTGGTATGCCCACGATCATCTGCCGTGCCGTGCCGAAAGACTTGTAGCTCACGGTCACGCCGGGCGAGAGATCCTGGCCGACGAGCTTGACGCTTTGCTCCGGCCAGTCCATCGGCACGGTAGTCGTGCCAGTCAAACGCCCTACGGGTCCGCCGGTGGCCGACACAATCATGCCGATTCTCCATTTCTGTACGTCCGGCTCGCCCAGCTTGGGACCGCGGTCCGCAGCCGGTTTCTCGGCCTGATGGTCGTCCTCGGCTCGCGCGGCTAGAATAAATCCCAGCGACACGATGAAAGCAGCGATAATCGGACTGATGCGCATGTTACGATCCTGGAAAGCAGAAAACGCCTCCCTGTATTCTACTTTACGAATTTTGTAAAATGAGACATAAGGTGAGGCTCGTTTCACTCGCCTCACCCTACGTAATTACATCACACCCCCAGAGGAACTGCTATGGCAACCAGCAAAAAGCTTGATCGCGAACAAATTATGCAAATGGCCGGCGGTTACCGCTTTCTGGCCGTGCTCGGGGCGGCCGCCGAACTGAACCTCTTCACGCTCCTGGGCGACGACTCCCTGCCGGCCGAGCCAATCGCCATCCGCCTCGGCTCGAACCTACGGGCGACGACGATCCTGCTGGACGCACTGGCCGCCTTGGGCCTCTTGGACAAGCAGGTCGAGAACTATTGCGTGCCGGCCGACTTGCGGCCCTGGCTGACCGAAAACGCCCCCGGCACCGCCCTGCCGATGGTGCTGCACCAGATGACTCTGATCCGCATGTGGTCGCAGTTGGCGTGGACCGTCCGCAGCGGCGAACCGGCCATGCGGCAGGCGAGTATCCGCGGGGCCGATGCCGATCGCGCCGCCTTCATCGCCGCCATGCACAGCATCTCTGGACCGATTGCCGACGATCTTGTGGCACGGCTCGGTCCGCCAAAGTTCAATCACCTGCTCGATGTCGGTGGGGCCTCCGGCACCTGGACGCTCGCTTTTCTCCGCGCCGTGCCAGGCTCGCGCGCGACCATCTTCGATCTGCCCGACGCGATCGAGCAGGCCCGGGAGCGAATCGCCCAGAGTGGCTTCCGTGACCGCGTCGATCTTGTGGCGGGCGATTTCTACGACGATCCACTCCCTTCGGGGGCCGATCTCGCCTGGGTCAGTGCGATCGTCCATCAGCATGCCCGCGAGGACAACCGCGAGCTGTTCGCGAAGGTCCGCGAGGCATTGCTGCCCGACGGGCGGATTATGATTCGCGACATCGTGATGGAACCCAATCGCATCGAGCCGCCGGAAGGTGCCCTCTTCGCCATCAACATGCTCGTCGCCACGGCCGGCGGCAAGACGTTCACGATGAACGAATACCGTGAAGACCTTCAGGCCAGCGGATTCCGCGATGCGAAACTGCTGGTCAAGGACGCCTGGATGAATTCCGTGGTGGAAGGCAAGAAAGTGTAACAATCCACCATGTTTCCATCCATGGCAAATTGTGCGCAAACCTATACTATTTAATAATTTAGGTTAATGCCTATGGTTTGCGACTTCTGTCGGTGGTGCCTGCGAAGAAAAACGGATGAATTCCGTCCCACAAAGGGAAAAACGGAATGAATTCCGTTCCACGGAGGGAGTTTATGCGGTTGCCATCCCTTTTCAATCGTTCTTGACCCCCCGTATAATAATGGGTAAATTGCCACATTGGCATCACTTGTGCTAATGGGCAGGTCAGGGAGATTATGGAAGAAGTACTGTCGCAAATTTGGGACGCACTAGGCGATATCTTCGGCGGAATAAGCCGTGCAGTCGAGCGATCGCTGACGAGCTTGTTCGGTTCGTCGAACGCTCGATACATCAAGAAGATGCAACCGACGGTTGACGCCATCGGTGCCCTGGAGCCAAAATACCAGGCGATGACCGATGCCGAGCTGAAGGAGCAGACGGCCAAGTTCCGCAAACGTCTGGCCGGTGGGGAAACGCTGGACGATCTGCTGGTCGAGGCGTTTGCCGTCTGCCGTGAGGCGGGGCGCCGCAACTTGGGCATGCGGCACTTCGACGTCCAGTTGATGGGCGGCATGGTCCTGCACCGCGGAAACATTGCGGAAATGGTCACCGGCGAAGGCAAGACGCTCGTGGCCACGCTGGCCGCTTACCTCAACGCCCTGGAAGGCAAGGGCGTGCATGTCGTCACGGTGAACGACTATCTCGCCCGCCGCGACATGGAATGGATGGGACCGCTTTACATGTCGCTCGGTCTGACGGTCAACGCGATTCAGAGTCAGATGGAAGCGGCCGAGCGGCAGAAAGCCTACGCATGTGACATCACCTACGGCACGAACAACGAGTTCGGCTTCGACTACCTCCGCGACAACATGCGGAACGCGGCTCGCGACGACGACCGATTCGACAAGCACTTGCAGCAGGTGCAGGGGGCGTTGAACTTTGCGATTGTCGACGAGGTCGACAATATCCTCATTGATGAGGCCCGCACGCCGCTGATTATCTCCGGTCCGGCCCACGATGACGTGACCCGCTATGCCAAGGCCGATCGCATCGCGCGGCAGTTGAAGAAGGTTGCGCACTTTGAGGTCAATGAGAAGGAACACACGGCCCACCTCACCGACGACGGCGTTCGCGCGGCCGAACAATTGGCGGGCGTCGAAAGCTTCTACACGGCCGGCAACATGGAGTGGCCGCACCTGATCGACAACAGCTTGAAGGCCCACCACCTCTACAAGCGCGACGTGAACTACATCGTCAGCAAGGAAGGCGAGGTGGTCATCGTCGATGAGTTCACCGGCCGTCTCATGCCGGGCCGTAATTGGAGCGACGGTCTGCATCAGGCGGTCGAGGCCAAGGAAGGCGTCCGCATCAAGGAAGAATACCAGACTCTGGCCACGATCACGCTACAGAACTTCTTCAAGCTCTACAAGAGAATCTGCGGCATGACCGGTACGGCCATGACCGAGGCCAACGAGTTCTGGAAGGTTTACAAGCTGGACGTGATTGCGATGCCCACCAATCGCAAAATGAAGCGGCTGAACCATCCGGACGTGATCTACCGCAGCGAGGAGGAGAAGTACAATGCCATCGCCGACGAAATCGAGCGGATGAACAAGTGGGACATCATCGTCCCCGAAAAAGGAGACGAGTTGCTGGGCAAGATCCTCGGCGAGGCGGACGACGCGATCGAGTTTCAGGACCATGAGACGCGTCAGAAGCAAACCCTTCGCCGTACTCAAACGCGCAGCATTGAACGGGCGGGCAGGCCGATCCTCGTGGGCACCGTCTCCATCGAGCGCAGCGAAATGATCTCGCGGATGCTCGAACAGCGTGGCGTAAAGCATGAGGTGCTGAATGCCAAGCATCACCAGCGCGAGGCCGAAATCATCGCTCAGGCCGGGCGCAAAGGGGCCGTGACCATCGCCACGAACATGGCCGGCCGCGGTACCGACATCATCCTCGGCGGCAATCCCGAGGCCATGGCATGGGCCCAGCTCCAGACGAAATATCTGACAAAACTGGACGTTCCGCCTGAGGAAATGGATGCGCTCGTCCACGAGATTGAACAGCGAGAACAGATGAAGGCCGAAGGCCGTGAAGTGGCCGCGTTGGGCGGGTTGCATGTGTTGGGTAGCGAGCGCCACGAAGCCCGCCGTATCGACCTCCAACTCCGCGGGCGTTGCGGCCGACAGGGCGATTCCGGCAGCAGCCGTTTCTATCTCTCGCTGGAAGACGACCTGATGCGGAAATTTGGCGGCGAGTGGGTCAAGAACTGGCTCACTCGGCTGGGCATGCAGGATGGTGAAGCGATCGAAAGCCGCATGGTCTCCCGCCGTATCGAGGGTGCCCAGAAGAAGGTTGAAGAGCGGAACTTTGAAGTCCGCAAGAATCTGTTGGAATACGATGAGGTCATGGACGAGCAGCGCAAGCGGATCTACGGCTATCGGCAGAGGATCCTGGAAGGCGGCAACGGCAAGCAACTCATGCTGGACATGATCCGCCAGCAGGTTAACGGCCGATTGAATCAGTTCCTGGCCCGCGATTACGGTACGGAAACTTTCGCCACATGGGCGGGCAAGGAGTTTTCCGTGGAGTTCGACGCCCGCGACTTTCGTGGTCTCGATTTCCAGGATGCCCAGCGTTATGCGTTGGCCCAGGCCGAGCGGAAGGCCGAGGGGCATATCATGGACGCCCTGGAAGAGAATGTTCCCACCGACGCCGAAGACCAGAGCGATTGGAACTGGGAGGCCCTGGCCAAGTTTGCCAACACGCGCTGGCACATCGGTATCCGCGACCGCGAACTGAAGCAGGTGGGCCGCGAACAACTCGATACGTTTCTTTTGGAGAAGGCCACGGCAGCGATCGCCAAGGTCGATCTCGCGGCCGGCCGCGAGTTCTTGGAGGCTGATTATGGCATCCGCGCGGCCTGCGCCTGGGTGAAGAATAAATTTGGCATCGAATTATCGGTCGATTCCGTCCGGGATCTGCCGCTGGAAGAGTTCAAGAAACTTGTCTATGAGAAGGCCGAGGCCGCCTATCGCGAGAAAGAGATCGAGTATCCGGTGATGGCCGGCCTTTCGCACTTCACGAACCGCGATGCCGGCGGCCACAAGCGTTACGACCGCGAAGGCCTGGTCGAATGGGCACGAAAGCGGTTCGACGTACACCTTGATCTGGAAGATTTGAAGAATCGGCAGCGCGATGAGATTCGCGCCTTGCTGATCGAGCACAGCCGCCGCTTTGCCGAGAAGAGCGTCGATCCGCAGGGCGAAGTCGCGACGCGATTGAAGCAGGTCTTTGACGACCAGACGTTGTCGTCCAAGGTGTTGCATGCGGCTTTGGAAGATGGGCGGCTGAAGAGCCTTTCCGATTGGCTCAGTCAGGACCTCAACTACCCGCTCTCCCCCGAGGCGATGACGCGGCTGAACCCGGAGGTTCTCAAGAACTTCATGGCCTCGGCCGTGGAGGCCAAGTACCGACCCGAGATGCAGAAGCTGGAGCGTGCCCTGCTCCTCAATTTGCTCGACTCCGCCTGGAAAGATCACCTCCTGGTGATGGACCACTTGCGCAACAGCGTCGGTCTTCGCGGTTACGCCCAGGTTGATCCCAAGGTGGAATACAAGCGAGAGGGCATGAAGACGTTCGAGCAGATGTGGGACACGGTCGGTGAGCGGACGACCGATCTGATCTTCCGCATGGAGCAGCTCGACGAGAGTTTTGTTGGCTCCACATGGACCGGGGCCGAGGCACGGCACGATGCCCCTCCGCCCAGCGACATCGGTGACGAGCAGCAGTCGGCCATCGAAGGCACGCAGAACGACGGCAAGCCCAAGCCGATCCGGAACCGGGACCAACGGGTTGGCCGCAATGATCCCTGCCCGTGCGGCAGTGGAAAGAAATTCAAGAATTGCCACATGCGGAAAAGCTAGTATTGAGGAAGACTGCGAGAGGATACCCGAGGGGGCAAAAAATGATCGACGAATATGTTCGTTCGGAACTACTGAAGAAGGTCGAATTGCTTTCGCCACCGCTGCAGCAACAGGTTCTTGACTATACCAGCACTTTAGTCAGCGAAGCAGGGAAGGGCAAGAAGGATTTTCTCGCGTTATGGGGTACACTCGATCTGGTTGCCGCTGAAGAAATGATTCGAGCCATTGAGGAAGGTTGCGAAAAGGTTGATTTAGATGGATGGTGAACGATTACTTGATACGAATGCAATGATTGCGTATCTGAGCCGTAACGTCGCGTTGCGTCAGCTAGTCGCGAGCAGCCCTCGCCTTCTGTTGTCAACGGTTGTGTTGGGTGAACTTTGCTACGGTGCTTACAACTCGACAACGGTCGATAAAAATCTCGCCGATATTGAATTGCTCGTTGAACGTTCCACGCTCGTTGTTTCTGATGCCGCGACAGCAACGGCATATGGACAAATCAAATATCATTTGCGATCGAAGGGGCGACCCATTCCAGAAAACGACTTGTGGCTGGCTGCAATCGCGAGGCGATTCGGCTTTGTAATTGTCTCTCGCGACAAGCATTTTTCTTATATTGACGGGCTCTTTGTTGAAACTTGGTAAAACGGAAATATGTCAGCCATAGGGCAAGTCTGACAACATCTCCGTCGGGAAAGGATTCCCTCGTGCCTTATCTGCTGAACATCTTCTACCTACTCCTGCTCCTGGCAGCGTCGCCCTGGCTGCTTTGGTCGGCTATCCGCACGGGCAAGTATCGTGAGGGCTATGCCGAGAAACTGCTCGGCCTTGCGCCGCCGCGGACGTCGAATAATAAGTGCATTTGGCTACATGCCGTGAGCGTGGGAGAAGTGAACCTGCTGGCCCCGCTCCTCCGTGTGCTGGAGAAGGATCGGCCCGATTGGGAGTGCGTGATCTCCACGACCACGAAGAGCGGCATGGCGTTGGCCAAGAAGAAATACGCCGGCCGGACTATTTTTTATTGCCCGTTGGATTTCACTTGGGCCGTGAATGCGGCCATGCGGCGGGTTCGGCCCGACGTACTCGTGCTGGCCGAGTTGGAACTTTGGCCGAACCTCGTTTGGGCAGCTAGGCGGCACGGCGCGCGTACGGCAGTCATCAACGGCCGTTTGAGCCAGCGAAGCTTTGAAGGATATCGCCGCATCCGGCCGCTTATGGCACGATTGCTCCGGAGTATCGATCGAATCGCCGTGCAGGATGAAACCTATCGCGAGCGATTCCTCGCCCTGGGGGCCAGACCGGAATCAGTCCAAGTTACCGGTTCCATGAAGTACGATGGTGCCCAGACCGATCGCAACAACCCCGCCACGCGGCGACTGGCTGCATTGGCTGGCTTGGCCGCGGACGACGTGGTCTTTCTTGCCGGCAGCACCCAGGAGCCGGAAGAGTCCGTGGCTTTGCAGGTGTTTCAGCAATTGAGCCGCGATTGGCCCCAACTGCGACTGATCCTTGTGCCCAGGCATCCCGAACGTTTTGATTTCGTTGCACGGATGCTGGATGCTTCCGGCGTGGCCTGGCAACGACGCACGTTGCTCGGAGCGCCTCGACAAAGTAGCAGGCACACTCCGTGTGCCGTCCGCTCTGAACTAGACATGCGACTACAGGGCGAACGGCACACGGAGTGTACCTGCTACGGCCCTTGTCCCAGGGTGCTCTTGGTCGACGTGGTCGGCGAGCTAGGGGCTTGGTGGGGAACGGCTCACGTCGCCTTCGTCGGTGGCAGCCTCGGCAATCGTGGCGGGCAGAACATGATCGAGCCGGCCGCATACGGTGCCGCCGTGTCGTTCGGTCCAAACACGCGAAACTTCCGCGACATCGTTGCCGCCCTCATGCAACGCGATGCGGCCGTGGTTGTGGCCGATAGCGAACAGCTTCTGGCCTTCGTCCGCAACTGCCTTACCAACCCCGCCGAAGCGGCCGCCCGCGGCCAGCGTGCCGCGAGCCTAGTTCGCCAACAGCTTGGAGCCACCGATCGGACGTTTCAGTTGCTCCTTCCGTTGGTCGCCAGCCCGCAGGCCGATGGCGATCATCGTGCCGCGTAACCAGTTGGAATCGGTCCAACCATTAGGTCTACAGCGGGTGGCTGAAATCGCAGGTCGCGGCCACGACCATCACCGCCAGGGTCGATGCCGACAGTATCCACTGTTGTGGAGCATTCCACAGGTTCAGAACGGTCGTGAATGCCACAATCACCAGAAGTGCCATGAACATCCGTTGAAACAACGCCTGCCAGCGTCGGCCCTCGCTGATCCGAGCTAGGGCAGCACTAAGGAGTCCACAGACTTGGACCGAGGAAATCACACAAAACTGACTGAAATCGACGCCACCGAACATCCGCTGCGCCTTCCATGGCTGAGGAGGTAGTCGTAAACTCGTTTCCGCCGGAGATTTCCATCCTTGGTCATCCACGAAAGACGGGCAAGTGGGCGAACTATATCGAAAATCTCCCCGAAGGAAAAGGACGATTTCAGACAATTTCCGGGAATTCTAAAACTACTTGTCGTTGGCCGCCGTTTGCGAGGAAATTACCGCATAGGCCGAAAGCTCGGGCGACGTCTGGCCTAGGTCGGTCACAATCCGAATCGTTTTAGTTACCTTTCCCTCGGTGTTGCCGGCCACAAAGGTCACCGGAATCACATGAACCATCTTCGCCTCATTGCTGGTCGGGGTAAACTTAAATGCCTTGTCCTCACAGGTAATCGAAAGCACTTTGAACGGATGGATCCCCTTCACGACAAGCGACTTGGTTACTTCTTGACCCGGATGAACAACGCCCATGAACAGGGACGAAGGGCTGACCGCCAGATTGGCAATCACCCGGCCTTCCACGGCGAGTGGCATCTGAACGCTTTGGCCCTCGCTGGTGACCAGCAACAGATGATCCTGGAGATAGCCGGCCGGTGCGCCTTTATCGAGTGTCACCGACAAATCAGTCGTGGTCCAGCCGTTTTGCCGACTGGAGTCGACCACCTTGGCAGAAATATGGGGGTTGGACGATTTAACCTCGGTAATTTGCCAGTCCCCCCAGCCCGAGCGATTCACCCGAACCTTACGTTCAACGGGAGTTCCCAGCTCAACGTCGCCGAGTTGGACACTCCCAGGCTCGAAGACCACATCGCCACGAATCACCCCTCGAACGTGGAGGAGAATTTCCGCTGGCATTGGCTTGTCGATAATCACGGTAATCGTGGCAGACCGTGATCCGAGGAAGGTCGGGGTATTGAAAACAGCCCGAATAGATCCTTCTTCATAGGTCTTTAGTGTGGGTTTTACAATCTCGATGCTCGTACAGCCACAGCTTGAATAGGCGGTGACGATATGGACATCATCGATGTAGAGATTGGAGAGTGTGAAGTTGAATTCGGCCTTCGACCCGCGAGCGACGGTGCCGAAATCGTGGTCGGTCGTCTGGAACATCTTCGCGGCCCACTGCTGTCCGAAGCAAGGGGATACCACCAAAGTCAAGCACGCAACAAGAAGGAATGTTTTCCGAAGCATTTTAATCTCCACGGATTGAAGTGACCCAAATCGCAGTAAATAGGGGGCGCATCACTTTTTGTCCGTTCGCAATACAAAACTCTCGCAAAATGTTTTGCCGAGCAAATCTAAGTCACAAAATGGCCTGGGTCAAATAAGTATTAAAATTTCCAGGCAAATTCATGGTATAATTAGAGCTAAATTCATCCTTAAGGTGTTTACGCTTATGAAAGTTGCGCATTTTGAGCAAATTCCCGACGATGTCGTCAAGATGGAAGAGGCCAATGGATGCCGCGTGCGATGCCTGATCGGCCCGGACGACGGTGCCCCTAGCTTCACGATGCGGCAGTTTGAGGTGGCCCCCGGCGGCAATACTCCTAAGCACTCCCACGGCTACGAGCACGAGGTATTTGTCCTGGAAGGCGAGGGTATCGTGTTGGATAGCCACGACGAGCATCGCCTTTCACCCGGCGTAGCCGTCTACATCGCCCCAGACGAGATCCATCAGTTCCGCAACACTGGCAGCGGCCCGTTGAAATTCCTCTGCCTCATCCCGCATCCGCTACGGAGCATGACCTCGCCGTGTGCTGCGGCATGTGGCTGTGCGTAAAAGACCGGCGAATCGCAATTGAATCGGGGGGGCTTATACCATCGATATAACCCGTTGGTGTTATTGCAGGAATCTTAACCACTGCTAGAATATCACTTAGTGTGTCTCTTCGTTTGGTCATGGATTTGGCCCCTCACTGAAGGAGAATCGTATGTTGGCCCTAGCTGCCGGATACGAATTCGACGTGGACCGTGGTCCCGATTGGCTCTGGATCAGGATTCGGAGCGTGGAAACTGGTTTTTCGCCCGCTGGATCCCTGGCGGAGCAGCTTAAGGAACTGGTCGAGAATCACTTCATTTATCGCGTTGTACTCGAGCTGCACCGAGTTCCCGAACTGAGCCGTCAGCTCATCGGGGAACTGGCGCAACTGAGCCGGTACATCCAAAAACATGACGGCGTGTTGCGGGTTTGCGGGCTCACGCCGAAAGGCCGTGCGATGCTGGAGCTTTGCGACCCGGATGACTTCTGCCTCGCGTATGAAAATCGCGAGGAGGCCATTCTCGGCAGTTGCGGTCCGCGCGTGCCGAGGTAGTGCTGCGGAAGATCCTTAATTACCGCCTTCGATTACCAACAAACTTCCAGTTCGTTGGCGATCTCTTGGACGCCCGCCACACGGCGGATCGCCTCCTGGGCCATTTGTTTTTGGAAAAATGTTCCTACCGTACCGCGAAGCGTTACGCGGCCCTCGCTCGTCTCAAAACGAAGCGTTCTAGGGGTGATGTAGGGGTTCTGTTCCAACGCACAATGCACGCGAACTTCCAAGGGGCTGATGTCAATCATAGCAGCAAGGGGCGATGCTTCGGAGGGATTCAGGGGGGCTTGTCATCAAGGCGGCTACCTCAGAAAACTTGCGTCTGAGGTTACCTAGTATGGAGAAGATCGGTTGTGAACGGCGATTACATCATGGATTGATACTGAGAAAGATGGGATATTTACGAAAGCTGCGTGGAAAATAGTGGATTTTCCGCCTGTTTCGATAGGGCGGGTGAGGACAGGGCAGGGATTGGAATCCGTCCGTGGAACGGAACTCATTCCGTTCGGGCAGATTATAATAGGAGTTTCGAGTCCTCGGCCTCTTGCACATTGCCACGGGTATGCTAGGTTTGATGGAACTCCGTTGATTGAGTGAAGTGTCGGTCTCGGCTCGAGATCGCCAGATTAGAAAGCCGCCGATGCGCGTCGAATACATCAATCCTTTTATCGCCTCCGTTCGCAATGCTTTTCAAACCATGCTATCGAGCGATGCCGAACGCGGAGCACCCTACCTGCGAACCGCTGCGGAATCGGATTTCTGCGTGAGCGGAGTCATCGGCCTGTCGGGCGATGCCGTGGGAACGGTGGTACTCAATATGACCAAGGAAGTCGCCCTGGGGGTGGCCTCGGTCCTGCTGATGGACCAATTCACCGAGCTTACCGCCGATGTGATCGACGCCGTGGGCGAGTTGACCAATGTGATCGCTGGAGCGGCCAAATCGAAGCTTGAGGAGTTTCACCTCGGAGTGAGTCTGCCGAACGTCATCACCGGCGGTGCTCACACGATCCACTTTCCAAGAGACGTGACCCCCATTTGCGTCCCCTTCAAGACGATCTGGGGCCCGCTGGTTCTCGAAGTCGGCCTGACGCCCGTGCGGCAAGCGGTGGCTAGGTAGCGGCTCGCAATGGAGAGTCCAGCCATTCACTCGTCCCACCCTACTTTTTCGCAACAAAAACCAAGGAGAGCAGCGTGTCTTTCCCACATCAATCCCGTCGGCAGTTTCTAAACCAAACGGCCGTCTTGGGCGGTGCTGCCCTGCTAGCCGCCCGCGGGGGCCATGCAGCCGAGCCTGAGTCGGGCAACAAGCTGCACATAGCTTGTCAAGAGTACCCATGGGCGGTTTTTTATAACCGTGATCGCCGTGACTTTGGCAGCATGGTGGACACCGCCCTCGCCGAGGTTGCCCGCAGCGGGGTGAATGGCTTCGAGCCGTCGATGTACTCGATCCAGTACGCGGAAAAGGTGGGAATGTTGCTGAAGAAGCACGGCCTGGAGATGCGGTCTTTTTACGTCAATAGCGACCTGTGCCGCGCGGCCGACGTGGAGAAAAGCATTCCCCAGATCGTCGCTGTTGCCGAACGGGCAAAGGCCGCCGGCGCGCGGATCGTCGTCACCAATCCCAGCCCCGTGCGCTGGGGCGGCTCCGAGGGCAAAGACGATGCCCAATTGAAGGTCCAGGCGGCCGCCCTCGATCGACTTGGCGGCCGGCTGCGCGACATGGGCATGGTGCTTGCCTATCACAACCATGACGCCGAGCTGCGCAACGCCGCCCGCGAGTTTCATCACATGTTACTCGGTACCGATCCGAAGAATGTCAGCTTCTGCCTGGATGCTCACTGGGTCTACCGCGGTTCGGGAAATTCGCAGGTGGCCCTCTTCGACGTGGTGCGGCTCTACGGTTCCCGCATCTGCGAGTTGCACCTACGACAGTCGATCAAAGGCGTCTGGACGGAAGCCCTCTGCGACGGTGACCTTGACTACCGCGCCCTAGCCAAGCGGCTGCTGGAGATGGGCGTCAAGCCGCACCTGGTGCTGGAGCAGGCCCCGGAAAAGGGCACGCCCAAGACCATGGATGCCGTCGAGTCGCATCGGCGAAGCTGCCAATACGCCCGGGAGGTTTTCGGCCAGTTTGCCTAAGGCACATTTGATGTCCCCAAACGACCACCCAGCCGCCGCCAGCGCAGAGCAGTTGATTGCCGAGTGCGAGGTGCGCCGCCTGCGTCGGTCGGGACCGGGAGGTCAGCACCGAAACAAGGTGGAGACGGCAATCAGCCTGCGTCACTTGCCGACGGGCGTGCGCGCGGAGGCCAGCGAACGCCGCAGCCAGGCCCAGAACCACTCCGTGGCTCTCTTCCGACTCAGGATGAACTTAGCCCTGGAGGTCCGGCGACCCGGTGGCCAAGACTATATGCCCAGCCCTCTCTGGCAATCACGCTGCGGTGGTGGGCTAAAGATAAGTGCCTCGCACGATGACTTCCCCACCCTGCTGGCCGAGGCATTGGATCTGCTGGCTGCCTTGGATGCCGATCCGAAGCTGGCGGCGGGGGTGCTGGGTTGCACGCCGTCGCAATTGGTCCGATTGCTGAAACTTGACCCGCGGGCCTTGGCCCTAGTCAACCGCTGGCGGGTTGCGCATGCACTCCATGCTCTTCAGTAGTCGATCGCCGCGCACTCTTGAGATAGCAGGAATACAATGGATCAATGTCCTGCGGACGTTGCGGGGCCTTCGGTTTCGGCCTCGGGGTGCATCCAGCGGTTCAAGATCGGGGCCAAGGCAAAGCAAATTACCGCCGAGACGATTGCGCAGATGGCAACCTGTCCAAAAACATTGCCGTACACGTGGACGGTCTCGCTCGGCCGGGGCACGACGAGGTTCTCGCCGCTTCCTTCCGACACACCCGTGAACTGGGAAATGATCGAGGCCAGCATTTGTGCGAAGGCCGATGCCAGGAACCACGCGCCCATGACGGTACTCACCAGCCGAACAGGCGAAAGCTTGCTGACCATCGAAAGCCCGACGGGCGAAAGGCAGAGTTCCCCGGTCGTGTGCAGAAGATAACCCAGGATCAGCCAACTCAGCGCGACCATGCCCCGGTCATCCGCCGTGTGGGTGCCGTACCAAAATGCCACAAATCCGAGTCCCACTTGCAGGAGTCCCAGCGAGAATTTGACCGTGGTTGACGGTTCCCAGCCGCGGCGACCAAGGAAGGCCCAAAGCCCGGTGAATGGCAGACCAAAAAGCAGAATCATAATGGCATTTACCGACTGGAAACTGCCGGCGGAAATCTCGTCGTTGGACTCCGCGGTTTGCATTCCCACGTTGTCCTCGGCGACCTTCCAGGAAATGTTGAAATTTGTAGAATCTTGAGAGTCAAGATTTGTCTCGCCGCGTTCTTTCGCATCGGTTTCACGTTTCTTCTGTTCACCGCGGAGGCCGGCAAGGACGTTCATCGTGAAGAGATTGTCGCCGTTGTGATAGCCAAGTTGCTTTTGCGTCGGCTGGATCTCAATCGTCGAACCAACTTCATGGGCCGTGATCGTGTGCCGTCCCGTGACGCGATCGACATTGCGCGCAGTAAAAAGCGTGAGGGAACTCCCCGCCTGCTCGAAGAACGCAAAGAACAGCACGGAGAAGAAAGTCAAAATCAGCACCACGTACATGCGCTGGCGCGGGATGCGCGGCAAACGAAACGTCTCGAAGATCAAGTATCCGAAACAGATCAGCCCGGCGAGCGAAACCACCATCGTGGCCGGCCGGCTGCTTTCTCGGAGCACGATTGCCACCACGTGGAGCAACGGGTTTGGACTGGCTTTCAGAGAATCGATCCATGAATCGGGGACCAAGGTCATCGGCTGTTGGTCTGCCCGGACGAAGGCGAAACCCGACACGAGAAAGGCAAACAGGACGACGGCTGCCAGGGTTCCGAGATAGACGAGCCAAGTGGCCGTCAAGGGCCCCAATCGCGGCTTGCGCAGCCGCTCGGGATCGGGCGGCAATCCGGCCTCCGCCGGCAAGCCGCCGCGCTGTAGGGCCACCAGGGCAATTCCGGCGGCCACCAGGATCGCAATCGCGGTGAAGCAATTCATGCCTAAAGAGAACGGGTCGGAGGGACGCGATAGCCACAAGCCAGCCGCAATTGCGATTGCGCCTAGGAGGATCAGGGCTTGACTGACAATCGTCGGAGCAACAAAAGTCGCCAGGCCGATGAGCATGCCGATGGTCGCAAGGCCAAACCCCCAATGCCAGCCAAATCGGTCGGCAAGATAGCAGCAAAGCAGCGGCGCGATGGCGGCGCCTAGATTCACGCCCATATAGAATATCGTGAATCCGCCGTCGCGCTTGATGCTGCCTTTCGCATAGAGCGAACCAACGATCGTGGAGATGTTGGGCTTGAAGAATCCATTGCCCGCGATAAGAAGCGCCAGGGCCATGAAGAATGCGACCTGGTGCTGGACGGCCATCAACTGATGTCCGGCCGCCATCAATAGCCCGCCAAGAATCACGGCACGGCGTTGTCCCAAGAGCCGGTCAGCCAACAATCCGCCAAAAAAAGGCGTCATGTAGACCAGTGCCGTGTAAGCGCCGTAGACGGCGTTGGCGTTCGTATCGCTGTATCTCAAGAATGATACACTTTTATCCACCATGTACAACATGAGCAAAGCCCTCATGCCGTAGAAGGAAAACCGCTCCCACATTTCGGCGAAGAAGAGCATGAACAGGCCGACAGGATGGCCAAACAATTTCGGAGTATGAACCAGCGCGGGGTTGTCGTGTTCGTGACTATGCATATCTTTTCGCCTGAATTTGAATTTCGCTGATTCTACTCGACCTACGCCGCGGGAAAAAGGCCACCAGCGGAACTTAGGACCGGCGCACCAATAAAAAAGTAGCAGGCACACTCCGTGTGCCCGTCTGCCCCTGCCCGGCGAATGCGCAAAACACGATAGTTATTGGTGCGCCGGTCCTTGCGAGCAATCATGGGGTTGAATCTAAATTGGCCAATGATACCATGGAGGCTAAAGGAACCCTGGATGTTAAAGGAACCCCTCGCCATGTCTCAACTGACCCGTCGCCGTTTCGTCCAACTTGCTTCCGCCGGACTGGGGGCAACCGCCGCCAGCGGCATTCATGCCGACTTCGTGATTGCTGGCACCAAATCGTCCGGCCGAGTCCTGGGGGCCAACGATACGATCCGTGTGGCCGTGGCCGGAATCAACGGCCGGGGTGGGGAGCATATTAAAGAGTACGCCAATAGGAGGGGAGTGAAAATCGCCTACTTGGTCGATCCCGACAGCACCCTTTTCGCCGCACGAACCAAAAGCATCGAGAAAATTGCCGGCTACAGGCCCCAGTGCGTGCAGGACCTCCGCAGGGCTTTGGAAGACAAGCATCTCGATGCCGTTTCCATTGCCAGCCCCAATCACTGGCACACGCTCCTGACGGTCTGGAGCTGCCAGGCCGGCAAACATGTCTATGTGGAAAAGCCTTGCAGCCACACGATCTTTGAAGGCCGCAAGTGCGTCGAAGCGGCGGAAAAATATGGCGTCGTCGTCCAACACGGCACCCAACAACGCAGCGAGGGTAAGAGGGCCGGTGAAATCGCGGCCCTTCAGTCAGGCAAGTGGGGCAAGCTGTTGGTGAGCAAGGCCTACGTCTGCAAACCGCGGTGGAGCATCGGTTTCAAGCCCGACGAGCCAGTGCCTGCAACTCTCGACTTCGATCACTGGACCGGCCCGGCCAAGTTGCGGCCGTTCAATCGCAACCTGGTTCACTATAATTGGCATTGGTTCTGGGATTTTGGCAACGGCGAGATCGGCAATCAGGGCGTACACCAGACCGACGTAGCACACTGGTCACTGGGGCCCGCAGCCACGCTGCCCACCCGCGTATGGAGCCTCGGTGGCCGATTGGGGTTCGAGGACCAGGGCCAGACGCCTAACATGCAGTTGGCCGTCTATGAATTCGGCGACGTGACCGTGGTGATCGAGGTTCGCGGTCTGGTGGAAGGGGGCGATAAGAACAAAGGCGACGCCAACGTCCCCTCAAAGGTCTCCAACGAGTTCTATACCTCCGAAGGCCTAGTGCGAGACGGCAAGTTCTTTCCCAAGGAAGGCGGTAAGGAGCACGAGGTCAAGGTCGAGCCGGTCCACGTCACGCCGGGCGGGCCATTTGGCAGCTTCATCGCCTGCGTCCGTAACCGGACGCCGAAGGCGGTCAACGCCCCGATCCTCAACGGCCATTACGCCGCCGCGCTTTGCCACCTGGCCAACATTTCCTACCGCCTGGGCAAGCAGGTTCCCTTTAGCCACGAGCCTGATGGCATGAGCCAGCCGCAGATTGCCGAGTCGTTCGAGATGATCAAGCGGAATCTCCGGGATGTCGGCGTGAATCTCGACAAGGCAACCTACCGCATGGGCCGCACACTCGCGATCGACCCAAAAACCGAGCGTTTCATCGGTGACCCCGAGGCCGACAAGTTTTTGACGCAGGGGTATCGGGCAGGGTATGAGGTGCCGGAGAAAGTATAGGGATCTACCGCCAAAGCTGCCGCACGGCCGCGACCAGCCGATGGTAGTGTTCCGGCTCGCTGTAGGCCTGCGCCGATACCCGCAACACAACCCTTGGGGTAGGGAAGAAATGGGCGGCGGAACTGCCCATCGCTGCTGGTTAATGAACCAACCGTGCAGTACAATTATCGGTGGAGCCTGGGATAGAGAACCTCGGACTTCGGAGGAGAGGCGTCGCCGGTTATCCGAGGGATGTACAAACGGCCTTATTTCTCTTGGCAAGGAGCCAAAGTGATACCGAAAAACGGAAGGTTGACCACCCAATTTCCACGAAGGTTCCTTGCGTTCACCGTGATCCTCACCGGGATCGTGCTCGTATGGCTGGAGTGGGGTGCCTACCGTTCCTTCCGTGCGATGGAAACAAATCAGCAGCGGGATTTCAGGATCGAGGAACTGCGGAGTACGATCCTCTATCTCGACGAAGTGCTAACCATGTCCGCACGCATGGCAGTAGCCACGGGGGAACGGCACTGGGAGGAAAGATACCGCCACCACGAACCCGAACTGGATGCCGCCATCAAAGAGGCCATGAGCCTCTCGCCCGACGTGGCCAGTAGCGAGGCCGCCGCACAAACCGATGTGGCCAATATTAAACTGGTGGAGATGGAGAACCAAGCCTTTGCCTTGGTTCGGCAAGGCCACTTGCCGGAAGCACGGGCAGTGCTCTTCAACGGGGAATACGAAACGCAGAAGCGTTCGTACGCGGAGGGGATGACCCGCTTGGCCGACCTTCTCAACGCGACCGCTAGAGCCGGGTTGCGGGCAGAGCAGAAAGGGGCTTTCCTGAGTATCGTGCCTGCTGCCATCGTCATTTCTGCGTTACTGGTCGCATGGTTGATTGTTTTGCGAACCATGCGGCACTGGCGGATGGCGCTGTTGGCGAACAACCGGCAACTGGCCCAGCAGGCCGATGAGTTGGTGGTTTTGGCGTCCTTTCCACTCCTCGACCCACAGCCGATCGTGGAGGCAGACCTGGAGGGTCGCGTGTGCTTTGTGAACCCGGCGGCACGGCGACTGTTTCCCGATATCGAGGACTGCGGATCGGAACACCCCTGGCTGGTCGACTGGCAGACGCTGGCCACGGCGTGTCGTCGGGGTGCCGTGGACTTGCCGCCGCGCGAGGTGGCGGTCGGCGACCACTGGTACCAACAGACGATTTACTTCGTGACCCAGTCCGGGCGTATCCGCACGTATGGGCTGGACATCACCGAGTACAAGCGCACGGAGGAGGCGTTGTATAGGCAGCAGCAGTTTCTCGAAGCCGTACTCGACAGTATTGAAGTGGGTATTGTAGCCTGCGATGCCAAGGGTGTCCTCACGTTGTTTAATCGCGCGACACGGGAGATTCACGGACTTCCGCTAGAGCCCATTCCTGCCGAGCAGTGGGCGGAGCACTACGACCTCTATCTGGCGGATGGGAAAACACCGATGCGAACCGAAGACGTTCCGCTATTTCGCGCACTTTGCGGCAAAATTCTCCTCAACGTGGAAATGGTGATTGCCCCCAGGCATGGACCCGTGCGGACTATCCTGGCCAGCGCGCAACCATTGCATGACTTCGGCGGGCAAACGACCGGGGCGGTGGCGGTGATGCACGATATTACGGAACGCAAGCGGTCAGAAGAGAAGATTCGCCGGGCACATGACGAGTTGGAAATCCGCGTTCAGAAACGAACGGTCGAACTAGCTCAGACGAATGTTCAGTTATCCCATGCCAAAGACGTTGCTGAAGTCGCCAGCCGCGCCAAAAGTACGTTCCTGGCCAACATGAGCCACGAGATCCGTACGCCTCTCAATGCAGTCATCGGCATGACGGAGCTCGTGCTGAGAAGCCAGTTATCTGCCCAGCAGCGGGAGTTCCTCCGAACGGCGAGAGACTCGGGCGAGGCTTTGCTGTCGGTAGTCAACGACATCCTCGATTTCTCAAAGATCGAAGCGGGTAAACTCACGCTCGATTGCAGTCCGTTCGACCTGCGGGAAAGTCTTGGCGATACGATGAGATCGTTTGCCATTCGAGCCCACCAGCAAAGACTGGAGTTGGCCTGCTTCATCCATCCTGAAGTGCCCCGTATCGTGGTTGGCGACTATAATCGGCTTCGCCAGATCATCGTCAACCTCGTTGGCAATGCCATCAAGTTCACGGAGACCGGGGAGGTGAGCCTGGAAGTGACACTGGAATCCCGCTCGGAAAAGGATGTGGGATTGCACTTCGTCGTGGCTGACACGGGGATAGGCGTCCCGCCGGAGAAACAGTCGGCCATCTTCGAGATGTTTGAACAGGCCGACAGTTCGACGACGCGCCGCCACGGTGGCACGGGCCTGGGTCTGGCCATCGCTTCGCGCCTGGTCGGCCTCATGGGTGGCAATATCTGCGTGGAAAGTGAAGTCGGCCAGGGAAGCCGATTTCATTTTACTATCCGCCTCAATCTCGCCGACAACGAACTCGCCGAGCCGCTGCCCCCTGAACCCGTGATTCTTCATGGGATGCGAGTACTCGTAGTCGATGACAACGCTACCAACCGCCGTATCCTTGACGAGATTCTCCGCAGTTGGCAGATGGCGCCTACCGTTGCCCCAAGCGCGGCGGAGGCAGTCCGATTGCTGCTGGAGGCCCAGAAGAAAGGCGAACCCTACCGCTTGGTCCTCACCGATGCCCACATGCCGGGCACCGACGGATTCATGCTGGCCTCGCAGATCAAGCAAGACCCTGCGATGGGCAGCACAGTCGTTATGATGCTGACCTCGGGAGACAGCCCGGAGGACACGCAACGCTGCGAAGAACTGGGAATCTCCGCGTATCTGCTCAAACCGATCAAACAATCCGAACTCCTCGAAGCCATTGAACTGGCCCTCGGCATCTCGGTTCCCAAAAGGAAATTGCTCGCGGCTGCGGCACAACCGAAGCATGCGCAGGGTTTGCAAATCCTGTTGGCAGAGGACAGTCTCGTCAATCAAAAACTGGCCGTGGCGTTGCTCGAAGGACAAGGCCACAAGATCACCGTGGTCAACAATGGCCGAGAGGCGATTGCGGCCTTGCAAGCAGAAAAGTTCGACATGATCTTGATGGACGTGCAAATGCCGGAGATGGACGGGCTGGAGGCCACCGAGAAAATCCGGACGCGGGAACAGCACACCGGCACGCACATCCCAATCGTTGCGATGACTGCCCACGCGCTGATGGGCGACCGTGAGCGATGCCTGGCAGCGGGGATGGACGGATACATTGCCAAACCGATTCATGTCGCCGAGCTGTTCAATGTGATTGGTGGATTGTTTTCCATTTCTGCGGAGCTTGCGGGACAGCCTGTTCCTGAAATGGCCGAGGGAGAAATTGTCAACTGGCATGAAGCCCTCCAGGCGGTGAGGGGCAGCACGCAGCACTTGAAAACGGTAGTGGAGGCTGCGCTGGAGGAAATCCCCCGCTTGATGGCGGCAATTCGCCAGGCCATTACCAACTCGGATACCACGGTGCTGCGGTTGTCCGCCCATACCCTCAAAGCATCGCTTCGCTACTTCGGAAAGACCGTGGCCTACGAGGAGGCACTCCGACTGGAAAGGATGGGGCAGGACCGGAACTTGGCCGAATCGCAGGAATCTCTGGCTGCACTGGAACCGGAGATCCTGCGGATCATTCGGGTTTTGCAGGAGTATCTGCAAAGCAATCCAATGATCATTCCAAGCAGATAGCCGGCCCCAGGAACTAGGAAAACCCGAGAAAAACGGGTTTGGTGGCAAGTTTTTTCCGGTTTTCGCGGAGTTATGCCCGTTTCTGACTTGTATTTCCCGCCAAAATCGCTCTAATCATCGAGCGTCCGTCCTATAATCCAGTAAAGGACCATCAACCATGCCGATCATCGCCGAGGCCCGAACATGAGAAATCGCGTTTCTACTGGCTCAATCGCCTTCCTTGTCACCGTAGCGATCCTTTTGGGTAGTCTTGCCTTACAGCCGGCACAAGCCGAGCCTGTTCAAGGGATGTACTTCGCCAAGAAACAGTACGTTCCGAAACCCTTGCCGACGTTCGCCGAGACCAGGGGCAAACTGCCCAGCCCGATCTACGACGAAAACCCCTTGTATGTCCAAATGTACTGGAAGACGTGGGAGTTGGGATTCCGCAACTTCTATGAGCCCAAGCCTGGAAGCGGGTTCGTCAGTCAGTTCATCGACGCAGCCTTCAACCAGAACATCTTCCTTTGGGACACCTGTTTCCTCACCATGTTTTGCAACTATGGGCATCCCCTGGTTCCCGGGATAGGCTCGCTCGACAACTTCTATGCCAAGCAGTACGAGAATGGCGAGATTTGCCGTGAGATCAACCGGACGACGGGGCGGGATTATGTCGAGTGGGTGAACGGGGAGCAGAAGGATTTGTTCAGCCGTTGGAGCAAGTTCTCCGTCACCTACACGGGCCGCGAGGTTCCTCAACCGCGTCCGCACCTGACCCTCGACGCCCTCAATCATCCGATCTTCGCGTGGGCTGAACTGGAGAGCGTCCGCGTGACCGGCGACCGATCGCGGTTGAAGCAGGTCCATGAACCGCTCGTTCGCTACTATCGTGGGTTGCAAAAGTACATCCGCCAAGGCAACGGCCTCTACATGACCGACTGGGCCAGCATGGACAACTCCCCACGCAACCCGTACTTGGACAAGGGCGGCACGGCCGTGGATACTTCGTCGCAGATGGTCTTGTTCGGCAACCAACTCGCCGAGATTGCCGACCTGCTGGAGAAAAAAGACGAGGCCGCGACGTTCCGCAAGGAAGCGGCAGAACTGGCGGGGATAATCAATGCGAAGATGTGGGACTCCAAACGGAAGTTCTACTTCGACCTGACGGTTGATGGCAAGCAAACCCCGGCGAAGACGATTGCCGCCTTCTGGACGCTCCTCGCGGGCGTGGCGTCACCCGAGCAGGCCGACGCCCTGGCGGCGGAGTTGCGAAATCCCCAAAGTTTCGGCCGCAAGCATCGCGTGCCGACCACTCCGGCCGACCAAGCGGGCTTTGACCCGGCGGGTGGCTATTGGCGCGGTGCCGTCTGGTCGCCTACGAACACCATGGTCATTCGCGGACTGGAACGCTACGGCAAGCACGATCTGGCCCGCGAGATCGCCCTGGAACAGCTACGGATGGTAGGCGAGGTTTTTCGGACTACGGGCACCGTCTGGGAAAACTACGCCCCGGATGCTACAAAGCCTGGGAAACCGGCGAAGGGGGATTTCGTCGGCTGGACGGGAATCGTCCCCATCTTATACTTCCTCGAATACCGCATCGGCCTGAAGGCCGACGCCCCCAACAACCGATTGACCTGGGCATTGACTTCCATGAAACGCTGTGGTTGCGAGCAATTCCGATTCAACGGCCACACGGCCACTCTAGTTGCCCAGCCGCCAAACGATCCCGCGGGACTGGTCGATGTGAGCATCGAGTCGGACGGCCCGTTCCAACTTTTAGTCGAGCGCGGGGGAAAGAGATGGGAGTTCGGCATCAAGGCCGGGAAAAATCGTTTCGCGCTTGATTGACACGGAGTACCGTACGGTTGGGCCCACGGAGAACCATGAGATCAGGATGAATTGTCCTCAGAATAAAAGAAAAGTTCAAGACGTTTTCCGGGTTAGTTCGTCTCACAATTCGTCTCAGTGGAATGGTTCCAAGTGCTTCTCTTGGCCAGTTCGGGGGTGTCGGCTAGGCTTTGAAATCGCCGTGATCCAGATTCCGACCATGCCCCCAAAGGCGTATGTGTCTTCCGTGCGTACAACTGGGACTCTTCAAAACAATTGTCGCCGACGTTTTTCCGCGTGCGGGCGGGGTCGAAAATGCGGCCGTTCATGGCGAGGCACGCATGGAATCCATGGCGCCGGCGTCTGCAGACGGCGATGTGATCCGGATGCTGCGGATTACACCGGCCTTTGAGGCGTTGAATGCAATCGCGGGCTGCGAAGGGGCGATGTTGAGAATATTGGTTTGTGCGAAGTTGCCCGGATTTGCTTCCGGAAATGCGCCGTCGGGAGCGGTGATTCTGGTTCGCAAAACTTCCAGTTCCTCCCGTGTGGGGATCTCCGAATAGCGGTTGTCCCGGTAGAGATGCAGTGTGAACTGGTACAGAAATCAAGAATAGCAACACGCCACCGGCGATGTGCAACGATTCGCGGCCGATGTGCAATACTCCGAGCAAGGTCGGCCCGCAGAACAAGAAGAAGAGCAGGATCGCCAACGCAAAGATGTTCTCTCGCGCCACCACTCGCACGCGCCGGCTCTCTTCCACTAATGGAGTCGCCCTCGTCAGGCCCAGGAGCCGTATCCGGTTCCAGAGGAGTCTCAGTAGGATCGTTACTTGGTTCATATATCATCTCTCAATTCACCGGCAGTTTCCCGGTGACGCGCTGGAGTTTATCTGCGGCGGCGATTTCACGACCGTCGGCCAGGACGCGCAGGCCCTGGCCGCGGTGGTATCGCTGGCCGGTCTTGTCCCAAAGGATCGTCAGCGTCCGACCGTGATAGGCAATGTTGTCGAGGCAGAAGTATGCCCAATCGCCGGGCGCGAGCGGGTTGACTTCCACCGTGTCGTCGGCGCGGGGGCGAAGGCCAATCAGGCCGGTAATGATGAGGTCGCAGTAGGTCGAGTGGTTGTAGTCCTTGCCGCGCTCCACGCCCCCCTTGCCGGCGTCCCACGTTCCGTTCTTCCAACCCTTCAGCCTGGTGCGAGCGATCCAATCGCCGGTGAGTGGGTTGAGATTCTCGTCGATCCACGGCACGACCGAGCCGTCGTCGCGTTTCAAGCGGTGCGAGTCGGTGTAAGTTCGCAGCAAATTGAAATAGTCGCCGTTGGTCACGACATCTTGCTGATAGTTGTTGAGCAGATTCGCCATGGCCGTCAAAGTGACGGCGGTCGAATAGGGCCAACTCGGTCCGTTCCACTGGCACTCATGGCCCTGGTAGGAGATCGCGAACTTCGGATGCCGCTGCTCGGCCGTCGTCGGCCCGAAGGGCGCGGCAAAGCCCTTGGGATCGATGATCTGCTTCCAGGCTGCGGCATAGCGCGTACTCACAGACGGCAGGTTGAAATACCAGGGCGTGTAGCCGTACAGTTCGCAGACGTCAGCTAGCTGCGGGAGCGGCGGCGACGGAACGCTTGGGTGGACCTGGCCGGGTTGCCGTTTCCGCATCTTGAAGAACTGCGCGTCGGCATCCCAGAGTTTATATTGGACAAGCCCTTTGATGCGGTCCGCTTCGAGGAAGAACTGCTCCGCCATCTCAGGCCGACCGGCCATGACGGCAATGGCACCGATCGCCCTAGCATCGCCAAACATGTAGCTATTGATCGTCGCCCGATAGCCGGTCCCGCCAATCGCCACCTCCATGCCGTCGGCACCGTCTTCTTGCCAGAACAGACCGTTGGCGTCGCGCCGTTCCTTCTCCCAGCGGCGGAAGTTTTTCACGAGATCGGGCAGCAACTCTTTCGCCAAAGCGGCGTTGCCGTTGACGCAATAGCGAGCCCAGATCGCGTCGGCAAGCCAGTTGCTGTAGTGATGCAGATTGTTGGTTTTTCGGAGCCAGAAGATGGAGTCGTCGTCGAGGAACTTAGGATCGCGGAGCCAGCGGCCTTCGTAAAGATGATGGCCGACCGCGCAACTGATCGTGTTGTGCTTGCCCGCCCAGCCAACCGGAGGCAGGAACTCGGTAACGACAAATCCGTCGCGGGTTTCCTTGATGTGCTTGCGGTAGGTCCACCAGCGAAAATAGTAGGTCTTCTCTATATCGAGGCCGGGGCAGTCTAGCAGCGGCACATTGGCGGCCAAAAACTCGGCCGCCTTAGCGTTGGGGATATACTGCCGGTAAAGGTCGTTGTCGGTGGCGTTGAACTGTGCAACGTAGTCCTGGAGTTTGTCCGGCCGCAGGACTGCCTCGGCCGCTCCCGCAGGAGGGCAGACGCAGAGCAATAGAATCGGTACGGCGAAACAGAGAGTGAGATATATTGGTTTCATAGCTACCATTGTTAGTGTGTGGCAAGATTCTCTGGCAGACGGATGCCACCGTGGCACGGGCATCTTGCCAGTGTCGAATTCCACGGGCTAGAAGCCCGTGCCACGCGCTTGCCAGAAAATCTTACCACTACCATTGTTACTTGCATTTTGCGCCAAGACAAGTAATACTCATGTTCTTGGACTCTTCCGGTTCTACGTGCAGATGACAATTGTGTCGGAATATCCAACGCCTACCACAACCGCCCACCGCAACCCATAGCCGAAAAAAACATGAAAATCGCTATCCTTGCATGGCCCCTTCTTCTGGGTATGATCGCCAATCATCGGGCAATGGCCGACGATTCGGCCGCGCAGCCCATCGACCGCTACAATATCGCCTTTGATTCACCCAGCAAGGACTTCCACGGTGCCATGCCGCTGGGCAACGGCGAGGTGGGGATCAGCGCGTGGGTCGAGGAAAACGGCGATTTGCTCTTCTACATCGGTAAGACCGATGCCTACGACGACAACAATCGGCTGCTCAAGCTTGGGCGGGTGCGCGTCAAGCTCACGCCCAATCCGGTCGTCAAAGGCGGGCCTTATCGCCAGGAACTCAAGCTCGGCAGCGGCGAGTTCGTCGTCCAGGCCGGCAAGGACGATTCGGACGTGACGTTGCGGCTATGGGTCGATGCCCAGCAGCCCATCATCCACTTGGAGGCCCAGGGCAAAAAACCCTTTGAGGTCCGCGCCGCGTTGGAATCGTGGCGAACCCAGCAGCGCACGCTCGCTGGCCGGGATCTGTCGCACAGTGACCCTTTGAACCAGAGCGGCAAGCCGACCATCCAGTATCCCGACACCATCCTGGAGCATCAGAAGGACCGCGTGGTGTGGTATCACCACAACGCGCATTCCGTGTGGCCGGCGACCCTGAAGTTGCAGGGCTTGGAAAGCGCGATGCAGGGCGCAATCGATCCGTTATTGGACCGCACGTTCGGTGGAGCCATCGTGGGCGAAGGCATGGTCAGCGACGGCACTGCGGCGATCAAATCGGCCCAGCCGCGCGACAAGCAGGCCATCGCTATCCACGTGCTCAGCCAACATCCGGCCAAGCCCGAGCAGTGGCTGGCGGCACTGGAGGCGAATATCGCGCGGCTTGCTGCGATCAACCTGGAGACCGCCCGCGAGGCGCATCGGCAAGGGTGGCGCGAATTCTGGAATCGGAGTTGGATTCGCCTCAGCGGCCCGTCGGACGCCCAACCGACAACCCTCGGGTACGGGTTGCAGCGCTATCTGACCGCTTGCGGCGGGCGGGGCAACCCCTGGATCAAGTTCAACGGCTCGATTTTCACGCTCCCTTATGAGCGCGATCCCGATTACCGCCGCTGGGCCGGCGCGAATTGGTTCCAGAACTTCCGCCTAGTTTATTGGCCGATGATTGCCACGGGTGACTACGACGTGCTGCGGCCGATGTTCCGCACCTACCTGGCCGCTTTACCCCTGGCCAAGCAGCGGACTCGGATCTACCACGGCCACGACGGTGCGTTCTTCCCGGAAACCCTCTATTCCTGGGGCACCTACGCCAACCCCGATTACGGCTGGAACCGCGGCGGCAATCCCGTCGGGCTGGCCACGAATTCGTACATCCGCTACTACTGGTCCGGCGGTATCGAGCTATCCACGATGATGTTGGAATATTATGCCAACACTGAAGACCGGCAATTCGCCACCGATACGTTGCTGCCGCTGGCCTCTGCGATCGTCCAGTTTTACGACCAGCACTACAAACGCGACGCGAAGGGCAAGATCCGCTTTGAGCCGGCCGCCTCGCTGGAGACGTGGCATGTGGCGGTCAACCCTCTGCCGGAAGTCGCCGGACTCAAGTTTGTCGTCGGCCGCCTCTTGGAATTGCCCACCGACCTGACCAGCGAGCGTCAGCGCACCGACTGGAAGCGACTGCTCAGCGAATTGCCTGAAGTACCTACGAAGACCGTCGGTGGCAAAACATTCCTCTTGCCCGCTGAAACCTTTGGCAACCATGCCAACGTGGAAAACCCCGAGTTGTACGCGGTATTCCCTTATCGGCTGTTCGGCGTTGGCCGCGACGGATTGGAGATTGCCCGCGAAACATTCAATCGTCGTGAGAACCGGCACAACACCTGTTGGTGGCAGGATGACATCGACACGGCCTGCCTTGGTCTGGCGGCCCAGGCGAGGCAGAGCGTGGCCGGCCGGTTTGCGAACGTCAACAGGAGTTTCCGTTTTCCGGCCATGTGGGGCCCCGGCAACGACGAAATCCCCGACATGGATCACGGCGGCGTTGGGCAAATGGCCCTGCAATACATGATTCTGCAACCGGTGGGCGACAAACTGCTTCTCTTCCCCGCTTGGCCGAAGCCGTGGAACGTCGAATTCAAGCTCCACGCGCCGAAGCAGACGGTCGTCGAGGGTGTCTATCGCGACGGTAAACTGGAGCAGTTCAAAGTCACGCCTGAATCGCGGGCAAAGGACGTAATCAAGCTGGAGCCGCAATGACAATCCCCACAGGAGTGACATGCGCCCCAGAATCATGCTATGCTAATTAGGTTAGAATTTATTGTTGTGTGTTTTGTGTCCGTTTTACAAGGAGAGTTTTGATGAAGGCGAAGTTCGTTGTTTCCCTGATGGTCGCCCTGACCATCGCATTATTGACCGGGCCGGTCGTGTTGGCCGCCGACGTCCTGAAGCAGGTTCCTGAGAATGAATTGAAGAAGGTCAAGGAGGCATTGCCGGCCAAGGCCACGGCGGAACCGGCAAAGCCCCGCCGGATCCTGATCTTCTGCCGCACGGAAGGTTTCCCGCACGACTCGATCCCAATCGGCGCCAAGGCGTTGGAGTTGATGGGTGAGAAGACCGGGGCGTGGAAGTCGGACATCAGCGTTGACATGAAAGCCTTTGATGCCGACTCGCTCAAGAAGTACGATGCGGTGGTGTTCAACAATACCACGCAATTGAAGTTCAAGGATCCCAAGCACCGCGAGGCCCTGCTGGAATTTGTCCGCAATGGCGGCGGCATCGTCGGCATTCATGCCGCCTGCGACAACTTCCCCACCTGGAAGGAAGGACAGGATATGATCGGCGCCGTGTTCAATGGCCATCCTTGGCAACAGATTCCGGTAAAGCTTGACGATCCCAAAAGTCCGCTCTCGAAGGCATTCGACGGCAAGGCTTTCTGGGTTAAAGACGAGATCTATCGCTTCAAGGCCCCCTACTCCCGCGATCGTTTGCATGTCCTGCTCAGCATGGACATGACCCGCATAGACAACAAGCAAAGCCGTCCCGACGGCGACAATGCCGTAGCCTGGATTCAAGAAGTGGGCAAGGGCCATGCCTTTTATTGCTCGCTGGGCCACGTCCACGAAATCTTCTGGAATCCCACGCTTCTCCAGTTCTACTGCGACGGCATGCAATATGCCCTGGGCGACCTGAAGGCCGATGCCACGTCCAGTGCAAAGCTCTCGCCGCAGCCGGAAGCTATCCATGCGCCCGAGAAGGCCGGAAAGTAGTTTCAGTTGCGGAAAGGGTCAACAACAAGTGTAGGGTGGGGAGAGCGCAGCGAGCCCCACCAATTCTGTTGCGGTCCGCTTTTGGTGGGGCTCGTTTCACTCTCCCCACCCTACTTCCTAGATTTCCCGTAGGGTGCGTGGAGCGAACCCCTTCGTGGAAATGGTGGGTTACGCACGGAATCTAACGAACGGGAACATTTTTCCCTGGAGTAAACCGGTTCGCGCAACGCACCACAGCGATTGGGTTTCCGTGCTCCACCCACCCTACTTCTGCACCCAAAACCGGAAGAGCCAATTTATCCAAGTGCCTACCGGTTTGGGGACCGCACTGGAAAGAAGCGGCCACCAGCGGGCCTCAAGGGCGTTCTTCCCACGCCTTCTTCTTCGCCTTTAAGAGCCGCTCGGTATACGTCTCTTCTTCTTTCCCAACCTCTGCCTTCGCCGGGGACATTTCAGTCGCACGGGGTTCGGAAGCTGTGGGCGAAACACGTTCCGGTTCGTCGAGCGGCTTCAAATCAATCGGTGCTTGGGTGGGCAACTCGAACCGCGCCGTCGCGCGAAGCTGCTCCAGGTGTTCGGCCACTTCCGCCTTGCGACTCTTCAAACGCTCAATGTACTGTGGCAGAGCCGGCGCGGGCTGGCGGCGAAGGATGAAATCGCGCAGACGGACCAACAGCAGCGGCAGCCAGGCGAAGTGTACCTGTACGCGGCGGATGAACACGTCGCCCAGGAAGACGCAACTGGCCATGAGAATTAGCCAATGCCACGCCTCCTGGCTACTGCTGGCCTTGGGCAAATCGTGGCGGAAGGTGTTGAAATCCAACAACTTGCCGGTCGCGTCCGGATTTTCGATGAGTTGGCCCGGCGGACCGTCCTTGGGCTGCACGGCGGCGAGCTGGGTCAGCAGGGGATCGTTGGCCTCGCGATCGCGAAACTCGTCGGAATAGGGCACGTTCACGCCCGTCCGCAAGGGTGCCATGCCGCGGCCTGGATTGATCGTCACGAAGTAACTGCCCGCTTCGTGCATGGGGAACGTGCCCACATAACGGCCCGGTGCGGTCTGCTCGATCTCCAGGCCCAGCGGCTTCTTCAAATCAGGTCCGACGGCCGTGCCGGTCATGGTCAGGAAGTTGAGGAAATCATTCTTATCGTCCAGTGCCGTGACGACAACCCGCATCTTGCCTTCCTGCGGCTCGAAGGTCGCGGCCAGCTTTCCCGATCCGCCCGAGGGCCGCATCGACCAGCGAACGATCTGGGCAAAGAGTTTGTCGCCCGCCGCGCTGCCGGACCAATCCGGCGTCCATCGCAATCCGGCATCGGTGGTGAAGGCGACCGCGCGGCCAAGTCCGTAGTTCCAGCCGGCCAGGATCGTGGTGTTCTCCTCGCCGCCCGGCTTCGTGGCCAAGAGCACGGTTTCCACCAACGGGTTCTCCTTCTTGCTCGTGAGCACGTAGCCTTGGATCGGCGGCAGTTCGCGGATGCCGGACATCATCGGATGTTGGGAGACCTGCTTCACGGGAAACGAACTGTGGGGGTCATAAAGAATCGGTCGGGATACCCGGCGGGCTTCTTTCTGAAATATCCGCGGCAAGGCTTTGCTGGGATTGTTCACCGAGTAATACTTGCCATTGCCGTCCGAGGCAAGCTTGGCTAGATTCTGGCTCTCGGACGTGCCGTGGGCGTTGACGGCCACCGTGGAAATCGTCACTCCCATGGCCCTCAGCCGGTTGATTGTCGCTGCCTGCGGTGGGCCGGGGTCGCCGTCACTGAGTACGATCATGTGCTTCACAGCCACCTGCTGCTGGTTTTGCAGCCCGGCGAAACCTTGTTCGGCCAAGAGCATGGCCGGTTCAAAGTCGGGCATGTCGCCGGGGACCATCCGATCGACGGCCGCCAGCAGCTTGTTGCGGTATTGGGCGATCTCCACGGGGCCTTGGTCGTAGATCCACTGCTCGTTGCCGTTCCATTGCATCACGCCGCAATAGTCCTGACCGCTGAGCGTCTTGATCGCTTCCTTGGCGATCTGTTTCTGGATGCCGTTGCCTTGGGCAATTTCGCTGGCGTGCATGAGGAGCACCAGCGCGCCGCGCGGGGCCACTTCCGCATTGCGAATCTGGAAATCGACCGGCATCGCCTTTTCCAGTTCCGTGCCGGTCCATCCGCCTGCGCCAAAACTTTCCGCACCGCCCAGCATGACCAGCCCCGCGCCCATCTGCTGCGTGTTGCGCACGAGCATGTCGATCTGTTCGTCACTGAAGCTCACTTCATCGCTGGTGGCACGGGGCACATTGGCCAGCACGATCGTGTCAAAGATCTGCAACTCGGCAAGGCTGGAAAAAAGCCGATCCGTGCCGCGGACGACAACTTCCATGCCATGCTGCCGCAGCCGCTCGGCAAGCGGCCCATATTCGTTGGGCCGTTCCTGGCTGACGATCAGCAACACCTGCCCTTTGCCGGCCACGTGGATAAAGGCCGTGGCACGATTGTTTTGCGGCATGGCGTCGTCTTCAGGCCGGTCGGGGACGAATTTAGCCTCGTAGGTATAAAAATTCGCGCTATCAATTGTCTGTCGCAGATTGAAGACCTTCTTGCCGGGCGGAAGCGTCACACGTTGTTCCGTGCGGTCGATCGGCTGGTCATCGACGATTTTGGTGACAATCAGCCGGCCGGGCACTTCGCCGGTATCGCCCGGCTTGTCATCGCAGTTGTTGGAAAGCACGACGCGGAGGTCGAACGGCTGATTGAGACGGACTTCGCTGGGCAGGATCACTCGCTCCACGGCCACTTCGGCCCGCGTGTGGTAGCGAATCGCAACGACATCCATGCCGATGCCAGCGGCAGCCACGGCCTGAGCCTGCTCCAGAGCGTTGCCCTGGTTCTGGTTCCCGTCGGTCACCAGAACGATCCGCCGGGCGGCATTTTCGGGAAACGTGGCCTGGGCCAGTTTCATGGCGGCGGCGATGTTCGTCGCCTGCGGGTCGAAAAGGCTCTCGATCGAACTGCCCATTTGCAGATCGTCGTCAAAGGGCGGAAGCTCGATCGCAGCATTGCGGCCGAAGACAATCACACCGGCGCGGTCTTTATCGTGGCGATGGGCGTGGACTTCGTCGCGGACGTACTTGATCATCGCCGCGCGTTTTTCTTCCGGGATGCTTAGCGACTGATCCAGCAGATAGAGAACCGTCAGATGATCGTTGCTCCGCACAATTTGCATGTCGGCTGCTGCCATGACCAAGAGCACAATCACGAGCGTACGAAACAGCAAGGCCAGCCAACGGCGAATTCTCCCCAGCCCAGCTAGTCGGCGATAGCTATACCACCAGAGCACTGGCAAGAGCAAGAGTATTGCCAGGTAGGAGGGAGAGTTAAACGAAGGGTGGTAGAGAAACATGGGCTAGGAAATGACGAATGACGAATGACGAATGACGAATGACGAAAAAATGAAGAGAAGACATGTGGGTCATGATTTTCGCCTTCTCCAGATAGCACTGAAAATCAAATGAAGTTCTTTGGCCTCTTGCCACAGAATCCGCCCCTCAGACTTCGATTCAGGAGTGGCGGTGGCCATCATGCGCAGCCAGAATTTGGTTTCACGTGCCTCCTTCTTGCAAATGCTGATTCGATGGCGAAAGTCTTTCTTCGAGACCGAATCGTCCGCCTCGCAATAGTTCGCCCCAACGCTTGTACCACTGCGAACCAATTGTCCAATCAGGGGCATGGTGATCACATCTCTCGGCAATTTTCGGGTGAACAGAATGACAGCCTCCCCGAATAACGCTGTCCGCTCTTCCAAATCGTAGGGCTTTTTCGTCGGAGTAGCAACGCTTTCGGCATTCGCCTTGTCATTATCCATCTGCAATAGCCTTTCGTCATTCGTCATTCGTCATTCGTCATTCGTCATTCGTCATTCGTCATTCGCACGCATTGTACCCGATTATTACCCGTATCCAACACATAAAGCCTCCCCCGGCTATCCCTCGCCACGCCCCAAGGATTAAACAACTCCCCTTCTCCCCGTCCTTCATATCCCCAGCAGCCCAAGGAGCGGCCGTCGCGGGTAAACTTCTGGATGCGATGGTTGCCGTACTCGCAAACATATAAGGTATCGTGCGGGGCGAGTACGATGTCGTAGGGATAGTAAAGCTCGCCCGGCTTGCTGCCTTGCACTCCCCACGACTTCAGCAATTTACCTTCGGTGTCAAAGACCTGGATGCGATGATTGCCGGCATCGGTGACCCAAAGATGATCGTCGGCATCGAAGACGATCTTTTGTGGTCGAGAGAACTGGCCTGGCGCGGAGCCGTGACCGCCCCATTGCAGGAGGAAGCGGCCATCGGGCGCGAATTTTTGGATTCGGTCGTACTCGCCATATTCGGAAATGTACGCGTTGCCTTGCGAATCCTGGGCTGTACCGGTCACGAAGCCGAATTCACCCGGCTTTTCGCCCGGCTTGCCACCCAACGTGCGGAGCAGCTTGCCTTGGGGCGAGTAGACAAGTACTTGAAAGTAATGCGTATCGGCTACCATGAGGTTGCCGTCGCGATCAAAGCTCAGGCCGGTCGGCTTGCCGTTGGCGTGGTCGGGTGTGGACCACTCGCGGAGAAAAGTGCCGTCGGTCTTGAAGACCTGGATGCGGGCCGTCTTATCGACGATGTAAAGCAGGTCGTCGCGATCGATGGCAATCGCTCGGGGTGTTTGGAATCGGCCATCCGAGATACCCTGCCGTCCCCAAACCGATTCGACGTGGCCGATGCTAGATGCATCGTGGTCGCAGCCCGGAAGGACGAGAATCGCCAGCGGCAGGAGCCAGGTTGTCACAAGTTTTGGCATGGTTCGTAGGATGGGCTTTAGCCCGTCTCCGATAAACGCAGGATTGTCGGGCTAAAGCCCAACCTACAATTACGCATGTTTCGCACCTAAAGCTGGAAGAGCCCCGTTTATTTCCGGTTTTGGTGAATTATTCGCGAAAAACTGACCTAGGGCTATACTAAACTTCTTGTTAGAATCCAACGCGAGTCTAGGGTCCACCAATGGGACGGGAAGACTCAACATCAATGCTAGCAATGATTTCGGCGGGAAGGAACCCATGAAACGATCACTGGGCCGGAACTGGGGACGGGCGGCGTGGACATTTTTCTGGCTACTGCTGGGCAGCGGCGGTGCCATGGCACAAGCACCCGAGCAACATTGGCAAGCCACGCCCAATCCACCCAATTATCCGCCGAATTACCAGCCATCGACCACCCCAGCAGGTACTCCCGGAACCGGCAACCCGGCCGCAGGTACCTCGGCGACGGGGCAATATCAATATCCGCAGCACGATCAACCCGTCGGTCCTCCGCAGGATCCGACGATCGAGCACCGTCAGCCCGTTCCGGCCGGTCAGCCGGTCTATGGGCCGCAACCGCCGGCCGACAATCGCGGGATCTATGCTCCGCAGGATCCACGGGCGCAGGGTCTACCTGGCCAAGGCCAGAGGATCGCACCGCCATGCTTGTCGCCGTGTGTACCGGATCCGGCGCTGGGTCTACCTAGCCAAGGCCAGCCCATTGCGGGTCCGCCGGCCGCAGGGCAGGCGATCCAAGGTCCTCCCCCGCGGAGCACCGCACCACAAGCACCGTTTGTGCTCTCGCCTCCGGAAATCGCGGCCCTGGAAAATTTGCTTGCCGACTGGGAAAAGCGGAACCGAGAGATCCATTTCATGGAATCGAAATTTTTCCGCTGGAAATACGACGCCGTGTTTGGCAACGGCAATCCACCACCGCCCGACGAAGGCGTCTTGAAATTCGCCTCGCCCGACAAGGGGCTGATGAAGATCGAAGCTAAAGATCCCAAGCAGTCGGAGCAATGGCTATGCGACGGCAAGTCGATCTATCAGTTCAACTATACGGAGAAGAGGGTCACGGAATTCGTCATGCCGCCGGAATTGCAGGGCAAGGGGATCGGCGACGGCCCGCTGCCGTTCGTTTTTGGCGTCGAGGCCCAAAAGCTCAAGGATCGCTATTTCATGCGGATCATCACGCCGCCCAATGTGCAAAACGAGGTTTGGCTGGAGGCCTATCCGCGCTACCAGCAGCAGGCGGCCGAATTTAGCAAGGTTCAGGTGATTCTGCAAGTCTCCGCTCCTACCAAGGCCCTGTTGCCTTATGCGATCCAAATTTATTCGCCCAACGGCAAGGACCGCACGGTCTATCAACTGCAAAACCCATCGATCAATCCGCGCGTACTTTGGCCAGGTGGGATCTTGATCGGCGATTGGACGAAGCCTTCGGTTCCCTTCGGCTGGACAAAGAAGACGGAGTTGCCCCCACTACCCGTGCAAGCCGGGCTGAATCCAGCAAGGTCAACGCGGCGGTAGTCAGTCAGCGAACCAATGATGGAAAGATGACGATAGGTCGCCTGACAGGCTCCCGGGCTGTTTTCCAAGAGAATTCACCGCAAAAGAACGCAGAGAACGCAGAGAATAGAATCTTTCTTTTGCGCCCTTTGCGTTCTCTCGCGGTGAATACTAATAAAATCTTTCGACAGAAACATGAGGAGCAGAAAAATAGGAAAGAAAGCAAAGAACCACGGATGACACGGCTGGGCGCGGATGGGCGAAGATAAAGATTTTTTCCATCTTCCTGTCTTCCTCCCCTTTTCTTCCTCGACCCCTTTGTCCTTTCTTATCTCCCACGGTAGGCGTCCTTTCGGTGATCCACGGTCAAAATGTTGACAATCCGATTTGGCTCGTCAATGCCATAAAAAACTCGGAATCGTCCGATTCGATAACGCCAGGTCTCAGGCTGGTAGCCTTGCAGTTTTTTGATATTGGTTCCCAAATACGGCTGATGGCGCAATTGTGGATAGACATACCGGCTGAGCTTGGTTTCCACAAACGACTGCTGTCGCGCATCCAACTCTCGTACGTTCCGCCGAAACTCGTCCGTCTCGAAGATGCGGTAGTCAGTCAACGAACCGCCCTCGCTTGGAGCGCGCGTCGGTGTGGCCGCGATCCAGGCTGCAATTCAGCGAGGTGTTCCCGTGAATCTCGGCCATTTCAGAATCGTCGACCAATTCGCTCTGCTCGATGAAACGCAGGGTCGCGGTTTCAATAAAGTTTGATAGCGGACGATTGTCGCTCTCCGCCGATTGCCGGAAGAGCTGATAGACATCGTCACTGAGGCGGAGCGTTACGGTTTTGGACATAATACACCTGTATTCAATTGACTAACAATAGAATACAACTGAATAAGGATGCTGTCAAGCTAGTGTAACACGGCTGGGTCATCCACGATTCAATTCCTTTTGGAGGTCGTCGGGGTCCACCACGAAGACGTCCATTTCGTTGCGAGCCAACGCGGTCAGAAACTCCTTTCGGTTCAGACCGGCTATCTCAGCGGCCTTTTCTTGGGAGATTATACCGCGACTGTACCAGAGCATCGCTGCTGCAAGCCGCATTTCCTGGGCAAATTCGTCCGGCGAGCGCCGCAAGGTCGAAAAGACATCCTCGGGCAATTCCATGGCTACCGTTTGCATGACATCCCCCCTTTTTCCAATAGGAAATAACCAACCCTTGATATTCTAACACAAGGGAGAAGGCAAAAGGAATCCCTGTCGGATGATTCTCCTCCACCATTGGCAACTCTAAAAAACTATCTCAAAAGGTCTTTTTCACCGCGGAGGATGCGGAGGTACGCAGAGGATGAATCCTAATTGAGAGCCTCTGCGATTCTCTGCGTCCTCTGCGGTGAGTTTTGAGATAGATTCTAAATGGGTTACACAATTCCTGTGGGAAACGGTTGCTTGGCCCGGAATCAGTTGCTGATTAGTTGCCGGGCTGCGTTTGTGGTATAATAGGGTGTTTGCAATCAAGATTCAAGGAACCCATCCATGCGACATCCAACGGTATCTCGACGAGAAGTATTGAAGCGCGCAGCGGCCGCCGCCGGGGCAATGGCCTTGCCAATGATCGTGCCCGGTTCGGTCTTTGGCGAAAACGCCCCTAGCAACCGCTTGAATTTAGCAGGCATCGGCGTGGGGGGCCGCGGCACATTCGACTGCCGGTCGCGATTCCTGCCCTTGGAGGATGTGCGGTTCGTGGCTTGCGCGGATTGCCGCCAGAACCGTCGCGACGCCTTCGTCAAGATGGCAAACGATCGTTACCAGGGGAAAGTTTGCACGGCCTATCGCGACTTTCGCGACGTCCTGGCACGCAAAGACGTCGATGGCGTGGTCGTTAGTACGCCGGACCACTGGCATGTGCCGGTCGCCGTGTATGCCGCCCAAGCGGGCAAAGACATGTACGTGGAGAAGCCCCTAGGGATCGCCATGGCCTGGGAGTGGAAACTCCGCGAAGCGGTCGCCAAGCATAAGTGTGTCTTCCAATATGGTACGCAACAGCGCGGCGACCAGAAGCAATTCCGCCGGGCCTGTGAGTTGGTGCGTAACGGCTACATCGGCCAGGTTCAGCGCGTCGATGCCTGGTGTCCCGACATGTCGTCCCAGTACAGCGAGGCCTCGGTTCCGCCCTATGGCTCGACGAAGCCGATCGACGTCCCCGCCGAGTTGGATTATGATATGTGGATCGGTCCGGCACCCATGAAACCCTACACGGCCGACCGCGCGACATGCTTCGGAGGCTGGCATATTTACGACTATGCCCTGGGATTCGTCGCCGGCTGGGGTGCCCACCCGCTGGATATCGCCCAATGGGGCCTGGACATGGACAACAGCGGTCCTGTACGCTACGAGGGCACCGGCAAAATCCCGCCCAAGGGCAGCCTGTGGGACACTGTCGAATCGTGGGACGTGCATTGCGAGTACGCCAACGGCGTGAAAATGCACTTCATGGGCGAACGCGTGGCCAAGCCGTTCGTCAATGCCTATCATCCCGCATGGGAGGACCACGGGACAACCTTCTTCGGAACCAAGGGGTGGGTCAGCGTCAACCGCAATGCCCTCTACGCCAGCGATAAGAAGCTACAGAAGACCCAAACCAAACCCGAGGAAATTCACCTGACGACCACAACCTCGCAGGCACGCGATTTTGTCGATTGCATGAAGAGTCGCAAGCCGACGATCAACCCCCTGGAGTCGGCCATCCGCTCCGACACCATCAGCCACCTGAGCGACCTGTGCATTCGCCTTGGCCGCCCGATCCAATGGGATCCGCAAAAGGAGCAGATCGTCAACGACGCCGAAGCGACCAAGCTCTTGAATCGGCCACTACGCGAACCATGGAAACTCGATTAGTGTTCTTCGGAATGGGGATATGGGGCGGGGATCAGTTCGCCTTGTATCGTCATTCGTCCTTCGTATTTGTTTCGTATTTCGTCATTCGGATTTTGGATTTTCCCCTGGGGCCAGGATCTTCATATAGGCCTGATATTGCTTGTCGAGTTCAGCGTAGTCGGTGCCCGTCATGCGGGCAAGTAGGTCCGGATCCTGGCTGCCGTCATACGTTGCCGCCAGACAACTCACCAGGGCGTCACGATAACGGCCATCCTCATAGTGTACGAGAAAATGGGTCATTCCCGCGATCTGGCTGTAAAGCTTGGCGATTTCGGGATGCCCCTGCAAGTCCTGCACGCCCATGCGGACGAGCCGGTCGAAGGGGAGATAAAAGTCCTTTTTTTCCAGGTGAAATCGCGCGGCCTCGATGCGTACGTCGCTCAGTCCGCCGAATACGAAGTAATCGCCTTCGCGGCGGAGCGTTTCCATGTACATGGCGATCCCTTCGATCAGCCAGCAGTTGGCCCTGCGGCCCAGGTCGTCGCCCACGCGCCGCGATTGCTGAAAAAGCTGATGCGTGGCCTCGTGATACATGGTCCGCTCGCTGTCTTTGTTGCCGGCAAAAAAGTAAGCCGTGCGATTCTCGGCCACGTAAAGGCCCATCGAGATGCCCACGTCGGGCATGATCGGCTTCAAGGCCCGATGGTACTGTTGCTTGTCGCGGAAGTAGACGACGTCCAGCCGCGGCGATTTCATATTGCTCGCCGGCCGACCGCTGAAGAGGGCCTCGACATCGGACTCGCTGGAGTAGTATCCCAGGAAGATCTGCCGCCAAAGGCGATGCAAGTTTTCGAGCTTTACGCCCAGGGCCACGGCGGCCTCGATACTGTGATTGGTGCGGATGCGGTAGTGTTCGGTTTCAATGTCCCAGCCGGAAGCAATCTCGGCGTGCAGCGCGGCGTCGTTGTCGGCATCGATCCAAGTGACGCCCATGAGCCGCTCGCCCCGCTCGTAGCGAGGCAGATTGGTCTTTTCAATCCAGCCGAACTTTTCGTGCCAGACCATGCCGTTGCGGAGCATCTGCACCTCGTAAGGCGTGTGCCATTGGTTCTGGTACTTCTGGAAACCGAACACGCGGCGCGACGCCTCATGATCGGGATTGGCCTTGATCGCGTCCAGCGCAAGACGATAGGCCAGCGACGCCTGATGACGGCGGACGCATCGTTGGGCCAGACCAAAGAGTGCCGCGGCTTGATCCTGCCGCAGTTTCAGCAAGCGACGATGCCACTCGGCCAGAACGCCCGACGTACTCTCCGGCGCGTGCAGCGAGCCGACTTCTTGCGGCAACACAGGCAGCATGACCTTGTGGGGATCAGGCGGCGCGACAAGATCAACGGTTTTCTGGGCTTCGGCCGTCAGATCCTTTTGTTGACACCAGGCCGCCAGACGACCAAGGTCGGCGGCATAGCGGGCCTTCAATGTCACCGCTTCTCGGGCAAGATCCTCGACGGCTGGGCAATTTCCAGCCCAAAGCACTACGCAGCAAATCACGGCACACCGAAGCACGGCGGCCGACAGCCCAAGGCGGCTCAATCGTAATATCTTGGCATTTCGCAAGAGGTGAAGTTTACCGTCGGAGTTCATGTCTCGCACACAGGTGCCGGGCGGGAAAAAGTGGCTCTTCAAGTCTAGCATGAACCACGGGGGCAGGGAAAATCACCCCTCTTTGGGGGTGGTTTTCTGCTAGCTGTGTGTCGCGGCCGGCATGGCGTCGATCAGCGCACGCAAGACCTTATTCACCGCTTCCGGTGTCGTAAATACTTCGGAGATGTCAGGGTCCAGCGCAACCACGAGTCGATTCTTGTCCACTCGCGTCGCAAAACGATTCGGTTTCGCCGTGGAATAGTCAAATTTGTACTCTGCACGCATATCATCGCCTGAGCGACGCGACGTCTTACGAACGGGTGCCTTCTTCATGGTCCCTTCGCTCCCTCTTGGTTGCTTTTCTCGCACTAATGATCCGAATCAAATCTTCGCCACGTTCCGTGAAAAACACCAGTACTAATCGCTGAAGAATCGTATGTCCGATTGCAATCTCACGGATCTCGTCGTCCGAATGCTCTTCATCGTCGAATAGGACGGCTAACGGGTTGGTGAACACGGTGCTAGCTTCGTCGAACGAAACACCATGCTTCTGGAGATTCGAGACGGCCTTGTCTTCGTCCCATTCAAACTGTAAAGCCATCCCGTCCACTCCACGAAATCTAGGAAATAGCCAATTGCGAAGCCTCAAACTGTCCTTATTTTAGCCGCAGAACGCGATCGGTTCAAGCCGGTTTTTTGGCTCTTCCGGTTCTAGGTGCGGAACGCGAATAATTGTAGGGTGGGGAGAGCG
>JBAWVO010000010.1:0-45527 GCA_037147235.1 Planctomycetota bacterium | reverse complement strand
ACCGCAACCGAATTGGTGGGGCTCGCTGCGCTCTCCCCACCCTACAATTATTCGCGTTCCGCACCTAGCCGGAAGAGCCAAAGTTTGTTCCAAAACCGCCCTACGCAGGCAAAACGCACACGCTTACAAGTCCCCGTTGGCACCATCCATACCGTTCATGAGCGATCCTTATTTCCAGCAACTCTTTGCCGACCGCATCGGCGGTTCAAACTACGGCAAAGGCACCGAGATCTACAAGTTCGAGAAGATCAAGCGCGCGAAACGAAAGGCCTTGGCGGAACATCCCGAGCGGAAACTGGTCGATTTTGGCATCGGCGAAAACGACGAAATGGCCGCCGCCAAGGTTCGCCGTGTGATGGCCGCCGAAATTGATAAACCAGAGAACCGCGGTTATGCCGACAACGGCATTGCCGCTTTCAAAGAGGCCGTCGCCCGCTTCATGCAACGCGAGTTCCAGGTGGAGCTCGATCCTATCCGCGAGATCAACCACTGCATCGGCACGAAAACGGCGCTGGCCATGCTGCCCGCGGCCTTCATCAACCCGGGCGACGTGACGCTCATGACCGTGCCGGGCTATCCGGTCGCCGGAACGCATACCAAGTACTATGGTGGGGAAGTGCATCGCTTGCCGTTGTGCGTGCAGAACAACTTCCTGCCCGATCTGGATGCGATCCCGGCCGACATCCGCAAACGCGCCAAGCTGCTGGTAATCAACTATCCCAACAGCCCAACGGGTAAGGTTGCCACGCGGGAGTTTTACACCCGAGTCATCGACTTTGCGATGAAAAACGAGGTTGTGGTCATCCAAGACGCGGCCCACGTCATGCTCAGCTATGTCGATCGACCGCTGAGTTTTCTGGAAGTACCGGGTGCCCGCGATGTGGGCGTCGAAATTCACTCGCTGTCCAAAGGCTGGAACATGATCGGCTGGCGGATGGGCTGGGTCTGCGGCCACGAGCGGGTCGTGAGGGCACTGGCCGACGTGAAAGACAACTCCGACTCCGGTCAGTTCATCGCGGTGCAAAAGGCAGCGGCGGCCGCCCTGGATGATCCATCCATTCCGCGTAATGCCCGGGAGAAATATGGCCGTCGATTGCGCAAGCTGATAGCAACGCTTCGTACCTGCGGCTTCGACTGCCAAATGCCCGGGGGCACGTATTTCCTCTACACAGCCAGTCCCAAAGGTTTGACGGGGGGCATCCGATTTACGACTGCGGAAGCGGCCTCCCAGTTCCTGATCGCCGAGCATTCGATCTGCACGGTGCCCTGGGATGACGCCGGCAACTTTCTGCGGTTTTCGGTAACCTATGAAGCGACCGACGAAGCGGCCGAAGATGCCTTGATGGCCGAAACCGAGCGGCGGCTGAAATCGCTGAACCTGGAGTTTTAGGATGTCGCCTTACCTAAAGAGTGCGGTGGGGGCCTTCTTGGTGGTCGATCCACTTCTGATCTTGCTTCTTCGTCGCCTGCGAGAACACAGGGCATGGTATATGGCCCTCTGGACGCCGTTGATGGCCCTCCTGGTATTTGGGCCTACCCTGATGCACAAGGTAGAACTTAAGGGAACTTAGGATCGGCGCATCAATAACTGTCGCAAGAAAAGTAGCAGGCACACTCCGTGTGCCGTCTGCCCCCGCTCGGCGAGTGGGCAAAACACGACAGTTATTGGTGCGCCGGTCCTTAATGAGTCGCGAGTCGTTGTTGTCAATATCAAAGACTCCCGCCCCTTTGTACGTCCCTCTTTTATTCTCCCAGGCAGAGTCTCAACTGGCGGATTGCTTTATTGACGTCTCCCATTGCCTCCTTCTTGTGACCGCCGAAATGGTGAGAGGCTGTCTTCAAATAAGCATGCACCTCCTCCAATGCAGAAATGGCGGCAACGATCTTGGGATGCGAATGAGCAGCCTGGGCAATGCCCGTCATTGTCGCAGACCCCACAGCCGCACCTCCTAGAACCATAAACGCACGCCGCGTGTACCCGCTTTTGCTCTTGGACATGACAACATCTCCACATGAAAAGTGAAACAAGTAGCCGTTCACGCCCCCAACTGTGTCGGGGAATAAGACATAACAGCATACATCAGGTTCTAAAGGTACGAAAACTTTCTGTCAATAGCCTGTAACCGTCGATGTTTTTTCTCCATCTTCCTGATATTTGGCGAGGCATTCATCGCCACCTTCAGAAAACGAACTCTTTTGAGTTCCCTACCACCAGCGGTCACCTAAAGTCTTCTGCTCCGACGGAACCGTTGGCTTGCGTATCTCAGCCGTCGCCAGTTCTTTCATCGCGGTGTCACTCCCCTACACAAGCATCAACAAGCCTTTCTCCCAGTCGCCTTTCGTGAAGCAACAAAACCTTCCGACCACCAGATTCGCGTCAGGGTCCGTTGGGTTGGTCTTCAGGGTCGGGCATGCGTGACGTTCTCGGGCTCGGTCTCTCCGGTAGCGGGCTTCGGCTCCTGTTGCTTGGTGAGCGGCATTAACTGGGCGGTAACGGCAGTGCCTAAACCCACGTGCTGCAATGCCACGGTGAACCACATTTGTCCGTCCCACCCTGACGGAGCCCACTGCTGCAAATCCAGCTCGTAGAGGGCATGCCTTCCAAGATCCACGTATTCGTCGACCGCGTCATGCTTTCCCCAGAGCGGCTTTTCGCCTTTTCTCTTTCTCTTGTCAAATGTGTCAATGCCAAGTGCGACTCTCTTGACATAGTCGGAACCAGTACGGTAGTCGATGATAAAGCCCGCAAACGAAAGGTGGGCCAGACGCTCGATCTTCTGGGAGGCATTTACTGCCACGGTCAAATAGCGAACGCCCTTGAGTTCCAGACCTGCGAAGACCGCACCATCGCTTGTCGTCTCGTTTTTGATGACCTCTAGGAGCAGGTTTGTCGATCGAGCGATACCATGTGAATCGTCGGGAAAGACCTGCGCACGGCGGGTCACAACCTCAAAACCAGGAGGCTGCTCCCCGATGTCCTTCAGTCTCTTCTCAACTTCCGCCCTCCTGCGGGGCAGAACAGGAACCGATCGACGATACCAGTATGCTGCCCGCATTTGCGAGCCTTTCCACACCGCCCCGACTTCATTTCCCGCAAAGTCCCACCAACGGTCGCCGAGCCTTAACCGATCCCGAGTCGAGGCATTCTCTTCCATATCCGCTGTCGCCAGTTTCCTCAACTCGACATCACCGCACTTGGCAAGCAACGGCAGACCCTGTGCCCACTTGTTCTCCATGAAGCAAAGGTGTTTTCCGTCAACCAAGATGGCTTCGGCGTTGTTTGTACCGGTACTTTCGCTATCGGTCTTCCGAGGCTTCTCCTGGGTTGTCTCGCCGTGGAAAAGGAATGAAAGCCCTGCGAGCAGCAGGAGGGACACAATCGCAGCCGCAACCTTGAGCCACCACCCGTTGCGAGGCGCAGACCGCTGCGTCAAATCTGAAATCAACGCCGTCACCGACTGGTAGCGGTCATCCGGCTTTTTGGCGACCATCTTCCGAAATAGGGCATCGAGCCACGGTGGCGCAGCAGGGCATGCCTTTTGGAGCGACGGTACCGGATACCCACGGTGCGCGACGATCCGCTCCATGACCGTGTCGCCGGCGAACATCGACTGCCTCGTCAGCAGGAACCAGAGGGTACAACCGAGGCTATAGATGTCTGCACGGTGGTCGGCGCTCCGGGTGTTGAGTGCCTGTTCGGGCGGCATGTAGTCCACGGTGCCGAGGACGCATCCGGTTTTGGTCAAATCGTCGGAGGATTCGGCAGTTGGCTGGAACCGGGCGATGCCGAGGTCGAGAATCTTCACCGTGCCGCCCTGGTCTAGGATGAGATTGGACGGCTTGATGTCACGGTGGACGATGCCTTGGGCATGGGCACATTCCAATCCACGAGCCGCCTGGAGAATGCAGTCGATGGCTTGCTCGACGGGCATCGGTCCATTTTCCTTGACGAGCCGTGCCAGATCATTGCCATCGACAAGGTCCATGACGTAGAAATGTGCCCCTTCCGCCTCGCCAGCGTCGTGAATCGACACGATGTTTGGATGGGACAACTTCGCCAGTGCCTGGATCTCGCGATCAAACCGCGCGATGGACTCAGGTGACGGCATGAGCGACGGCGGCAGCAGTTTGAGGGCGACCTGCCGGTTCATCTTCCGATGGACTGCCTTAAAGACCCGCCCCATCCCGCCGCTACCGAGTTCTTCAAGAATTGTATACTCGCCGATCACCTGGTGCTTGCTTCTCTCCTCGGCGGACAGTTTCCCCGCCTCGCCAAAGGTTTCGTCCGCCACATCGTCTGCCCGCTTGCACATCCACTCCGACATCTTCAGCACCCGTACCCATTCCCGCATCTTCTCGGTCAGGTGCGGCGCATCGCGGCACAGTTCCTCCACGCAGGGCTCCTGCCCTTGTTCGCGCAGGTTTTCCCAATGGTCAAGAAGATCATGGAACTGGTCGGTGTCAGAGGTGGACATGGTCATTCTGGCAGTGGTTCTCCCAGACAAGCCTTTTGGAGCCGGAAGCGGGATTCATGCCAACGACGGCGAATGGTTCTTGTTGTCACGCCCAGGACTTTAGCGGCTTCCTCTTGGCTCATCTGCTCGTACCACAGTAGGTTAAAGACCTCGCGAACCTCCTCAGGCAAGGCCTCAACATGCTCGTGGAACTCCGTCCATTCAGCGAGACCCGAGGGCTCGCCCGACAAATCCGCCCGATCGTGCTTCGGCGGCGCGTTACCCTTGAGGTTCACAGCCGCTGTATCGTGGTGGCTGCCGATTCCCTCGGGACCGTAGTACCGACGTGCCATGTCGATAAGCACCCTGCGGATCTGGGTCGCCGCCAGATTGTAGAAGTCCCGTGGTAACTCGGGCCGTACCGTCTCCAGGGCGCGGTGAAGCCGGGTAACCGCCTCGCAGAACACATCGTCCGTCTCCTCCCAGCGGTGGACTCTGGGGTATTGCCGTAGCATCTTTCTTGCCAGACCGCGAAGCCGCTCGCAGGCGTGCTCGATGAGCCTGCGACGTGCATCGGAATCGCCCGACCGCATCAGGTCGAGCCAACCAGCGGTCTGACTCGTAAGTTCGGTCATGGCGGCAGAGGGTAGGATGGAAGGGATTACTCCACCACCATCTTACCCTCGCCCCCCCCTCGACGCAACCACTGGGGGCTGGCTGGTTCAGAAGTATGTCTCAAAGTTGATTACGGAGATATTGCCAGTGCTGACCTTTCGCCAATTCGCATTCAGGCTATCCAAGCCAGCCCCACTGTCCAGGACACCTTTCCTACCGACCGTGTTGCCCGCGAAAACCAGCCCGTCATTACCGCCGCCAAGATTTACGGTCAGATCCGCGAAAACCGAATTCCGAATCTTAACCGTATCGTTCCCCGCGCCGGTTTCCAACGCGAAGGCTTTCTTGGCGACGAGTTTCTCGACCGTGACCAAGTCGTTTCCCGCCCCCGTGGCTAAGCTGGTGATTCCGCCAACCGACACGTTGGTAACCGTCAGCGTCTTGTTTCCTGGACCGGGATTGACCGTTAGCCCCCCCGAGATGCGGGTCAAGTCGCCGGTGATATTTCCAACTCGCAAGATGTCATCCCCCGCCTTCAAGTCGATGGTGATGTTCTGTACGTGTTCAAAGATGATGGAATGTTTGCCATTCACGGTGGTGGGAACATAAGCGGTTTGCATACCCTGGATCACGAACTCGCCCGGCACGGCACTGCCTACAATCGAGACACCGTTGGCGAGTTTGTCGCCCGTGATCAACAGGTTGCCTGCCTGGAAAGTAGCGGTGATGTTTCCGTCCATCATGAGACGTTTCTCAAGACCTTCAAAACTCAGCTTGGGACTGCTTTTTCGATTTGCGAACATTGGAAATTCTCCTTCTTGAATAGAATTCTTCTGGCGATTTGTGCCCGCAACGAGCGGGCGCACTTTTGGCGTAATCTTCGTCAAGCTAATTCACTGCAAGGATCGTGGCGTGGGGATGGTGTTCCCGTAGCTTGTCGATAGCTTTCTTGAGACCAGGAGCGTAAATTGCAACGGTGTCTACGTAACCGGATCTCGTCCTGATGGTAAAAATGAATTTGCGGGCGCCGCGAGCATATTGCACATCAGCGCAAACAACGACCGTTGGAGGCAACAACACGTAGGAAGAAGAAACCAACACCGAGTAGTGTTCCCCCCCGACAGCGTTGGTTTGCTGGATTCCTCCCCCGTTCAACGCCAGGACCGAAGCAAGACCCATTCCGACTAATGATTTCAGACGCATGACCGATCTCCTTTGTGTTTGGTTGGTCGCCGGTATGCCGGCTTCCTTGGTTACTTATTACTGCCCACGGATATAGAAAGCGAGCGATCTGCCGTTCATAGGACATCAAATCGCCAAGAAAATCGTTAAAGCAACGGTCCTCGGGTTCCATGAGCGTTGTGTAGATCGCGTAAGTCGTATTGCGGAAACACCTTAGCGCCTTCCGCTCCCGTGATGCGATAGTCACTGTCGGCCAGCATGGCGGCGACTACGTTGCCACGGCATCGTACAAGTCGGGAGAGGAGACGGTGATCTGGCGAGCCGAGGGCGGATCGGCCGCGGCGGGCACATCATCATGAGTTTCGTCCACACCCACCCGCCGGACAGAGCGGGGTCGACAGAGCGGGGTTATACCGGCACTTACCACTTTAGGGGCGGGCGACTCATCGCCGCGACCAACCAGGATCTCGAATCGCTGGCGGCGGCCGGCCGATTCCGGCAGGATCTTTTCTACCGGCTTAGGACCGGCGCACCAATAACTGTCGTGTTTTGCGCGTTCGCCGAGCAGGGGCAGACGGCACACGGAGTGTGCCTGCTACTTTTCTTGCGACACTTATTGATGCGCCGATCCTTAATGTCCTGACAATCCGCATCCCGCCGCTACGCGAGCGGCTCGACGATATCCCGCTGCTGGTGACTTACTTCCTCGGTCGCATGAACCGCGAATTCGATCGCCGCGTGCATGGCGTATCGCCCGAGGCCATGCAGCTTCTCAAGCAGCACAATTGGCCGGGCACCGTCCGCGAATTACAAAGCGCGATCAAACATGCCTTGATCCATTCTTATCTTTCCTACTTTTGGACTCGCTTTTTTCTTCAGTTGGCTTGAGCGGATCGTTCATCGGCGGAAGGTAAAGAGACGTGGCCCTTGGGATTTTTTCTCCAGGTTATTCATCATATTGAGGATATGCCCGGAGTCGATTGCCGGAACGGAAAAACGCTTTGCGGCATCGGCACGGATTTGGAGGGCACCGACCCCCGCCCCAACCATGAAGCAATCAGGTTTAGCCGTAATTGTATTGAAAACCTGATCTCGCATCGTGTTCCATCGAGTCGCAACGTATGAATCCGAAATCGGGACATGAACAAGTTTAGGGCGGGAACCGGCCAGTGCGAACCAAGCTGCGCAGGCATCCGCGTCGAAATCAGCCGTCACGATGCAAACCGTCTTGCCGTCCGTGACCGCGGCAAATTGCGAACTCGACAGGTATGCATAAACCACATAGAACGGTATGTAATTCGACTCCGTCAACGCGACGCCGTTTTTTGACATAAATCCGAGGAAGCGGTGCGCCTGATCGTTTCCGTCTTTCTTTACGAATAACCTTCTAAATATGGGGCTTATGCGAACATTGCCGGGAAAGACAAGTGGGGCTAATATACCCTGTCCAGAGAATAGGAATTTTGATTTCCTGAAGCTCTGAGTCTAACCAGTGCATATTAGAGAATAGGAATTTTGATTTCCTGAAGCTCTGAGTCTAACCAGTGCATATTAGCAAGACAAGGGTGGGGTCATGCAGGGGGTCATGCGGGTGGGGTCATGCAGGGAGGAAGGCCGGCCTCCGCTGGACATTTCGCTCGGTAATCGCGATACTTGGAAGTGGCTGGAAGCAGAGCCGAAGTACTGGCCGCCGCAGGTCCGCGTGGAGAAAGACCAAGTGAAGATCATCTTCTACACGTACACCAATCTGGAGAAACAGAGGATCTTTCGCCATACCGACACGTACCGGCCTGGCGACTATTGTGCGAAGAGCAAAGACAAGCCAACCGCGGAAGATCCCCCAGGCCCGATGCTCTGAGATACCGGCCTTACCGACTGTATCGAAATGTTGTAACACGCTCTAAGCAAGCCTGCCTTTGTTGGACAATCACCTTGAACATGAGGTTGGCTGTCCGTGGAAACGGTAATATATCATGCAACACGCGAACGGCGCACATTGTAGAACGGGTTCTCCAAACCATCCGGGAACCCATCCTTCGGCGATCCGAATCGCTGTTACGTTAATCTGGCTGCTTCCGGCCTCAGTCCTGGCCGGCGAACCGTCCCCGAAACCCTCCTTGCCCGCGTCCCAAACCGAAGTGCCCGCCGCGCTACTGGTTCGGCTGCGCGCCCAATATATTCCCGAGGAAACTAAGACGCCCAACGTCTCCGAGAACGACAAGGTCCATCGCTACGAGGCGATTCTCCGCGAGGGCAGGTGGGCCGAGCGGCAGTACGCCCAGGCGGCAAACCTCTACGAGGTCCGGGAGTTGATGATGGCGGCTGCCAAGGGCCTCGCGACCCTGGAAGGCTCGGCCGAGGCACGCCAGCTTGTATCGGAGATCGCAAGCCGGATTGCAAATTCTTCCGCGCCGCCCGAGAGCCGAGTCATGGCCGAGATGCTGTTCGTGCGTGGCAGGATCAACGAACTGGCCGACTACCCGGCCGAGGCCGCGGATGAACTCGCGGCGTTTGTGGCCCGCTACCGAGGCACGTCGGGCGAGCCTAAGGCCATGGTGGGGGCGGCGGAATTCTGCCGGATGGCCGGCACCCCGACCCGCAGCGACTATCTACAACAACTCTCGGAGAAACATGTTAGTGCCCCGGGAGTGATCGAATTCCTGGAAGCCGAACACATCAATCCTTTTCCAGGTCGGTTGATGAACGCACGACTGGTCTGCCTGGACGGCTCGGTACTCACCTTGCCCCGCGACACACTGGGAAAGTTTACCGTGGTCCACTTCTGGTCCATGGCGAAATCGGGCCTAGTGGAACGCGCCGCCAAGGGTGTGGTCAGTCTCTGGCCGCAATACAAACCTTTCCGCGCCGCCGGGGTGGAGTTCGTGGGCGTGAACCTCGATTCCGACCGTACACGTGTCGCCAGGTTTATCCGCGACGAGTGCGTGGGCGTGGATTGGCCCCAGACGTGTAGTGGGTTAGGCCTGAACGACCCGACGTTCCGGAAGTATCGTGTCCAAACGCTGCCGGCTTACTGGCTCATCGGTCCTGATGGCCGCGTGATTTCCGACAACTACCACGGAGGCGTGCAGCCTTGGTCGCAGTTCTGCAATACAGTCCGTGATATCATGGGCCAGATTCGCGAAACAGCCATTCGGATGCCCTACTACCGTTCGGGCGAGTTTCTACTCCCATCTCCTTCTGTGAGAGGGGTCGTGGGTGAGGGTGCCGCCGAAGTACCCGCCGAGCAACTGAACGAACTCCGCCGGAAAGTTCTTCTCCCGCCCGCCCTGGGCCTGAGCAAGGACCGGAAGGCTGCCGCCTTGCGCGAAGCGTTGGAGCTTGGCCGGACGATCGAAAAGAATCACCCGCGCGCGGCGAATCTCCCCGTGGTGTGGAATGCGATGCTCGTGGCTGCACGGTGGCTGGCTACGGAGACCCCAGACAAAACCCCAGACAAGGCCCTTGCGAAACAGGCGCAAGCAATTGCCGCACGGATATTGCAGTCCAAGGCGGAAGGCCCGTCGCGGCTCCTGGCCGACTATGTGCGGGCATCCGGTGAGCTGGCTGCCGGCGAGTTTTCCCGCCAGGAGTCGGCCCAGCGGATCGACGCGTTCGTTGAAAATTATGCCCACGGGAAGTTGAATTGGGCGGCGGGCGTTCTCGGGGTGGTACTTGCCATGGAGTGTGGCGACGAAGACACACGCGTGGCGCTTGTTGCCGAGCTTGGCGGCTATGTGGACCAGTGTCCGAAAGTCCGCGGTTTCCTCCGCGACTTCTGCGATGTGAATGTTGACGCTCAAACCACGCAGGTCGAGCCTTCGCTTCCGTTCGGCGGGGCAGTGCCGCGGGAGGTCCGCGGCGAGCTGCCGAAGCTTGACGGCGGCACGCTGCGATTAGTGGATCTGAAGGGCAAACTGGTGATGATCCACTTCTGGTCGATCGCTTGCCCGGCGTTTGCCACTCCTGAAATGCGTTCGGGGCAGGGCATGGCACCGGATCCCAACCAGGACATGATCGTCATCGGCGTGAACCTCGATCGCTCGCGCGAGAAAGTGGAGAAGTATCTGAAGCAGCACGACGAGTACAAAGGGTGGATACACGTCTTCAGCGGCCTGGGCCAGGACGATTCGCTTGCCCGGGAATTGGATATCTACGACATGCCGCGGTCCGTGTTCCTGGGCCGCAATGGCACGATTTACCGATGGGGGCGTCCCGCGAGAATGGGTTCCATGGACTATCGGAATATGTCCTCGCTCTCCAAGCCCAGGCCCGCGAGCGGCGGAACCACGGAGATCTCGCTCGATTTGGGCGGCAAGGTCGCCATGAAATTTGCCCTCATTCCCGCCGGGAGCGTCTGGATGGGATCGCCGCCAAATGGTAAAGGGTGTTTCGATGACGAGGTGCCCCAGCGACACAGATACTTCGCCAAACCGTTCTACATGGGCGTCCATCACGTGACCCGCAGCCAGTTTGCCGCCTTCGTCCAGCAGACCAACTACAAGACCGAGGCCGAGCAGGAAGGTTGGGCGCTGGTATGGAATGGCGGATGGCAGAAGGTCGAAGGGGCCTCTTGGCGTAAGTGTGGATTCGACCAGAACGACGATCACCCGGTCGTCTGCGTGTCGTGGAACGATGCCGTCGAGTTCTGTAACTGGCTCGGACGAACCAGCGGTAAGACCGTCCGACTTCCCACGGAGGCCCGCTGGGAATATGCCTGCCGCGCAGGAACGGAGACGATATATCCCTGGGGTTGCCGCCCCGAGCAAGGAATCGGGTGGTGCAATGCCGCCGACCGGACTGCCGCCAAGAAATTCCCGGGCTGGTTGGCTTTTGATTGGGATGACGGACACGTTTTCACGTCGCCGGTGGGAAAGTTCAAGGCGAATGCTTTCGGGCTTTACGACATGACGGGCAATGCTTGGCAGTGGTCTGCCGACTGGTACGACCCGGAACTCCTCAAGCCGAAAGGGCCGCTCACCGACACGACCGGCCCTGGAGGGGGCACGTATCACGTAGCCCGGGGCGGAAGTTGGCAAAGCGGCCCCAACTACTGCCGCTCTGCCGTTCGCCGCATGGAGGCATCCGCCACCCGGACCAACATGCTAGGGTTTCGGGTTGTTGTGGAAACACCCTAGCGTTGGAAGGTTATGATCAAGGCTGACAAGCCGTAGGGTGGGTGAAGCATCGAACGGTGCGTTACGCGAACTGATCTTGAACAGCGGTAAGTGCTGTCAGCGTCTCGACTTCGTGCGCAACCCACCATTTTCCGGCCGGTTCGCTCCACGCACCCTACGGCAGCAGACCCCTCAATCCTGCCAAAACGGCAGGCGCAATACCGCTCGATACCCTTACTCCGCCAACCACCAACCGATTTCGGCAGTCCGTGTTTTTCGCTAGTTCACGCAAAGCACTACTTCATAAGGACTTGCGTTACAGTCGCTGCTATTGGCGCGCCACTTGCTCCCTCCTCTCGCCGCCAGCGCAGTGATGCGCAAGTTTGGCAGAACTATTGACCACCCGTCCGTGATGGTTTTGCGGTCGGTCGAACAAATGATTCATCCTTGTGGAATTGCGGAGGCGACGCATGGCGAAGAAAGATAAGAAAGAAAACTGTTCCTGTGAAGAAAAAGTTCAACTCCAACCCCTGGGCGACCGGGTTGTAATCGAGCGGGAGGAATCGGAATCCGTGACGGCTGGCGGCATCGTTCTGCCCGACTCCGCCAAGGACAAGCCGACCCGAGGCACCGTGATCAGCGTCGGCGAAGGAAAGCTCAACAAGGATGGCAAACGGACGGTCCTGCAGGTCAAGGCCGGCGATCGCGTCCTCTTTACTTCCTATGCGGGCGAGCAGTTCAAGCTCGGCGACCGCGAACTGCTGCTGATGCGTGAAGACGACATTCTCGCAGTGCTCGGCTAAGACGTCGAACCAGACACAACCAAAATCAAAATCCGCGGCGAGAGTCATCGCCCAAGAGACTTGAAGGAGAACCATAGTCATGTCCAAATTGATTGCATTCGACCAGGAAGCACGCGACGCCCTGCGCCGCGGTGTTTCCAAGCTGGCCCAGGCGGTCCGAGTCACACTCGGCCCCCGGGGACGCAACGTCATCCTCCAGAAGAGCTTTGGCTCGCCGACGGTCACCAAAGACGGTGTCACGGTCGCCAAGGAAATCGACCTGGAAGACGTTTATGAAAATATGGGTGCCCGCATGGTCCGCGAGGTTGCCTCGAAGACCAGCGACAAGGCTGGCGACGGCACCACCACCGCCACCATCCTCGCCGAGGCCCTGTTCAACGAAGGCCTCCGGGCCGTTGTTGCGGGCGTGAATCCCGTGCAACTCAAGTCGGGCATGGAGAAGGCCGTCGCCGACATTACCGACAAGCTCAAGAGCATGTCAATCTCGGTCAAGAACAAGAAGGAAGAGATCGCCCAGGTCGGCACCATCGCCGCCAACAACGATCCCGAAATCGGCAAGCTCCTGGCCGACGCCATGGAGAAGGTCGGCAAGGACGGTGTCATCACCGTCGACGAAGGGAAGAGCCTGGCCACCGAGGTCGAGTGGGTCGAAGGCATGCAGTTTGATCGCGGCTATCTCTCGCCCTACTTCGTCACCGATCCGCAAGCGATGGAAGCGGTACTTGAGGACGCTTACATCCTGATTCACGAGAAGAAGATTTCCAACATCAAGGAACTCGTGCCGATCCTGGAGAAGGTGGTCAATTCCGGCAAGCCGCTGTTGATCATCGCCGAAGACGTTGACGGCGAGGCACTCGCCACGCTGGTCATCAACCGCCTCCGCGGTACGATCAAAGTGGCCGCCATCAAGGCCCCGGGTTATGGAGATCGCCGCAAGGCCATGCTCGAAGACATCGGCATCCTGACCGGCGGTTTCGCCATCTTCGAGAGCCTCGGCAAGAAGCTCGAGAACATTACCCTGGCCGAACTGGGCCGGGCGAAGAAGATTGTCATCGACAAGGACAACACCACGGTCATCGAAGGTGCGGGCAAGAGCGCGGACATCAAGGGCCGCATCGAGCAGATCCGCCGCGAGATCGAGAACACCACCAGCGACTACGATCGCGAGAAGCTGGAGGAGCGTTTGGCTAAGCTGGCAGGCGGCGTGGCCAAGATCAACGTCGGGGCCGCGACCGAGTGTGAGATGAAGGAGAAGAAGGCCCGCGTCGAAGACGCCCTGCACGCCACCCGCGCAGCGATCGAGGAAGGCATTCTTCCCGGTGGCGGCGTGGCACTGTTGCGTGCCGCGGCCAACGTCAAGCCCGTTGGCTTGGTGCAGGAAGAAGAGGTCGGCTACAAGATCGTGCTGCGGGCCTGCCGCGCTCCGGTGACCCAGATCGCCGACAATGCCGGCCAGGACGGCGGGATCGTGGCCGAGAAGGTTTCCGAAGGCAAAGGCAACTTTGGCTACAACGCCGCGACGAACGTCTATGAGGATCTCGTCAAGGCCGGCGTGGTTGACCCAACCAAGGTTACCCGCACCGCATTGCAGAATGCGGCCAGCGTGGCCACCTTGATGTTGACCAGTGACGCTTTGGTGGCCGAAAAGCCCAAAGAAGATAAGGGTGCCCCGGCCCAAGGCGGTGGCGGCGAGGATATGTACTAATTCGGTCACCGCTCGCGGCTTTGCCCGCGAATGACGCCAGTTTATCAATAAACGACCGCCGGTCCTGTAGATGCAGGACCGGCGGTTTTTTTATGTGTTCAGGAGGGCCCCGAAACGGAGGAATTGATCGCCAAGAGGAATTGGTCGCCACCCTTGACAACATGCGAGTCGTCGGTGACAATCATTAGGGTATATGGTTTTTTGCACCAGCATAAGGGGCTCGTGGAGAACGCAGAGTACAATGGCCAGTGACATCTCGCCGGAGAACGAGCAATTCATCCAGCACGAGCTGGAGTCGGGCATCTATCTTGAACGCGGCGCGTTGCTGGATGATGCAGTGAGTCTGCTCAAGCGGTGCCGGGATCTTCAGCGCGAAATTCAGGCCGGCATCGATTCCGGTCCAGGCATTCCCGCCGAAGAAGTCTATGCGAGGCTTGAAGACAAGGCCCGCAAGCTTGCCGCCAGCCGTTCCCCGTGAGCGGGCCTTCTTTCTCGCCACTCGCTGCCGCAGATCTGGATGGCATTTTCGAGTACATCGCCCGCGATAAGCCGCAAGCCGCAATCGCCTTTGTGGATACGCTCAAGGAGAAGTGCCGCACCTTGGCGCGGTTTCCTTTACTGGGGGTATCTCGGGAAGGTTTGATTCCGGGTCTGCGGATGTTTCCCGTGAGAAACTATGTTATTTATTACCGCACAGAGAGTGGCGGTGTTCGCATCGAGCGTGTTCTTCACGGTGCCCGCGACGCGGACTCGCTATTTCGCTAAGTACCGGCGCAGGAATAACTGTCGCAATTGTCGTCTTTCGCTCCGCGAAAGAACGCACCTTTCGCGGAGCGAAAGGCGACACTTGTTTCTGCGCCCTTCCTAACGCTGCCGGTTCTATTTGCGTGTCCCAAGGGGGCATCGGTTCCGCTCCACGATCAGCGCATCCAACTCTTGCTTCAGCCGTGGCAGAATCTCTTCGTAGGTGAACGATCCAAGCGTTACTTCACCGCGTTTTAGATTCACATAATTCGGCCCGCACCAAAGACCGAGATCGACCATGTCGGTCTCGCCGGGGCCGTTCACGCGGCAGCCCATCACGGCAATCGAAATTGCATGACTGGCCGCATAACGCGTTGCCTCGTGAACCTTCACCGCCAGATCGACGAAGGCCGAGTTCTCGACCCGTGAACAACTCGGGCAGGAGATGATGTCCAGCCCCTGCGAACCTTCGGCCTGCATGCCGACGAACCGTCCGGCGGCGATGTCGTTGAGAATCTTCCGGCCAGCAAGAATCTCCTGTTTCTTTTCAAAGGCCGGCACGGTGAGCGAGACGCGGATCGTGTCGCCGATGCCTGCGGAAATGAGCTGCTCGAAGGCCCGTTGGGTCTTCAGCACGCCCTCGGGCGGCATGCCGGCCTCGGTCACGCCAAGGTGCAACGGCACGTCGGGACGCCTGGCGGCAAAAGCCCGGTTGGCCTCGACCACCGCTGCCGGATCGGAGTTCTTCAGTGAGACCACGTAACGCGTAAAGCCGAGCTTATCCAACAATTCGCAGTGCTCTAGTGCGCTGTCGAGCATCGGATTGATGCGATCTTCCTTGGGATATTTCTCTCGCTGGGCCGGATCGATCGAGCCGCAGTTTACCCCCACGCGGATGGCACAGTTGTTCTCGCCCGCCACATCGGCGAGAAACTTCACCTTGTCCTGCCACGGCTTGGTCTGCTCGTGATGGAATAAGTGGCCTGGGTTGTAACGGATCTTGTCGACCACGGGCGCGATGTCGGCCGCCAGGCGATAGTTCTCCTGGAGATCGCACGAGAGATTCGCCTTGATCCGCTGGCGAATCTCGGCCAGGGCCAGGGCGTCGGCCTTGGTATCGACTGCCAAGCGAATGATGTCGGCTCCGGCCTGGACCAGATGCTCGATCTGGGCGACCGTCGTGTCAATATCGGCCGTCTTCGTGGCACACATGCTTTGAATGGCAATGGGATTGCCGGCACCTATCGTGAGTGAGCCAATTTGGACAGCGCGAGTGGGATTGCGGGGGGCTTGCGCCATGGAGCGTACTGCTTTCCGAAGTGGATTTCTGATTTTGACCTCTTATTTTACGCAATTACGTGCGGGAGTGTATCCCAAAAAGGGCCGTGAAAACAGTCTAAGATTCAAACTAGAGAAGAGGCGTGGACTTTGCCGATAAAACGGATATTAACGATTTCCACTAATTGACACTGGGTTTGGCTGCCACATTCGCTGGCTTGGCTGGGTGGGCGTTCGCCCAGGAAACATTGTCGCAAGTGCATTGAATCAAACATGTTACGTTGTTTTACATTGATCGGTTGTCTGCTCGCTTCTGGCTGCGCCATGTTGCCGGAAATCGTGCATCAACCGACCTTGCACAATCCATTTCCCCAGATTTCCAAAGTTGCCGTAGCCACTTTTATTAATGCCAGTTCGGAATCGACACTCGATGGCCGCAAGGTTGCCGAGGCCTACGCTGCCGAACTGGCCGAAGTGCCCGGCTACGTCGTAATTCCCGTTTCACTGGCCGAAACGGCCATCCGTACCTACGGGATTCAGTTGGAGAAGGAAAAAGATGTCAGGCGACTTGCCCAGATTCTGGAAGTCGACGCAGTCGCCGTGGGAGTGGTCACGGAATACACACCCTACTATCCGCCTCGGATGTCGATGCAAGTCCAGTGGTTTGCGGCCAATCCTAATTTTCATCCCATTCCGGCCGGCTATGGCTTGCCGTGGGGAACGGCGGGCGAGAAGGACATTCCTGGTCCGCTGGTCTTCCAATCCGAGCTGGCACTGGCGAAAGAACAACTCAAAACACAAACTCCGCCTTATCAGAAACTACCCATTAACCCGCCAAATTCCGATGGATCCGGAGGGACGCGTGCGCCCGGCTCGCCGCCTGCCGCTCCAGGACAGCCACTGCAAGGCACCACGGCGGGCAGTAAGCATGAGGTTCGCAAGGTGTCGCATAAGGCAGTAGATTCGACCAGGCCGGCAAACCCGTCAGAATCTGCCGCGCCGGCCGAACCGGCGACTTTAACGCCTGGCGAAACAGGTCCGGAGGTTTCGCCGAGTTGGCCCGACCCGCGCGGATTCGTTCCTCGGCCACCCACCGCATACCCGATATCCGGCGTACCCAGCGACGAGCCGGTGATGCAATACATGAAGAGTTATCGCGGGAATGACGTTGAGTTCACCACCGCGTTGGAAGATTACTACTACTCCCGCGACGATGCTCGTCTGGGAGGTTGGCAAAGCTATTTACGGCGCAGCGACGACTTTGTCCGGTTCTGTTGTCACATGCACATTTGGGAGATGCTCAGCGCGCGTGGAGGGGCCGGAGAAACGCGAGTAGTGTGGCGATGGTCTCCTATCCGATAAGAGAACTGGAACCACCAATTTTACCGTGGACGGCTGGAAATGATCCGAATCAGAACGACCGAGAAGAGTTCGTATCGTTCATGACCGTACGCAATAAAAACTCCGGGCATGTAAAGCTGTACCGTTGGTAACGACGCTTTCTTAGAGGAAGATTGGAGCAGCAATGAGTCAGGACATCAATGTTTTGGCCCTGGCCAAGGGCGATGAACGCTATGTTTTTCTTTATGACGACGCCAGCCGAGCGGAGACGTTGCGGACCTTGGGCCGCTACGCGTCCAATCCCGAGTTGAGCTTCACTTGGTATGACGCGGCTGTACTCAGCCAAAAGATTCGCCAGGAAAGCCGGCACTACCGGTCGCGCTCGCGTTTCGGCATGCCGCTGACCACCGATTCGGAAGAAGCGTAAAGATAAAACGGCTCTCCGCCAAGTTTGTGGTGCGGGCGTCTCGCCTGCCTGGTTCAACCACAACATCTTGGGCAGGCGGGACGCCCGCACCACAATTATCCGCAAACCCGTCGGAGAGCCGATAAAACGTGCGTACCGCAACTGCTCGTTTCCTGCAATACTTGAACGCGGAGCGGAACGCTTCCGCCCACACGATCAAGAGTTATCGCGAAGACCTCACGGCCCTAGCCGGCTATCTGACCGAAGCGCGTGGCGGCAATTGTCCCCGGCCGGAGGCCATTACGGTGATGGAACTTCGCGGCTACGTGGCGGCCATGCACGAGGCCGGCTACGCCAAGACGTCGATCGCCCGGCGGCTGGCATCGCTACGGAGCTTCTTCAAATTTGGGCAGCGTGAGGGTTGGACGAAAACCAATCCCGCTAAGCCGCTCCGCAGTCCGCGGAAAGGCCGCTCGCTGCCGCATTTCCTTTCCGCCGAGGACATCGGTCGGTTGCTCTTGGCCCCGCCGGCCAGCACGACGATGGGTCTCCGCGACCGCGCCATCCTGGAAACAATGTACTCGGCCGGGCTGCGCGTGAGCGAGACCGTCGGTCTCAACCGCGGCGACCTCGACTTTGAGGACGGCATCTTGCGGGTTCGCGGCAAGGGCCGCAAGGAGCGGTTAGCCCCCATCGGTTCCTACGCCATTGCGGCTTTGCAAACGTGGCTGGCCAAGGCCCGCCTGAACCCTCGCGAGCCGGTCGGCGGAACGGCACCTGTGTTTCTCAATAAGTTCGGCCACCGGTTGACGACGCGAAGTGTCGGCAGGATGTTGGAGAAATACCTGCAACTCACCTCGCTCGACAGTCGTACCACGCCACACTCTCTGCGGCACAGCTTTGCCACGCATCTCTTGGATCGCGGGGCCGACATTCGCAGCGTACAGGAACTATTGGGCCACAAGAGTCTTGTGACCACGCAGATCTACACGCACGTCAGCACCACGGCACTCCGCGCGGTTTATGAAAAGGCGCATCCGCGGGCGCGGTAAAGCAGCACTCGACCGGTTGCTCCTCATCGAACTCGCCGGCTATCGCCGCTCTGGACGCACGGAAACTCCGTCAACCGGATTTTCGTGCATCCGTAGGGAATAAGCGTCAGCTCCTCGACGGGTTCCTGCGAAATCTGTGGACTCGAGGGGGTCTCGCCGGCCCAGCCGTGCTCGAGTTTCCATTGGGGAAGCTTTCGGCCCTTGACCTTTGCCACCATGCCCGCGCCATCCGGCGAGAACGGCTTCTCGCCCACGGGGCGCTGCTCAAAGGTGATGCTGGCTTCGGGGTTTGCCTCGTCCACGATCAGGCCGTAGTTCCACGGCGTTGAAGGCCGGACCTCAAAATCGCCGTGCGGAAGCTCGCGGTGGGGTTTGTTGGCGTTCACCCGAGTCCACGTCTCTCCAAGTTTAAGAGAATAGACCAAGGGGCCGCGCTCGACGGCAATCGCCCCGTTGTAGCACCGCGAGATCTTAGCATGCATCGGGAAACGCAGGGCTACCTCGGCGGTGCCGTCCCACGGTTGCTCGATCCGATGGAACGAATTGGGCTTCAAGGCTTGCTCCGGACCATCTGCAATGCGAACCGCGGCGCCTTCGGCCCAGGCCGGAACGCGAAGGAGGAGCGGGAAGCGAACGGGCCTTTCCGCCTTCACCGTCAGCTTGAGCATTTCGCCAAAGGGATAGTCCGTTTCCATCGTCACGCAAACCGGCACGTCGCCCACCTTGAAGCGGGCCGAGCTCGGCGCATAGGCCATCGCGGCAATCCCGCCGTCGGGCGTCCGCATCCAGAGATGGGCGGCAAATTTGGGCCAGCCCTGGTGCATGTTCGACGTGCAGCAGCCATAATTTGGCTCGAGGCCGTACAGGTTTGACTCGGGACCGTTGGTCGTCCATCGATGATCGGGGTTGATCGTACACTGAACCTGGTTGACTTGCTGAGTGTATTGGTGCGACCACATGTCCGGAGCGAATGTGGCCGGCAGGGCATTGAAGGCCACCCGTTCCAGGCGGTCGCCGTAGGCCGGATCGCCCGTCAGGGAGATAAGCTGTTCAAGCGAGTAGAGGGCCTCGACCACGGCGCAGAGTTCAGTCCCTTGGACCGGGTTTTTTCCAGCCAGACACTCATCGCCGCTGAACATGCCCGTTACCTGCCCGTGATAGCGGTCGAGGATCTCCAGCATACGAGCGGGGAATTTGCGCTCGGCCTCATTCCGCGTAAGTCGCCACGACAAGGCATAGGCCTTCAGCGCCATGGCCGTGTTGACTACGTGTTTCTCCCACGTCCACCGACCGCGGCGCTGCGTGGGCAGGGTTGCCTCCCGCCCGGCGTAAAACTTCATGTAATCGTAACCCTGGGCGCGGAACTTCCGGGCTAGGTCCAGCAGCCATGGCTCGCCGGACTTCTCGTAGGCATAGTAGACCGGAATCAGTCCCTCGAACCAACGGAACCGCCCCCACTCGAACAGCGGCGTGCGATTGAGGGTGCCGAGGATCGCCTTCAGGTTGCGGAGGATGGCTTGAAGAACCTTGGCATCGCCCGTAGCTTCGTGATATTGGACGAATACTTTGTTCGCCAGGAGAAGCGACCACAAGTCGTAGCTCCTGGCACTGGCATCGGCGGGATAGGGAGCATACCATCCGTCGGGACGTTGGTGGGCGACGATATGGTCGACGTAGCGGCTCACTTTCGACTGGAGGGTATGGTCACCGAGTATCCAAGCCAGCGGAATGACGCCGTCCAACCAGTACGGCGCGCGTTCCCAGCCTTCGGCCTTGCCGCCGAACCACTTGCTCTGCCCGACGTCGGGCCAGAACTCGTCGAGATGACCGCTCAGACCGTCGGCCTGGAGGCGGAGTTGGCGTTGCAGCCAACCGCCGGGAGTGATCGATCCCAGCGAGAGAGGACGAAAAGCCGGCTCGGCAAGGCCGGACGGTGTTTCGCCGGCCCCCGATGACCCCACGGTGGACAGGGGCGATAGGGCTGCCGCAGTGCCGGCGGCAATCCCGGCCAGAAACCGGCGACGATTCAGAGGTTGCATGTTCATTTTATCTCCTTCAGAGGAGATCGCTTGATCTCCAAAGTCACTTCAGATCCCGCGACCAAGTTAACATTTCTGGTGTTGCCCGCATTCTCGCCCACTATCTTCGCCGGCCCGGCAGCGACCGCCATTTCCTGGAGTCCGTCGATCTGTAGCGTGACCAACTGGTCGATTGCGGAGCGCAGCGTCACTGTGACCGAACCGCCTCGCCACTGTAACCGTCGAATCTCGACTTGGCCGCGGCACAAGACACCGGTCACGCTTCCCGACTGCCAAGCCTTGGGCATCGCAGGCAGCAGTTCAATCCGCCTGGGTTCCGATTGGACCAGCATCGCCAAAACAATCTGCGGCAATCCACCGCCGAGATCGACGTTGAATATACTGCGGACGTTGTGCGAAGTCACCATCGACTCGGCAAACCAAAACTTATTCGCCAGCCAGTCGAGCGTTTCGTACGCGCTGTTTCCATCATGCAGACTTGCCGCCGCCCAGCCCAACTGGCAAAGCCCGAAAGCCATGTCCGCGCCGCCGTTGGCGCGGCGCCACTTCATGCGTTTTTCGATGGCCACCTTGAAGGCCGCTTGCAGGTGCGAATCGGCCGCAACTTCGGCCGGCAGTCCAGCATACAAGCCGTAGAGATGCGAGGCATGTCTGTGGGCGTAGTTGTCCTTCAACAACGGCGTGTTCCACTCGGCCACCGCGCCGTCGGCATTGACGGGGTAAGCCGGCATCTTTGCCAGGATGCCCTTCCACTTCGGCAGATTTTCGGACTCGATCCCCAGTTTCTCGCAAACCGTCACCAGGTTACCGAACAACTCCTTGGCGGCCGCCAGGTCCATCGTGGCGTTCAAGGCCGACTGCGAATGGGAGTTGGCCGGCTCGTTCTCGGGTGAATAGGACGGACTGAACATCCATTTCCCGTCTGCCCCGGGATAGAGGAAGTCCTCGTAGAATGCAGCCGACTCCTTCATCCAAGGAAGCGCATGTTTGAGCAGGAACTCCTTGTCGCCGGTGACTTGCCAGTAATCGTAGAAGAACTCAGCGTTCCAGGCCGCGCCGGCAGTCCAGAAGGTCATGGGATAGGAGGGGATCCACCGGTTGTTGAGGCCGTGCGTACTGGTGCGGTGCGGAATATGGATTCCCCGCGTGCCAAAGAGCCGCCGGGCATTATCGCGATAGTCGGGCAGTTGGACTTCGAGATAATGAAAGAACCCCTCCAGGGCCTCGGGGATGTTCGCGGAGAGGGCCGAAGCCATCACCGTCTGGAGGTTTCCGTTTTGCGTGTAGTCGCCGGACCAGTCCGGTGTCCACGTTGCGCCCCAAATCCCCTGCAAGGTCGGCGGGTATTCCGGGCCGCTACTGGAGAGAACCAGGTAGCGGCTGGCGTCGAATTCTTTTTCCAGCAGTGCCGCGTTGAGCGAGCCTACCTTCGATTTCGCAAAAAGCGACGGTGCCGTCAGGCGGTGATCCGCTTCGCTCCCCCCCAGATCGAGGTGGCAGCGGTCCATGATCGCCCCATGCACGGTCGCGTGCCGGGCCAGGAGTGTGTCGTAACTGCCGTCAAGCTTACCCAGGGCCACAAGCTCTTGGGGGATCTGCGAGTGTTCGATGTCTCGCGAGAGCGTCGTGCGAAGCACAACCAGTACCTCGCTCGCCCCGCGTACGGTGAGCATTGTGCCCGCAGTCGTCGTCCCGCCTTTCACGATCACCCGCGCGGCAACTTCGCAGCCTTGAAGGCTCCCCGGCCAGTGCCGCGCATAGACGGCGCGGAAGGTCAACGAGCCACCTTCGGTTGCAGGCTGGGCCTCCGCGCGAGCCTCTCGAATAGCACCGCGTTTCGGCGGCGCGGCGTTCCCCACCTTCGGATCGTGCAGGACGAAGCCCAGGTCGCAGTCGACGCCCTTGCTGCCCGTCAGTGACAGCACGACGACGTTGTCCGGCCGGGAAACAAAGAGCCGCCGCGCATGCACCCCGGCATCGTCTTCCCAGTAGGTGCCCGTCACTCCCGTCATGAAGTCGGTGCTTCGCAGGTAGTTCTTCGGTGCGCCGCGATTGGGCATGGCGACCTTGAGCGAGCAGGCCGGTACGAAGGGGTCGGTCCAGGTGTCGCCATTCTTGCCCTCTGACTTTCCGTAGGCAAAAACGCGGTCGGACGCCGCCTGGAATTTTCCCTTCTCGATCATCTGCCGTAACTCGGGAATGATTTTGGCCTGGCTGACGGTCGGAAAGGGCACGGCGAGTGGGAGGAACAGGCCTGCGTGATTGAGCACGATCGTTTCCTCCGGCGCGCGGCCCATGGCCATCGCTCCTTGCACGCCATTGCCGGTGACCATGGCCTTTTCCCACGTCCGGGCAGATACATCACTCACCACGCTGCGATGCATGGAAGTGATCCCCAATGCTGAAAGGGATTTCTCTGCCTGCGGGTTCTCCGAGGCAGCGGATGCCCAAGACGCAATCGCCAGTAGTAGCAAGGCCGATACAAACAACCGTCTCTTTATCACGTTAGTACTCCCAGTGTTGCCCTTGTTGTCGGGTAGATCCGCTCGTATTGTCAATTTCCTTCGCTACTTCTTCGGCGTCAGCTCAAACCACTGGACCGCGACTCCCCGCTGGAACGGCGCGGAGATTCGCAGCGTCTGCCGCCCCTTGCTCAGCTTGATATCCACCGGTGCCATCTTCTTCCACAACCCGATCGTGCCCGGGATACTGACCGCGCCCAGTTTTTCGGTCCCGCTGCTTACGTTCAGGACCATGTCGCGGTTTGCCGCCGCCAGCATGACCTCCAGCGAGTAGGTCCCCATTTCCGGCACATCGATCACGTAGTCGAGCCAACTGGAGTCGATGCTTTTGTGGAAGTTGACCTGCTTGCCGCCGGTGGTGCAATCGTAGACGGTCACTCCGGGCGACTTAGCGGAAAAAGTCTCGGCTTCCACGTGGATCACACCAGGTGGAACCACGATCGGCTCTTCTTTCCCCCGCGGGGTCTTCGAGCCGCCAGCGGACGCGAATTCGTTGGTCGCTGCCGGCCCTTCCTTGTCGTAGTCGAGGACTGGCTCCTTGTGTGACGGATCGGCCTTGGACCGCTTGCCCGCCAGGACCACATCGACCTCCGAGGCCGGCACACCTAGTGGATCGCTTGTGTTGACCGATTTACGGACCTTGAGTGCCAGCACTCGCAGGGCGTCCGTCTTCGCCTTTGAAGGCTGCACGGAGGCGAGCCACTGGATATGCGAGATTGCGGAAAGCTCGGCCGTGCGGTAGCGCTTGGTCATTTCGGCCACAAACGCGGTGCCATACGTGGAGTTGCCGCAATCGGAGACCAGCCACCCACGGCCCTGATAGACTTTCCAAACGCTGCCCACTTGGGGCTCGGTCTCAGGGAAATCGCAACGGGCGGCGAAGCAGCAATGCCTCGGCTGGCCGACGCCGATGGCCGGGATGCCTAATGCGTTACACACAAATTGGCCGAAAATACCCCGTGGCCCGCACTTCCCTCCGCCTTCCATGACCGTGATGAACCCGTTGTCGAACGGGAACGGCGAGAAACGACGCCATACCTCGCTGACGATCTTGTGGATCTGCTCCTTTTCAAGCAGATCGGGCCGCCAGCTTCTTATCATCTGCCGCGCCCAACGGATGTCTTTGTCGCCGCCGATGCAACTGAGCACGCGGGCGTAATCCACGACCAGCAGATGGTTGAAGCTCGGCATGAGCTCCTTCTTTTCATTGGCCGTCTTGTAGTTGTAGTATCGCTTCAGCCAGTTGACCGGCTCGCCGCTGTACATGCCCGCGCCTCCCGGCGGAAAAGCCGCGGCGGCCATCGCCAGCTTCATGTAGACGCCCTTGTGCGTGTCGGGGTCCTCGGTATAAAGCTGATGCCATCGCTCCAGGGTTTCAAGGTTCTTGGCCCCGTCGCCGATCAATCCTTCGTTCGACGCGACGGCCTCCAGGTAGAGATCCAGGATCTCGGTGCTTTTCATCACCCAGCCCAGAAACGTCCGATGGGCTTCGACCTTGGCAAATGTGTTGACCGTGGCAACGCCGTGGGTGACGATGAATTGCCGCTGGTCCAGGGCTTTGCGAACCGCCGGATCCTTGACCAGCTCGGTCAAGGCGGCTTCGTTCGTTTTGGCTAGATCCGCGGGCGTCTTCGCCTCTAGCCACGCATTGAGATTGGCAAAGTACCCGCCGAAATCGCCCGAGTTGATCGCCGCGTCTAGATCCTTTTCATTAGGCTCCCATGCGGAGGCCGGCCAGGCAACCGCCAAGAGTACTAGGCACCCGGCCGTCAGGCCGACAATTTTTCTAACGGAACATTTCACCATGGTTCTCCTTCGTTTCGGTAACTTCGCACGAATAAATAGGGTGGAACTTGTAGGGAGGGTCGAATCTCGCGGGTGGGGCTTTGTGGGGTAGGTCGAGCAAGCCGCGTTTAAGGTAGGCTGGTCCCTCGCGTACCGCTGGTCCGCCGGCACAGCCTCGCGGATCAGGCAAGAGAGACACCAGTGAGTATGAATCGGTGCTTCCGGGATGTCAAGTGGGTGCCATTGTCCCAGGGCGTCATTGTCCCATTCGGGCAAAAACGACCGGTCTCTATTTTTCCTTCGGTTGCCCGTCCCTGCCTAGTGCCGCCGCAATCCGCTGCGGCAGCTCGGCTTCCATCATTGTCTCGATATCTTGCGGCAGCGCGAGCGACCAGTTGGGCCATTGCTCGACGGTGCCGGGCATGTTGGGTCGCTGGGGCATCGCCTGGGCGTCTTCGAGCGTGGCGGTGATGATTTGCGACGGCGACTGGGCCAGATGGCGATAGGCGTTCTCGATGACCTCCGCTGCGGGTGCATCGCTTTCCACGCCGAGCATCTCGCGCAAGCGATCGCGGAGCTGGCCCATCTCATTGCTGACCGTCAGGCCGATGGATCGCTGCGCTGCCTCGTCAGCCCCGCTCCAGAGACCGGCAATCGTGGGTAGATCGTGCGTCGTGACCGAGGCCATCGAGAGCTTGGGATATTCGGCGGGTGGACGGGGTTCAAACCAAAGGAGCCGGCAGGAAAGCACCCGTCGCAGGGCCAAACGCTCGCGGACGCCCGGCTCGACGTTGCCTAGATCCTCGCCGACGATGAACGCTCCGGCGCGATGGCTTTCCAAGGCCACGATGCCCAGGAGATCGTCGGCCGGATAGCGGACATACCAACCTTGCCGCGGATGCTGGCCGTTGGGAATCCACCAGAGGCGGAACAGGCCCATCACGTGATCGATCCGCAATCCGCCGGCGTGCCGTAGCGTGGCCCGGATCGTCTGGATGAACGGCTCGTAGGCAGCCGCGCGGAGTTTGGCTGGAGCAAACGGCGGCAATTGCCAGTCCTGGCCGTCGGCGTTGAACGCATCGGGCGGGGCACCGATGACCATCTCATGGGCCAATAGGTCTTGCCACTCCCAAGCGTCCGCGCCGCCGGGATCCATGCCGATCGGCAAATCTTGCAGAATGGGGATCGCATGTGAGGCATCGCTCAATTGCCGATCCAGCAGCCATTGCAGCCAGGCATGGTAGCCCACTTCGTTGGAATGTTCGGCTGCGAACCGCGCCACGGCCGCGCTGCCGCTGTGGCGATATTCGTCCGGCCACTTGTGCCAATCGGGGCCGAATTTCTCGGCCAATGCACAAAACGTGGCGAAGCGTTCCAGCGACGCTCCCTGCTCACGGCGGAAGGCGGCGAACGGGGCCCCCTCCCTCCCTCTCCCAGAGGGAGAGGGGAGCTTTCCACCCTCATTATCAATCTCTCTCAAGGAGGGGTCGTGGAGATTTCCGGCCCAGATCGCTCGCAATGCCTGCTGCTTGAAACGGAAAACGCGATTCCGATCGATTCGCGGCAAGGCATTCAGCCCGCGGGCCTCAGCAGCCAGTTGAGCGAGTTGCGGACCAAGTCGCTCTGCCCCGGGAACATCTTCGATGCGAAGATAAATCGGATTGCGAAATCGCCGCGTGGTGGGATAGTAGGGACTGGCCCCCTGGGGTACGACAGGGGCAGGCGAACCGAGCGGATTGATCAGCATCATGCCGGCCCCGAGTCTGGCGGACCACTCGGCCAACTGCCGCAGGTCGGTTAGGTCGCCGATGCCCCAGCTTCGTCGCGACCGTGTGCTGTGGAGCTGCACGGCCCAGCCCCAGCCAGGCTCGCGGGGTTCAATACACCGCCAGGGGGTGACGATGACCCGCGTGGACCAATCGCCGGCCGTGGGATGGAAGTCGTGATAGCCCAGCGGCAAGTCGGCCGGAAGCATTTCACTGACGGGCCGCCGCGAGCCATCCTCCAGGATAAGCTGTCCGGGCGTGGACCAGGGTACGGCTATGCCGACACGGAGCACACGGACCGACTCACGCCCCGCAGTAACGCGATTGGCCTCGGGGCCACCCATGGCTTCCAGGATTGCCGCAGGAGTATTGGCGGGAATCTCTTCCCAGCGGTAGTCGGGTCCGGAGTTGAACGAGGCGTCCAATGCGTGATAATCCGTCATGCGCGGCAGATTCCTGGGGTGAGGCAGTACTTTTTGCTCTTTGATTATACCCTGTAGGTGAATCGGTCCAAATGAAGTTTCTCATACCACGTCAGGCTGCGGTCGTTCAGCATCAATCCCCACAAGGAGATCACCAAGAGCCAGAAAGTTTTTTGGGATACGAGCATTCGCAACGCCTTGCTCACTGCGTTCTCGACCTTACCCCTTTGTCTGCCGATACATCTCAAACGCCTTCTCCGGCTTCTCGCCGTCATGTACGACGGCACGCACGGCCTGAAGCATGGCGATGGGACAATCGGCCTGGAAGACGTTGCGGCCCATGTCGACGCCGGCTGCGCCTTGGTCGATCGCCTCGTAGGCCATCTGCAATGCCTCGCGCTCGGGCAACTTCTTTCCGCCGGCAATCACGATCGGCACCGGACAAGCGGCCGTGACCTTCTCGAAATCGGTCTCGCAATAGTATGTTTTGACCACATGGGCACCGTTCTCGGCACAGACCCGGGTGGCAAGACTCAGGTAGCGGGCGTCGCGGACCAAGTCTTTGCCCACGGCCGTCACACCGAGTACAGGCACGTTATAGCGGCTGCCTTGATCGACCATGGTCGTGAGGTTGCGGATTGTGAGGGCTTCAAACGTACTGCCTACGGCCACCATCAAGGCCACCATTGAGGCGTTCAGGCGAAGACATTCCTCCATGCTCAAGATGCACTCGTCATTTAGGTCGGTAAGGATTGTCGAGCCGGCCGAGGCACGGAGCGAGATCGGCTTGTTGCAGGTCGGCGGCACGACCTGCCGCAACGCGCCGCGAGTACACATCAGGCAGTCGGCATAGGGAATCAGCGGTACGATCGTGAGGTCCATCCGCTCCAAGCCCGAGGTCGGGCCCATGATGTAGCCGTGATCGAAGGCCAGCATGACCGTGTGGCCGCTCTTGGGGTTGAAAATCCGGGCCAGGCGGTCCTTCATACCCCAGTCAAGGTGCGAGTGCCCCTTCAAGAAGAATCCTTCGGTACGTTGGGGAATTCCGATACCGTAATCTTTGGCGTTGAGGTTGTTAGTTGCTTCAGGCATGATGAAAGAAGTTAGGAGTTAGGAGTTAGGAGTTAGGAAGTGTGAATTATGGCGGCCGAACGTGGTAATGGCAAGGGGGCTAGTGTACTCGGAACGGGCATCGGTTCATCCAGCGAAGGGCGAAGCCCTGGATAACCGCTACTACTTTGCCCCATCGCGGAATCCGGCGAAGAACAGTGTGATCGACGTGGCACCGGGATCGACGTGGCCGATCGACCGCGGACCAAGATTCCTGGCGCGGCCGAAGCGGGCTTGAAGTTCGCTGGTTTTCTCGGTGCCGCATTGGGCGGCGTCGGCCGCCTGAGCAAGAGCGGCAGGCGGTTCCGCGCCGGCGTCAGCCGCTTGGCGCAAGGCTTCGATGGCCGGCACGAGGGCGTCGATCATCGTTTTGTCGCCGACTTTGGCCTGCGTTAGGGTACGCAGTTTCGCTAGGCCGGCTTCAAAAGCGGCGGCCAAGGTGCGACTGTCGAGCGTCTCGCTACCGCCCACCGCTTCGGACATGCCCATGAAGAGGGACCCCAACAAGGGGCTGGTCGATCCACCGTCGACCGACATCACATTCCAGCCGACCTGTTCCAACAACGGGCCAACGCCAAGCGATTGGCCGTCTGTAACCGACTCGATAATCACCTCGGCGACGCGCTTCATCGTCACGCCATGGTCGCCGTCGCCCGTGGCCGCGTCAAGCTGCGAGAGGAGTTCATGGTTCTCCTTCACGCGAGCGGCGCCGCTTTGCAGGATTTTGGCAAGATCGGCAGAAGTCAGATTGGACATGGCAGCGTTCCTCCCAGCGTGACCGACGTGAAAGCCCTCGATTATCGTAGAACACTGCACGAGAAGCAAGGGCTGTGACTGCCTATCACCTCAATCATGACCGGTAGCTTTCTTGAACCATCTGTTGTGGCCGGTCTCCTGACCGAGCCACGCCTATGTCCCATCCCGAGAGGGATGCCAGCGATTAGCCGGTGGTTGCGGAGTGTTAGCGATGCCACCACCGGTTCCGAGGCTCGACGCGTTTCGACCCCGGAGGGGTGATTTTTTGATCCGTGTACCCCGGGTGCGCTGCGCGACCCGGGGCTAATAGCTACCACCACTTTCGGGTGGGGTTGGGCATCCTTGGAGATATTGACAAGTTTGTCATAGCGGGATAGAATCTCTTGTATGGTGAGCGTCCTGGTGAGTCCCGAAGTACAACGGCAAGTCAATCGACTGCCAAAGGTCATTCAGGCAAGGGTGTTGCAATTGATCAAACGACTTCGGCAGTGGCCGGTGATCAGCGGGGCCAAGCCGCTTCAGGGCAACCTAGCGGGACGGTATAGACTGCGGACCGGGGATTATCGGCTTCAGTTCCGCATTGAAGGACAAGATATCGTCATTGAACAGATCGGCCACCGAGCCGGGTTTTACGGGGAGTGAGGATCATGATTCGGGAAATGCTGACAATCCGCGGTAAACGTTGCGTGGCGATCGAAGAGACGGAACTGCGGCGGCTCGAACGTCAGGCCGGCAGGGAATCACCCTTGCCTCCCTTGCCGGCGGCCGACGCCAAGGGAAATCGGCCAGCACTGGAATACCTCCAAGTCTCGATCGCACGGGATATCATCAATGAGCGGCGATCACTGGGGCTCAGTCAATTGCAGTTAGCCGAACTGGCTGGGCTGCGGCAGGAAACCCTCTCTCGCATTGAGTCGGGCAAACATTCGCCAACCGTGCGTACCGTGGAAAAGATCGACCAGGCGTTGAATCGCTACGCCAAGTCAAAGAGCAAACCGGCCCTTAATCGTAAGGCGGCGAAATGCCATCCATGAACCGCGAAAGTCCGCAAAGTGCGCAATGGAAAAAATGCCTATTCTTTTGCGTTCTCTGCGTTCTTTTGCGGATAATTCCGTAACTACAAAGCGGATTTTGCAATTCTCCTGTGGAATCATGTAGCAATCCTGCCGGCACTCTGTTATACTGAAGATTCAGTATGAAGGATTTGGTTCATTAGAACCATTCCATCGTGTCGCCCCGCCAAACCCATTCCCCCCGCCAGCCTGGAAAACATCCAACGACTCCACGGCATTCTCTCGAAGAGTCTTGCTGTCGAGTTTTTCGTTTGGATCGCGAAAGAAGGATTCTCTCGGCCTACCCCTCCTGCCCTAGAAAAGACGCAATGCTATGTCGAAGCTCACGGATACGATTCGGTTGAGTGTCGTGTTTGCTGTTGGTTTTTCTCTCTACCTTGCGGCGCGACCCGCCGTCGCCGGTCCCGGCGAAGAACTCAAACGAGCCAACATCAAGTCCTTGCAGCGGGCCATTGAAGATCTGGCCGCTACCTTTGGCGACCGTTATCCGCGCGGCAAGGAGTTTCTGAAGCAGGCGGCCGACTATGAGAAGGAAGTCTCCGCGATTGAGTCCGCCTCGCGTGGGGGTGATGCCAAGATCGCGCAAAATAGCTCGGCGTTGGCAACCAAAATCGAGGCCCTGCGGCACGAGGCCCTGCTGGCTAATCCGCTCCTGGATTTCGACAAGCTGCTCTTGGTCCGCCGCCAGGAAGGCCGGATGGGCCTGCCGCAAAACTGGCAAGGCAACTGCTCGATGGGGGCGCACGGCTACGACAACCAGATTGCCGTGCTCTCGCCGGTTCGCCCAGGTGGCAAGATCACCACCCTTTTTCAACCCGAGAAAAATGCCTTTGTGGGCGATGTGGAATTACATTTCGATGCCGCGAAAATGATTTTCTCGATGCCCAACCCCAAGGGCCACTGGCAGATTTATGAATTGGGCGTCGATGGCAGCGGGCTTCGCCAAGTAAGCACCGACGACCCGGTCGATAGCGACAACTACGATCCCTGCTATTTGCCGGATGGGCGAATCATCTTCTGCTCGAGTCGCTGTTTCCACGGCGTGCCATGCGTGGGCGGCGGCGACAAGGTAGCAAACCTGTTCATCATGGACGCCGACGGTAAGAACGTCCGCCAACTCACGTTTGATCAGGACCACGACTGGTGTCCGACGGTGCTCAACAACGGCCGCGTCCTGTATACCCGCTGGGAATATTCCGACACGCCACACTACTTCACGCGGCTATTGTTCACGATGAATCCCGACGGCACGAACCAGGCCGCCTATTACCACAGCAATTCCTATTGGCCAAACTCGACGTTTTACACCCGGCCCATCCCCGGCCACCCAACGAAAGTCGTCGCGATCATCTCCGGCCACCATGGCGTGCAGCGGATGGGCGAATTAGTCGTCTTCGATCCGGCTCTAGGGCGTTATGAAGCACAAGGGGCCGTGCAGAAGATTCCCGGCTCCGGGCAGAAGGTCGAGCCGCTCATCCGCGACAATCTGGTCGATGGCTCGTGGCCCAAATTCCTCCACCCTTATCCGCTCAGCGAGAAGTATTTTCTCGTTTCCTGCAAGCCAACGCCCAGCTCGCGTTGGGGCATTTACCTCGTCGATACGTTCGACAACTTCGTGCTGCTGAAGGAAGAGTCCGGCTATGCGATGCTGGAACCGGTGCCGCTCCGCAAGACGGCTGCTCCGCCCGTGATTCCCGACCGCGTCAATCTAAAGACGGACCAGGCGGTTGTGCATATTTCGGACATCTATGCCGGCGAGGGCATGCAAGGTGTTCCGCGCGGCACGGTGAAGAAGCTGCGTATCTACGAGTTGCACTACGCCTACCCCGGCATGGGCGGGCACATCAACATCGGCATCGATGGCCCCTGGGACGGCCGCCGCATCTGGGGCACGGTGCCGGTTGACAGCGACGGCTCGGTGAACTTCAAGGCCCCGGCCAACACGCCGCTGGCCATGCAACCGCTGGATGCCGACGGCAAGGCGGTGGCGGTGATGCGGAGCTGGTTCACCGCCATGCCGGGCGAGACGGTGTCGTGCATCGGTTGCCACGAGAGCCAAAGCCGCACGCCCATGAGCAAGCCGAGCTTGGCCGTGCTTCGCAAACCTTCGCAGATCGAGCCTTGGTATGGGCCGCCGCGAGGCATGAGCTTCAAGCGGGAAGTGCAGCCGGTGTTGGACAAAAATTGCGTCGGTTGTCACCAAGGCGGAAAGACGAGTTCGCCCGACCTGCGCGTGGCCGGCGGTAGCCGCTTCCGCAATTTCACGCCGTCGTATGTCGCGCTGCATCCGTTCGTTCGCCGTCCCGGTCCGGAGAGCGACTATCACCTGCAAAAACCGATGGAATGGCACGCCGGCACGAGCGAACTGGTGCAGATGCTGGAAAAAGGGCACCACAACGTCAAGCTCGACCACGAAAGCTGGGACCGTTTGATCACCTGGATCGACTTGAATGTGCCCGATCACGGCACCTGGCACGAACACGCCCGTACGACGCCTGTCATGCAGCGGCGACTGGAAATGCGAACGCTCTACGCCAACCGGCCCGAGAACCCAGAGGCGATCGTCCCAACGCTCTTTGAAGGTTCAGAACTGAAGAATGGCCCGGTGGCGTTCGTTGACCCCGCGCCCGCGCCAAAGCGCGACGCCAAGCCGCCGATCGTCAGCGGTTGGCCGTTCGATGCGGCCGAGGCCGCCCTGCGGCAGAAGGCCCTGAAATTGCCACCGACATTGAAGCTGGAACTGACGTCCGGCCCGCCGATCGAATTGGTACTGGTCCCCGCCGGTGAATTCGTCATGGGCAGTACCGAGGGCGCCGACGACGAATATCCGTCGGCTCGCGTGAAGATCAGTCATCCGTTCTATATGAGCCGCACGGAGATTACCAACGCCCAGTTCGTTGCCTTCAATGCCAAGCACGACAGTGCCTTCATCAGCATGACGAACAAGGACCAGGGGCATCGCGGTCATGCGGTCAATGGTCCCGAGCAACCGGTGGTGCGAGTCGCGTGGCAAGAGGCGCGCGATTTCTGCCAGTGGATCTCTTCCCGAACTGGCCGCCGGGTGGACTTGCCGACCGAGTCCCAATGGGAGTGGGCGGCTCGAGCCGGCACGGACACGGCAACGTACTATGGTGACAAGACTGCCAACTTTGGCCGATTTGCCAACCTGGCGGATGCCTCGCTGAGCCGCCTAGCCTCGCGTGATTCGCCCCGCTGGCATCCCCGCATCGATTCGGTCAATGACGGTGCCATGGTCACCAAAAGCGTGGGCAATTATCAACCCAACGCCTGGGGTCTCCGCGACACGATCGGCAATGCGGCCGAGTGGACGCGAACGGCCTACCGGCCGTATCCTTACAATACCGGTGATGGTCGCGATGACCCCACTGCGGTCGGCACTAAGGTTGTCCGCGGCGGTTCATGGTATAATAGACCCTATCGGGCCACCGCATCGTACCGCATGCAGTACCAACCGTGGCAGCATGTTTTTGACGTCGGTTTCCGCATCATCGTGGAAGTTGACGAGCAAGTGGTTAATAAGTAGGTTCACCTTTATCCTAGGAGCAGATGCAATGAGTTCAAAACGTGGATTAAGCCGTCGAGATTTGATTTCCGGTACGGCTGCGGCAGCCGGCGTAGCGTTGGCAAGCCAGTTGGGTGGTTCCTTGACGGCGGCTGAGCCGGAAGCACCGGCCAAGCCCGTCAAAACCTACACCAACGCCGACTTCTACAATGCGGCCGGAGAGTTCCAGGCCGACAAGGCGAAGGAGGCCTACTTCGATATGTTCCGGCGGTTTGGCTATCCCATCTCCGAGACCCTCCGGAAGGGCATGTGGGTACTCGATTTCCACCTCGGTGATTATGCCAACGTGGGCATGGCCGGCATCTTCTGGCTCAACCGCCAAGATTACTGCTACTTCGGCCACGAGATCTATCTCCTGCCTGGCCAGATGATTCCTGAGCATCAGCACCTGGCGACCGAGAAGGGGCCGCCGAAGATGGAATCGTGGCAGCCGCGGCACGGCATGATCTACACCTTTGGCGAAGGCGATCCGACACCCGAGTTCCTCACGAAGATTCCGGCCAGCCAGCGCGACATCGTCAAGTCGCGGCATTGCAAGCCGTTGAAAATTGATGAAGTCGGCGATTTGAACCGCCGTGAGGCGTGGCACTTCATGGTCGCAGGCCCCGAAGGCGCCTTGGTGACCGAGTTCGGCACCTATCACGACATGGCCGGACTGAGGCTCTCCAACCCCAAGGCGAAGCTGTAATTGCTGAGCCATTACCAAGTGTCCGGGACAAATTCGGCGAACGGACAACCATCACATCGGTTCTTCCGGCTTTAAGTGCGAAACATGCAATTGTAGGTTGGGCTTTAGCCCGACAATCCAGCGTTTATCGGAGACGGGCTAAAGCCCATCCTACCGTCGCACCTAAAACCGGAAGAGCCATCGCTTCCCAAAATCCATCCATGAACACCTGCACTAAAATTCTCCGCATTGCCCTTCCCTCCATTGTGCTTGCTACGGCCTTTGGTATCCCGGCCACGGCCGAAAACTACCTTGGTCCCGACGCCATTACGGCATCGCGAGATGGCAAGACGCTCTACATCGCCTTGACCGACGCCCGGCAGCTCGCCTTATTCGACGTGGCCGGTGGCAAGGTGGCGCAGACCATCGCCCTGCCGGCCGAGCCAACGGCACTTGCGCTCAGTTCTGATGGCGCGAGGCTTTACGTCACCTGCGGTGCGGTCAAGAGTACGGTCGCGGTGATCGATACGGCAACGAGCAAGATTGTCGATTCGATCCCCGCCGGCCACACCGCCCATGGTGTGGCCGTCACGCCCGACGGCTCGCGGTTGTATGTCTGCAATCGTTTCAACAACGATGTCTCGGTGATCGAGACTGCCGGCCATAAGCAAGTCGCGCGGGTGGCGGTGACGCGCGAGCCTTACGCGGCCGCAATCACGCCCGACGGCAAGTCGGTCTTTGTGGTTAATCACCTTCCGCTGGACCAATCCGATAGCTACGATGTGGCGGCCAACATCAGCGTAATCGACACGGCAAGCAATCAGGCTACGTCGATTCGCCTGCCCAACGGCAGTTCCAGCGTCCGCGGCATAGCCGTTTCGCCCGACGGTCGCTATGTTTACGTGGTACACGTACTTTCGCATTACGCATTACCAGCCACGCAATTGGAACGGGGCTGGGTCAACACGAATGCCATGAGCATCATCGACGCCCCGGCCCGGCGACTGCTCAATACAATTCTCTTGGACGACGTCGATCTGGGCGCGGCCCTGCCTTGGGGTGTGACGACCAGTGGCGACGGCAAATCGATCTTTGTAACCCATGCCAGCACGCACGAGCTTAGCCGCATCGACGCCTCCGCCCTGATGGAGAAGCTGACAAAACTCAATCCGGCGGCAGCGGCCGAAGTGCCCAACGACCTTTCGCTTTTAGCAACGCTGCGGCAACGCGTGCATTTACTGGGCAATGGTCCTCGGGGCGTGGTCGTGGTTGGTGATCGTGCCTATGTTCCCGAATACTTTAGCGATACGCTCTCGGTCGTCGATCTGAAGTCGCAGGCCAATGCTCCAGTCACGCAGATTGCCTTGGGACCTAAGCCGCTACTGACCCAGGAGCGGCGCGGTGAAATGCTTTTCTTTGACGCCACGATCTGTTTTCAGCACTGGCAGAGTTGTGCCAGTTGCCATCCCGACGCACGCGTGGATGGTTTGAACTGGGATCTCCCGAACGACGGTCTCGGCAACCCGAAGAATACGCGGAACATGTTGCACGTTTTTGAAGGCGGGCCGGCCATGTCGCTCGGGGTTCGCGAGAGCGCATCCGCAGCCGTTCGGGCAGGCATCACGCATATCCTCTTTGCCGTCCGGCCCGAGGAAGACGCCCTGGCGATGGACGCCTATCTCAAAGCGTTGCAGCCCGTGCCCAGTCCTTACCTAGTCGGTGGCAAGCTCAGCCCGGCGGCCGAGCATGGCAAGGAACTCTTCTTCAGCCCCGCGTTGAACTGCGCGGAGTGTCATCCGGCACCCTATTACTGCGACAAAAAATCACATTCGGTTGGCAGCTTGGGCAAGTACGACAAACCCAATGATCAGTTCAACACGCCCCGTCTGACCGAGACCTGGCGCACGGCCCCCTACATGCACGATGGCCATTACCTGACGATTCCCGAGTTGCTCTCCAAGGGGCAGCATGGTCTGCGTGGTGACAAAAAGCCGAAACTATCGGCAAAAGATATCGAGGATCTGGCCGAATTTGTCAACACTCTATGAGCCGAAGAGGAGTTCTCGCTATGCAATGGGTCCGTGAATGGGCGCAAAAAGTCCGGCTGGGATGGCTCTTGGCCAGCGTTGGAATGGTTTTTTCCGGCAGCGCGGCGGCTTTGGGGGACGATGGTATGTGGCTCTTCAACAATCCGCCCAAGAGCATCCTCAAGGAAAAGTACGGCTTTGAACCCGATCAGGCCTGGTTCAAGCACTTGCAGCGATCGAGCGTCCGCTTCAACTCCGGAGGCTCCGGGTCGTTTGTGTCGTCCAACGGGCTGGTACTAACCAATCACCATGTTGGGGCCGACGCCCTGCAAAAGCTCAGCAGCAAGGACAAAAACTACCTCGCCGAAGGGTTTTATGCCAAGACGCAAGACCAGGAAGTGAAGTGTGTCGATCTCGAATTGAACGTGCTCATAAGCATGGAGGATGTCACGGATCGGGTCAACGCGGCCGTTCCCAAGCAGGGCACGTTAGCTGAGTCGGAAAAGGCACGCCGGGCGATCATGAACACGATCGAGCAGGAATCGACCGAAAAGACGGGCCTGCGGAGCGACGTCATCACCTTGTACAACGGCGGGCAGTACCACCTGTATCGGTACAAAAAATATACCGATGTCCGCCTGGTTTTTGCCCCCGAACAGGACATCGCTTTCTTCGGTGGCGATCCGGACAATTTTGAATATCCCCGCTACAACCTCGACATTTGCTTCTTCCGCGTTTATGAAAACGGCAAGCCGGCCAAGATCGAGCACTATTTGCAGTGGGCGCCTGGCGGGGCAGCCGATGGCGAACTGATCTTTGTCTCCGGCCACCCGGGCAAGACCGATCGCATGGACACCGTGGCCCACCTGAACTACCTGCGCGATCTTTCGATCCCCACGACGTTGGATTGGCTGATGCGCAGCGAGGTAATGCTGCTGAACTACAGCGAGCGAAGCAGCGAGAACGCGCGACGGGCACGCGAGGACTTGTTCGGCATCCAGAATTCGCGCAAGGCCCAGATTGGCCGGCTGGCCGGACTGCAAGATCCGGAGGTCATGGCGGCCAAACGGGCATCGGAAGGGGTTCTTCGCGACTCCGCGGAGGGCATTTCATCACTACTCCGCGATACGGTCAGCTCCGCCTTGAACGATATCCACGCCGCCCTGAAAACCCTTCGCACTATCCGCAAGGAAGTGCTTCTGCTGGAAGAAGGTCGTGCCTTCCGTAGCCACCCGTTTCAGATTGCAAGGATCCTCGTGCGGATGGCCGAGGAAGATGGCAAGCCCAACGCCGACCGGCTGCGCGAGTACCGTCAATCGAACCGCGAATCTCTGGAACAGATGCTCTTTTCCGAAGCGCCGATCTACGACGACCTGGAAATGCTCAAGCTCGCCGACGGGCTGAGCATGTTCGTTACCGAGGCCGGTGCCGACAATCAACTGGTCGAGAAGGTACTCAACGGCAAGTCTCCGCGTAATCGGGCGGCCGAACTAATCCAAGGTTCGCGATTGAAAGACGTGGCCTTTCGGCGCAAGCTTGCCCAAGGAGGCAAAGCGGCCATCGAGGCATCCAAGGATCCCATGATCCAACTGGCATTGCTCGTCGATGGGCCCGCGCGGAAAGTCCGCCGCACGATGGAGGAACAAGTCGACGAACCGCTGCGACAGGCCTACGCGAAGATTGCCAAGGCGCGGTTCGACGTATTGGGAACCGAGGTCTATCCGGACGCCACCTTCACGCTGCGTCTAGCCTTTGGCGTCGTGAAAGGTTATGACGAACTAGGCCAACCCCTGCCGCCCTGGACCACTCTCGGCGGGGCCTACCAGCACTCGGCCGACCATCAGAATCGCGAACCGTTCAACCTGCCTAAGCGCTGGCTCGATCGCAAAGACCAACTGAAGCTCGACACACCGTTCAATTTTGTTTCCACTGTGGACATCATCGGCGGCAACTCGGGCAGTCCCGTGGTGAATCGCAAGGGTCAGTTCGTGGGCATTATCTTCGACGGCAACCTGGAATCGCTTGTCTGGGACTTCGTCTACACGGAGAAAGTTGGCCGGGCCATCGCCGTTCATAGCGCGGCTATCGAAGAGACTTTGCGGAAACTCTACGATGCCGGCACCCTGGCGGATGAACTGGGAAAGTAGGCGATGAAATACCGTCCGCTCCATTGGCTTGGTTCGTTGTTGGTGTTCGCAATATTCTGCGGTGCCGCATGGTTGCTCTACCGGCAATTAAAGGAGTGCAGTTGGCACGAGATTCTCGACCACCTGCGAAAGGTTCCGTATAGCCTCGTCTTTGTCGCCATAGTCATCACGCACCTCAACTACGGGGTGCTCGTGGTTTATGACTACCTGGCATTCCGCTATGCCGGCGTGCCGATCTCATGGATCCGCGTTACCTTCGCATCGTTCACGACCTACGCCTTCAGTTATAATTTTGGCGCGACCTTGGCCGGGATCCCGTTGCGCTACCGCATCTACTCCTCCTGGGGAATCCCTATCAACAAGATCCTGCAATTGCTGGTGATCCTGGCCCTCACATTCTGGTTCGGCGTCTTCGCCTTGGCCGGCACGCTGTTCGTTATCCCCGTGCTGGAAATTCCGCCCGATGCCATGCGACAGATTTGCGATTCGATGGCCGACAGCAACCTCCATGCGAATGTGATCGGCTGGTTCCGTTATCTCTTTGCCGACTCGCGGCCATTCGGCGTGGCGTTGTTGACGATGACAGCCGCCTACGTGGCGGCAAGCGCATTTCACCGCGGCGAGATCAAAATCTTTCGCTGGAAGCTGCCCGTGCCGCCCCTGAAACTCACGCTCTACCAGATCGCCATCGCTTCGGCCGATATGCTCGTTGCCGGCTGTGTGCTCTATGTTATCTTCCCGCCCATTCAAAATGTACATCTGAGTGGTCATTTGAGTCAGTATCTGGGTGAGTATCTGGGTGGGTATCTGGCCGGATATCTGACCGTGTTGGCCGTTTATCTCATGGCGTACGTAATTGTTGTCCTCTCGCACGTGCCGGGCGGCTGGGGCGTCTTGGAGGCCATGATCCTCTTGTTGTTGATAAATCTGCAACACGTTGCGATTGCCGAGAAACCGAAGGTGGTCGCCGCGCTTGTGATCTTTCGCGTGATCTACTTCCTCGTGCCGCTTCTGTTCGCCTCGGTGCTGTTCGGCGGGCACGAATTGGCTATCCGTCGCGGGTGGATTCCCGAGATCGCGCCCACCAACGGCCTGAGTTAAACCAGGGAGTCGAAGTAGCACGAACGGAAGTTTGCCGAGTGCAAAGCCCAGTTGGTGAAGGCCGATTTTTCTGCTCCCCATATTTCGTCGAAAGATTTTATTAGTATTCACCGCGAGAGAACACAAAGGGCGCAAAAGAAAGATTCTATTCTTTGCGTTCTCTGCGCTCTTTTGCGGTGAATCCTCTTGGATTTTATGGCCGCTGAATCGCCTGTTGTCGAGGAGCAATTTAGATAAGAAAGCAAGACAAGGACGCTTGCCGTCCTATCTTTTGGAGGGTAGAATCGGATTTGACTTGGACGATAACCAGTTTACGGGAGACTTGGCTCCGTACGTCATGCAGGTCTTTGGGCGAGACGGCTGGGATGATCCGGCGATGGACGTCTACAACGAACTGGATCCGCGCAACAACCCATGAACATTCAGCGCGGTGACATCGTTCTGCTCGATTACCCTTGTCGGCTGAGTATTGAAAATGCAGAAAGGCGGTCGGCCAAAAAAGTCGAGAAACCAGTAAGGTATCGATTTTTCCATTTATCATTCTTTTAGACTGCGCGGTGGCATGATGATCGACGCTTTACTTCAGGGAAAGCTGACATCCCGGCAAGAGAACATGGAAGACATTCTGACGTCGAACGTGTTCGGAATGTTGCAGTACGTGCCGCCGGAGCGCGGACTATTCCCGTTTTTGGCCCTAGCAAGAACCCCGGAGACGCACGAAAAACACTGTTGCCCCCTGAAAAACCTCCTTGGCGAATCGTATGCCGTAGAATACAGGTTTTGGCCGACGTGGCAAGACCGCCAACCCGATGTCGAACTGCGAATTAAAAGCAGTGACGTCGATTTGTATTTGATTGGCATTGAGGCCAAATATCGTTCCGGGAAATCGTCTGAAGCCGAAGCGGACGATGTCGATCAGGAGACAGAATGTACGGACCAGCTAACTTGCGAGTGGAACGAACTGGTCCACGAGGCGGAGAGCTGGAACTCCAAGCCGGTGCTCATTTACCTGACAAAGGATGATGGCACTCTCTATTCCGTGAATCCAAAGGACGACGAAGAGTACTGGGGAAAGGATTGGAAGGGAGTTGCAAGACTCAACACATTCGCTCATCCGCTTGACGAAATCACCTCTGCCGGACTGCTGAAAGAGAAGGTCGTTCAGCCGCTGCTTGAAATGTTGTCGAAACATGGTTCGCAGGCACGAAATTCGCCTGAAGAGTAGCGAATGAGTCCCACCACGACAGTAGTGAACCGGTTTTCCCCGCCGCGCATGGTGCAGCGGGACTTTTGACCATGTAGCACTCGAAATCAAAAGAACCAGCCGCCAACGTGGAAATGAAAATGGCAAACGCGCGTTCGCATAATCGGGACGCAACGCCGTTGGCGTAGGAAAGGTTTCGTGGATACCGTTTCCCAGGGTAGCCGCTGCGCGTCAACCCCGGGCTAGGGAACATAACGCCGCTGGCGTAGGGGAGAAATTCCCAGGAATGTAATCGGATTGCGGTTTACTGCGATCGACCGCACCCCCCCTCTTTCTGCCGAGCATTTTCTCGCCCAAGCGAACATGATATACTTAGTGTGGGTGGAGATTATGCCCTGAGGAGATCATTCCCATGACAACGCTAGAGTCGAGTCTGGTGAAAGCGGCGAGTTTGGCCGCTGTCGAGCAAGTTCTGGAGCTTCACGCGGGCGATCGATTGACCCGTGCGGAGTTTGAGCGGCGCTATTCTGCGATGCCAGATGTCAGGAAAGCAGAGCTTATCGAGGGGATCGTTTTTATGCCGTCGCCCGTTTCCCACAAACGTCATTCCCGCCCGCACTCGGCCCTCACGACATGGCTGGGAACCTACTGGTCCGCGACGCCTGGCACCGATGCCGGCGACAACGGAACAGTTCGTTTGGACTGGGAGAATGAACCCCAGCCGGACGCTATGCTTCGGATCCTGCCTGAATGTGGCGGTCAATCGCGGGATGAAGACGATTACATTGCCGGTCCGCCGGAACTTGTCGCCGAGGTTTCCGCTAGCAGTGCCAGTTACGATCTGCACGGGAAACTCCGCGCCTACCAGCGCAACGGCGTACGCGAGTACCTAGTCTGGCGAGTCTGGGACTCGGCCATCGATTGGTTCGCCCTGCGCGAAGGGCACTTCGAGCTACTGCCGCTAACCGAAGCGGGCCATTACCATAGCGAGACTTTTCCCGGTCTTTGGCTTGACCCGGCCGCCTTGACTCACGGCGACCTTGCCGTGGTACTTTCGGTCCTCCAACAGGGGCTTGCCTCGCCCGAGCATGCCGAGTTCGTCGTGCGGCTCCAGACCGCATCAGTTCGCTCGACCTCCTGAAGAGTGCCCGCGCGCTCAATCCCATCCTACGGTCACAAACTGCCAGCCACTTCTTCCCACTTCTTACGAATCTTCCCCGCGCGCTCCACGACCTGTGCTGGTGTGGGGCGAAGGTAGTGCGGCACGGGGACCACGCGAGTGATCTTACTAATTACCGTCCATGCCGGGATCCATAGCAAGAGAACAATCGCCGCCGCTCGCGCAATGGTCGAGAGCCCGAACAGGATCAAGTAGGCATGTCGGTTGGCCCCCAGTGCCGCCAGGATGCCCGCGCCCAACAACGAACCGCCAACGGTGGCCGCTGAGTTCGCCAGATTGAAGAAGGCCAACACATCGACCCGCTTCTGCCGCGGAATCGTCTCGAAGAACAGCAGCAGCGTGGCTAGGTCATAGGCACACCAGACCATGCCCGAATAAATCTGCACGGCGATCAGATAACCGTAGTTGCTTGACACCAGCCAGAGTGACGGCAAAGGGATGATGGCCGCGGCACTGATCCAGAACACGCGGCGAACTCCCACTCGATCAGCAATCCGCCCGACGGTCGGCAGGAAGAATATCTTCGCCACGATAGCCGCGCAAACCACGATTACGTAGGTCGTGTAAGAGAATTGCAGCTCACCCAACATGTACGGATTGAAGTAAGGCCCGGAAATCTGCACGGCGGCCTGCGCTGCCATGAGATACAGCAAAAAACGTCCGTTGGCTCCCTCGGTCAGCGAGTGGAAGATCGTCATCAATGAGGGCCTGGGTGTGCCATTCCGCAGCGGCTGCGGCTCGCGCTGGCTGGCCAGGAGTCCTGCGGAAGTAAAACGGCTTGCCGACGCCACGAAGAACAGCAGGCCGAAGACGGCCAACGAAATCCCCCACTTTTCGGCCAGTTGCAGGGCGATGCCACCGCCCACGAGACCCAAGGCAATGCCCCACTGGCAGATGCGCGTCCGCCAAGCAAAGTAACGTGCCCGCACCCGCGACGGCACGAGCGTTTCCATCCAGGCGTTCCACGGCCCACTGCCGCCCAATCCAGTGGCCCAGTAGACGGCGACCAGTGCGAACACGAGCAGCAAAGGCATTTGGCCCGTGACCGCGGCGACCAAAAGCGGTACGAAGGTAGCCGCCTGGATAACTGCACAGAGCGAAACCCAGCGGCGGTACGAACCGCACTTCCGCATCAGCCACGGTGTGCTGAGCTGCAACACGGCCCCAATCATTAGCGGCACGGTACTCACCAGCCCGCAGGCCAGATGGCTGCCGCTCAATACCAGCACGAAGACCGGCAGATAGGTCTCGCCAATGCCGACCATTACGCTGGCGGCCATTCCTTCGGCCGTGGAAGTGCGAAGATCCTTTCGCAACACGCTAGACATTCAGAAACTTTCAAAAATGCGCCCTTATCTAGCGTCCCCCTCTGATGAGATGGCTTGGAAGCTGGGCCAGGAGAAGACCTACTGCTCATCGGTAGAACGCCGCGAAAACTTCGTGAGAATTCCAATAGGCGCAGATATTCTCACCGCCTGTTCGCAGTGAATGTGCCGAGGGGAGATAGGCAAGATAGGGATTCGATAAATCGATACTGCTGTTGGCAGCGGGTTGTAGGGTGCGTGGAGCGAACTGGCCGGGAAATGGTGGGTTGCGCACGAAGTCGAGACGCCGAAAGAACTTACCGCTGTTCCAGATCAGTTCGCGTAACGCACCGTTCGATGCTTCACCCACCCTACGGTGAGCCAGCAATGACAGCAGTTGGCAAGAGGCATCGGTAGGCAGCCTACTTCCGCGGCTGAAGGAACCGGTTCAACTGGTTTCCTAATTCGCTTTGCAGCACGCTGCGGGTGAGATTGCCGAGGATCTGGTTCTTTGCCCTCGCCAGTTCGCCGAGATCGAGTTGCGGCGATTTCAAGGTGCCGCCCACCGGAATTTGCAGCTTCTGCTTCTTGATCACGTCCGTCACGGCGTTGCCGGGAAGCCACTTCATAGGCACCGACGTTTCAACCATCAGCTTCAAGGACTCATCCAGGCCGACCGAGCCGTAGGTTTGCATCGTGACCTCTGGAAATTCCAGTGCCAGCCCTTGGTGATAAATCCGTCCGCCGGTCATGCGAAACTGGATTACCGACTCGGGCTGGATGCGAACCAGCGTGGGAGACGTCGTCAACAGCGAAGCCAACTGCTGCACCAACGGCCCGGGGCTTACCGTGGCCGAATGAACGATCATCCGCCCGGCTATTTCGGCACGGTTCAAGTCACCGATCGGGATGCGGCAGCCATCCAACAGGATCGAAAATTGGCCCTGCGACTGCGTGGCCGAAGCCAACACCGGCGCGACGAACTTCAATGCCGAATGGCAAGCGGCTTGGTCGAGTTGGATCTGACTGGCCAGCGTGCCGGCCGAAATGCGGAACTCCATCGGCTGTCGGTCCATGCGCAGCTCCGATTGCAAGGCCACGCGCCCCTGGTTGCAGGTCACTTCCAGCGGATCGGCCTGCAAGACGCCGTTCGCCAGGCGTACCTTGAACACGCCCGGGCCAACCTGGAAACCGTAGACATTGGCCCCGCTGAACTGCATCTCCACGCTCGCTTCACCCTGCGCCGGCGATAATGGGCCGCGATAGGCAAACTGTAGAGCGGTGACTTGCCAGCTCTGTTGTGTTTCCTGATCGAGGATGGTCGCCTCGCCATCGACAACTTCAACCGAAAGATCGACCCCTTGGCTCGACCAACTGCTCGGGCCCGTCAGCCAACGGGCGAGCACCGATTCCACGTTGCTGCCGTCGCGGGTCAGCTTCGCGCTGAGCCGCGGCTTCTCGATCCGCAGCGTCCCAACATTCGAGGAATTCAAGAGCAACTTCAAGAGCGAGCGGTCGCACATGAGGCGGTCGGCCTCCAGAACCGTTTCACCCTGGGCGTCACAAATTACGATGCCAGAAACCGAAGCGGACGAGAACCAGCCAATCGAGACAGAGCGGAACGTGATCGTTCCCTCCAGCATGGCCGCTCGGCGGATAAAATAGGGTATCAGCGACGTATGGGCAAGGATCGTCGGCAACAGGCCGACAAGAAATACTAGACCCAGGATAATGGCGACAAAAGCCGTCAGGCGGCGGCGTTTTTGCCGTGGCGGCCGAGCGGGAGCCGGTTTTTCGGGCGTTAGCGTCGCGGGCTGTTGCTGTTTCTTTTTGCTGGCGATCGACATTATGCTGCCTTCCTGCGCGCAATATCCGCCGCGCGCGGAGAGTTTACCGGAAAATCTCGCTCGAATCCAGAGCTAAGTAGGACGGAATTTATTCCGTTGGCCGCGAAAATGCAAGGCAACGGAATGAATTCCGTTCTACAAAGCAACTTTGCGGTTCTCCGAGAACGAGGTAGGATCGATTGCAGAGCAAAATGCCGTCTGTTATAATTCGCACTTTGGGGGCGATTGCCTCTTTTCCGTTTTTGCGGCCTGTACGATTAATTTTGTTGGTCTGTTCGTCCAACCTAGAATCGCAACTCG
>JBAWVO010000009.1:0-47639 GCA_037147235.1 Planctomycetota bacterium | reverse complement strand
TTCGTGCGCAACCCACCATTTCCCGGCCGGTTCGCTCCACGCACCCTACGGTCTGGATATTCTAGGTCAAGAAACCATTCCGAGACGGTTTTCGTATCGAATCCTAGCAGACAACAGGCGTGGAGAATAGATTTCTGGCCTTGTGGTGCGGGCGTCTCGCCTGCCCGGTTCAACCTTGGGCAGGCGGGACGCCCGCACCACAATTATCCGCAAACCCGGCGGAGAGCCAGATTTCTGAGCGCGTTACAACTGACAGAACCCCAATTGATGGCCGTAGCGGCTTTTATGCGGTCTTTTCTGAACCGATGAACCGATGTTATAATCTACGGCAATCCAGTAGCGACACCCCGTCGGGGGTTGATGGTGCTTCCCTACTTCTCTTTGATCTGAAGTTCTTGTGTCTGTACGTTCTCCCGAGATCCTCGACCTCCGCAAAGAACTCCCTCCACGCCTGCGTGCGAAGGCCGAATCGATGCTTGAGGGCAACGAGGTTCTTTTGGCGTGGTTTGAACCGGATTTAGACAGCCAACTCAATTTTTCGCAGGGGCTGGTTCTCCTTACCGACACGCGGCTCATCAGCCTGTCGGAAAATGACCAAACGTTTGATAATAGCCCCCAGGGTGATAATCAGACAGGTAGTAAGGCGTGGTATCTCTCGCAGGAAATTTTCCTACAGACGAAGGAAAAAGGGGGGGCTTCCTCCCTGGAACTGGCTGACTGTCGAGGATTGGTGGCCCAATGGCGGCATACGCCAGCAAAGAGCAAGGCTTCTCACCATTTCGTTGACCGTTGGAAACTGCTCCGCAGCGGGCAACCGGCGGAAGGTGAGTCGGCCGAATCGACCGATTCGCTCTGCCCGAGCTGCGGCTCACCCATCAAGGGGGAGCAGGGCTTTTGCGAGAATTGCGCGTCGCTGTCTGGTATTAAGCCGGGACGCTCGCTCCTGCGGCTGCTGACTTTTGCTCGCAAACGCGGTTGGGCGGCCTCGTTGGGCCTTCTTTTGACGATCGCCGGTACATCAGCCAGCATGGTGCCGCCCTACCTGACGAAGCCTATGCTCGACGAGGTGCTGGTTCCCTTTCAGAACCATCAGGATGCAAAGTTCTATCTCGTTCCCTGGCTACTGGGAGGGCTTGCCGCGGCATCAATCCTTTCTTGGTTATTGGGCTGGGCTCGAACCTATGTCATTGCTTGGGTCAGCGAGCGGATTGCGGCCGACTTGCGCAATCAGACCTATGCCCACTTGCAGCGGATGTCGCTGGAGTTTTTTGGCGGAAAGCGAACCGGCGACCTGATTTCGCGGGTAAGCACTGATTCAGACCGCATCTGTTACTTCCTCTCGGTCCACCTGTTGGATTTTGTCAACGACGTGGTGATGATCTTGATGACCGCCATTATCTTGCTCTACATCGATTTGCATTTAGCTCTGGCCACGCTGGTGCCGTTGCCGTTGATCGCCTACCTAGTGCATAAGGTACGCAGTCGGCTGCGAGGCGGTTTTCAGTTGGGAAGCCGCGCTTGGGCCGACATGACCAGCGTGCTGGCCGATGCGATTCCCGGCATCCGTGTCGTCAAGGCTTTTGCCCAAGAACGCCGCGAGGTCGATCGCTTCCGCCTCGCCAATGATCGCGTGTTGCACGCGAACGACCGCGTCAATCGGCTCTGGTCTTTCTTTGGACCCGTGATCACCCTGCTGACCGACGGTGGTTTGCTCATCGTATGGGTCGTCGGCGTTTGGCAAGTCTACAACAACAATCTGACCGTCGGTACTTTGACGCTGTTTCTTGCCTACATTAGCCGATTCTATATGCGGCTGGATTCAATGAGCCGTATGGTTTCGGCCACGCAGCGAGCCGCGACGGCAGCCCAGCGGGTCTTCGGAGTCATGGATCGCGAGGCGACGGTCCCCGAACCGGTTCATCCAGTTCACCCGGGCCGGCTCCGCGGTCGCATTGAATTCCACGAAGTTGCTTTCCGCTATGGCACTCGCTCCGTCGTTGAAGGGATTAACCTCACGATCGAACCGGGGGAGATGATCGGACTGGTCGGCCCCAGCGGATCAGGCAAGACTACGCTGGTGAATCTTGCCTGCCGCTTTTACGACGTGGCTGAAGGGGCCATCCTCGTTGACGGCACCGATGTCCGCTCGTTTCCCATCGAGGAATATCGCAAACATATCGGCCTGGTTCTCCAGGAGCCGTTCCTGTTTTACGGCACCATCGCCGAGAATATCGCCTATGGCCGGCCCAATGCCAAGCGAGAAGAACTGATCGCTGCTGCCGAAGCCGCCCGTGCCCACGAATTCATCCTCCGCCTCCCCGACGGATACGATTCGATTGTCGGCGAGCGTGGCCAATCGCTCTCCGGCGGCGAGAGGCAGCGGATCAGCATCGCCCGAGCGCTGTTGATCGATCCCCGGATACTGATCCTCGACGAGGCCACATCGTCGATCGATACGGAGACGGAGCGCGAGATTCAGTTAGCCTTGGATAACCTCATTCGCGGTCGCACGACCATCGCCATTGCCCACCGCTTGAGTACGCTGAGCCGTGCCAATCGTTTGGTCGTCATGGAACGGGGGCAGATCGTGGAGGTTGGTCCCCACCAAGAATTGCTCGACCGGAACGGATTATATGCTCGGCTTTATCGCGCCCAGTCGGAATCGCCGGAGGAACGTAACGCATGACCTCGCCGCATCCCACACCGCTGCGCCCCGTTCGCCTGGAGTACAATCCGTGGGGCCAACTCCTCATGGAGACCGACGATGGCCAGAAGTTCTCCGGCGTCTTGCCAGTGCGAGCCTTTCCCGTTTCCGACCCCGATCACTGGATCTCGATCTGCGATTCTCACGGGCAGGAGCTTCTTCGCATTGATGACATTCACGACTTGCTGCCTGATGTGCGAAAAACCTTGGAACTGGAACTATCGCAGCGAGAATTTGTCCCCGTGGTCCGCAGAATTCTTTCGGCCACGCAGCACGAGCCTTCCGAGTGGTTTGTGGAGACGGACCGGGGCCGCACCACATTCCAACTCAACAGCGAGGACGATGTGCGTCGGATCGAGCCTGACCAGGCCTCCATCTGCGATTCGCACGGCATTCGCTATCTCATAACGAGCGTGCGTGGCCTGGACGGCGGTAGCCGGCGAATTTTGGAGTACTTCCTGTAGCCATTGTTTTATCCCTCCACCCATCGCAGCGATCTTTCCACGGCCTTGAGCCAGCGACCGTACTTCGCGTCGCGCTGGGCAGCGGCCATTCTCGGCAGATACTCGCACTGCATGGCCCAATTCCTCGTCAGTTCGTCCATATCTTGCCAATACCCGACGGCCAGTCCGGCGAGGTACGCCGCCCCAAGAGCCGTCGTCTCGGCCACCTCGGGCCGGCAGACGGGTACGCCCAAAACATCGGCCTGGAACTGCATCAGCAGATGGTTGACCGAAGCACCGCCGTCTACCTTCAATGCGGCCAGCGCAATACCGGCGTCCTTCTGCATCGCCTCCAATACGTCGCGGGTTTGATAGGCCATCGATTCCAGTGCTGCCCTGGCTAAGTGGGCCGCGGTCGTGCCGCGGGAGATACCGTGGATCGTGCCGCGGGCGTAGGGATCCCAATAGGGTGCGCCCATGCCGACAAACGCCGGCACGAAGTAGACGTCGTTGGTATCGGCCACCTGAGCGGCAAGCGTCTCGACTTCCGCGGAGTTGGCGATCACCCCTAAACCATCGCGGAGCCACTGCACGACCGCTCCGCCGATGAACACGGAACCTTCGAGGCAATAGGTGATTTTACCGCCGATGCCCCAACCGATCGTGGTCAACATGCGATGCCGCGACTCGATCGGCGTGGTTCCCGTGTTCATCAAGAGGAAACAGCCCGTGCCGTAGGTATTTTTGGCCATGCCGGGCGAAAAACAAACCTGGCCGAACGTGGCCGCCTGCTGGTCACCCGCTACCGCAGCGATGGGCACGGGGCCGCCAAACCACTCGTTGCTCGTTTGACCATAGACCTCACTCGACGACCGTACTTCCGGCAGCATGGCTCGGGGCACACGGAGAATTTGCAGCAGTTCGTCGTCCCAATCCAGGGAGTGAATATTGTAAAGCAACGTACGGCTGGCGTTGCTGTAGTCGGTTGCGTGGACGCGGCCGCCGGTCAATCGCCAGAGGAGCCACGAATCGACCGTGCCAAAAAGTACCTGGCCCCGTTCAGCACGGCGGCGGAGGCCATCGTACGTGTCGAATAAGTGCGAGATCTTCGTGCCGGAGAAATAGGCGTCGATCACCAGGCCCGTCTTGGCCCGAAAAGTCTCTTCAAGGCCCTCGGCCTTCAAACGATCGCAGATTCCGGCACTGACACGGCTTTGCCAAACAATGGCCGGTGCGACGGCTCGGCCCGTCTGCCGATCCCAGAGGATCGTTGTCTCGCGCTGGTTGGTCACCCCCACCGCCGCAAGATCGCCGGCCGTCAGAGACGCCTGGGCTAGGGCCGCGCGTGCCGTTTCCAGTTGCGACGACCAGATCGCTTCCGGGTCGTGTTCCACGATGCCCGGAGCCGGTAGAATCTGTGGGAACTTCTGCTGGGCGGAAGCGACGATCCGTCCGGCACGATCGAAAACGATCGCCCGGCTCGACGTGGTTCCCTGATCGAGGGCGAGAATGTATTGGGGCATGTGAACGGCACGTGTGTGGCAAGATTCTCTGGCAGACGGACGCCACCGTGGCACGGGCATCTTGCCCGTGTCGAATTCCACGGGCTGGAAGCCCGTGCCACGCGCTTGCCAGAAAATCTTGCCACACACAACGGTACTTTGGTGTCACAATGTCAGTATAGTGTTCTTGCGACGAAAAAGACAGGGAGAGAGGGGAGTAGGTCAGGCTTTCCAGCCTGACTTTTCGGGTTGGCAAAAGGGGTCGCAAATCAATGACTCCCGACCCAATGACTCCAATTGCGGGTGAGCAGTCCGCGATAGCGCTGCCGGGTTTCCCAGAAGAGCCAGCCAACGTAGCCGTTCGACGCCATCAGGGCGATCACCAAGAGACACATCGCGAGCCATGGCCGATCTGGCTGGGCCGAATTACTGCCGGCACTGTTGACCGGTGCGAGATCCACAATTCTTGATTCCGCAGGGGCTGAGTTCGCCGGCGTCGCTATCGGCACCACCGCCGGCGCGGACGGGGCAGAAGATGGCGGGGGAATGATTACCGGTTCTCTGCCGGACGGCGTGGCCGACGACAGGATTGGCAACGTAGCCGCCGCCGGCATCACCGGGCTGGCAGGCACGATGGGTGCCGTCGCTGGGGGCAAGGATGCCGTAAGAGGCACTTCATGCGGTAGTCGTTCATTGCCCAGCGTAATACTAAAGTGGCTTGGCCGCATCTCTCGGGCCTCACGCGGCACGTCAATGTCGATAGGCTCGCCTGGCCGCAGCGATTGAAGCGTTGCAGGGTTGATCTGAATAATGAATTCCGTCCCGCCATTGGAGGCCGGTCGGTAGCCAAGGTCCACTCCCACCAGGGCCAGTGCAAGGCATGTCAGGGTTGTATTCATAAGAAAAATCTCCCTCCCGCGATTCTGTAGGTTCTCCCTATCTATGGTAACTTATCGCACCCGTAGGTAAAGGCATGGGGCCACGAAACTGGAAACACTTTTGTCCTAAATCCACCGATGGGGGGGTGAGTGGATATGTGGATAATACATGGCAAGCAACTTCCTGTCTCTTCTGCTTGACACGGCCCGATCTTCAGGCAAAATAGGAGACACGGGGCCGCTCCCCTGTTGTTTCCACCTTCAACCAAGGAATCTTCTTATGAAAGCCAATCGTACATGGATCCCCGTCACAATACTTCTTCTTTGTGGCGGAATCTCGGGTTTTGCGTTAGCGATTGCCACGACACGGCCATCGGCGGCACTTGCCGCCGATGCGAAGACCGGCTGCCGCGATGACAAAACTAGCCTGCCTGCCGCCGGGACCGTCGCACATAAAGTGCAACGCTTCGGCTCGATGATCGGCCTGCGGCCGGAAAAGAGGGAAGAATATGTCCGCCTGCACGCCAACGCCTGGCCAGAAATCCTGGCGATCCTCACAAAGTGCCACATTCAAAACTACTCGATCTACCTGGGCGAAATTGACGGCAAACTTTACCTATTCAGTTACTTTGAATACACCGGCGAGGACATCGCCAAGGACGTCGCGGTGATGAAGGCCGATGCCAAAACGCGCGAGTGGTGGACGCATACCGATCCCTGCCAGATTCGTCTGCCCAACACCAAGGAAGGCGATTGGTGGAAAGGCATTCCCGAGGTCTTTCATATCGATTAGAATGGGTCGGCTGGCAAAGATCTAGTAGAACGGAATTTATTCCGTTCACGTGAAGAAGCAAGGCAACGGAATGAATTCCGTTCTACAAACCTCTCTTGAAAGGACGTCTTTCCATGCCCCGATTGTCGATGCAAATCCCTCACTCCCTGGGCCGTGAAGAAGCAACGCGCCGCGTCAAGGAGCAACTCCCCAAGGCTCAGAGCCAAGTCACCGATCTCGACGAGCAATGGCAAGACCACACGTTGACCTTCCATTTCAAGGCAATGGGCTTCAAGGTCGGTGGCACCCTGGCCATGGAAGACTCGGCGGCGAACCTCGACGTCGACCTCCCCTTGGCCGCCATGATGGTCAAGGGCATTATTGAACAACGTGTCCGCCAAGAACTCGGCACGGTTTTGGCTTGAAGGCCATTGCAGAACCACGGATTTCACTCGCCGCGAATGCGCTGTAAAGCCTTGGCGGCGGCGGTGCGAACGTCCTCCTGCGGATCGCTCGCAGCGGTCTCCAGTGCGGAGCGAGCTGATTGGGCATCAGCACCAAGGTTGCCCAAAGCGCGGGCGGCTGCACGGCGAACGGCGGGACTTGTGTTTTGCAACGCGGCGGTCAAGGCCGGCACGGCGTCTCGCCCTATCCAGCTCAATGCCTCAATGACCATGCGACGGGCTTCGGCATCTGGGTTTTGCAGGGCATTGGCCTTTTTGAGCGACGGAAAAGCGGCTTTACCCAACTGGCCCAGCGAGCGGGCTGCCGCACGGCGAACATCGGCATCGGGTGTGTGCAGGGCTTCAATCAAGGCTGGAGCAACCGTGTCGGCTTCTTTTTCCATTTGGCCCAGGGCGACAGCCGCACGATAAGCCTGGGACGCATTGCCATGGCGAAGCATCTCCAGGAGTGCCGGCAAGGCTTTGGGATGGCTTTCAATCTTCCAGAGGGCTACGGCCGCGTTGACGCGAGTGATTTCGTCGTCCTTGCTCAGCATTTTGAGCAGTTCCGTCACGGCCGGTTTTGCCGCGGGACCGAAATTGCCCAGGGCCTCCGCAGTGCGGCGAGACATGGAGAGAAGCTTCGTCGATCGCATTGTTTCGATCAAGAAGGGTATTTCCGACTCAGCGGCGGAGCCGATGCGACCCAATGCCCAGACAGCCATGCTCCGGACGTATTCATTGTTATATTCGTTGCGGGAGTTGACCTCCACCAGGACCGCGTGCAAGGCCGGCACGGCCATCGCTGCTTTGGGACCGAGCGTTCCCAAAACATACGCCGCATGCCATTGCTGGCGGAACTCCGCGGAGTTCAGTTGATCGGCCCATTGCTGCACGGTCTTGCCTTCCGGCCCAAGGGGCGGCTGGGCAGTTGCGGTGGATAGCGGCAACAGGAGAATTAGGGCAAACAGTAGTTTCACTTTGGTTTCAACTCCCGATCCTAATGTGGGTCACGGCCCTTTTTGTTGCGTTTGGGGTTTATCGGCGTCTCGCCAGGATTCGGGTTCTCAAGCGGACCACTCTGGAAGATGACGACTCGCAGGGCAGCCTCGCCCTCGCCCAGAGCGGCATAGACACAGAACGGAATCGAAGTATTCTTCAGATCGGTCGCCAATTCTCCCAGGGCCTTCAGATCTTCCTTGGCCTTTTTGGCCGCCTGGATCTGTTCGGGCTTTGGCTTGTTCGGTTCTGGGTTTGCCTCGCTGGCTATCACGTACTCTGCAAACGTAGCAGCTCCCAAAATATTTCTAGTGTTGAAAGGACGCTCTTTACCCGAGATATCGCAGGTTGCTTGCATGTTGAGCAGGACTTCCTTGTCTTTCGTGTCAAACCCGATACCGAAGAAGACATGAGGGGTATTGTCTTTCGTGAGCGTCACAATCACGCGGCCCTTGGCATGCACCGTGTTTCCGGAAGCCGGCCCAATGGGCTTCCCCTTCGCTGGGCGGATGGGCCCCTTGGCCTCCATGATCTCGATCTTGTGCTTCGGCATTGTATCCAAAGGCAATATCTGCAACCGGAGTACGCTGGGGTCGGGAAGAAAGATGCCTCTGCTCATGCTGCGCGGCCGGTTGGCGACTGTATCGACGTTAATCGCCAGCGGCTGAACGGTCTTGGGCAGACACAAGGGGACAAAACGTGTTTTCTGCTTACAGGAGAACTGTAGACCACAGTAGCGAACCAGCGTGGCTTTGTCCTTCGCTTCGGCGGTCCATTGGATTTTCCACTCGCTCTCCTCCTGCCAGACTCGGGCAATCTTCACTGGATCATTGTTTTTGCTGGTCATCTGGACCGACCAGCCTGGAGTTGGCCCATCGTCCTCTTTTTGCAATTCAAACTTAGGATTGCCTTTGGCGACCGCGTCGCCGCCAATCAACTCGACGTCAACCGCCAGCTTGGGATCGAGCTCGGGGATGCCGAGAGAAACGGCGTCGTTGGCACCCTTGCCCGGCTGCGGCAAGTCAACGGCTAGTACGAGGCCATCCAAGGAGACGTTTTTTTCCGCTTCAACCGGCTTGGCGGGCGGTTCTGGCTTCTTCTCGGGCGGTTCTGGCTTGACCGACGTATTGGGGGAGGATTTTCCATCCGTTTTTTGCGGGTCGTTGGTTTTGGACTCGTTGGGATCGGCTGACTTTGGCATCACGTTCTTCGGCTGCTTCTTGGAAGTCTCGGTTTTCGCCGCAGAATTATCTTTGGCAGTAGAGGTTTTGGAGACAGCCGGCTTTTTCACAACAGACTTATCAGGCGGGGCACTCACGGCATCTTCGATTGGCCCCTTCTTTTCCTCTTGCTTTGGCGGTGATACAGTCGTTTGTGGTGCGGGCGTTTGTGGCGCGGGTGTGAGATGCCTCGGAAAAAACCATGCCAGTCCAGCCACGGTCGCCAGCAACGCGATACCAGCAACGGCCCCAAGAATCTTCCGCGTTGTTGTGTTGAACCAGCCAAATTTTGTCCGGCCGGAGGTCAACCCACCGGCCGATGCTGCGGCGATTCCACCGTGGGACTGGCCCTTGTGCTTACTCTGTTTACCCGGCTTAGGCGGCTTTGCTGCGATTGCGGCCGTGGCAGGCTTCTTCATGCCAGTCGTCGGGACGGCAAGAAAGGAGAGCCAGTCGTCGGCCGGAGCGGCTGGCGGAGTGATATCTTCCAGGGGCTTTACCGCTCGCGGCGCACGTACGCCTGTCGCGCCATCGGATCCTTTCTGCCAAGGTGCCAGGGCCGTACTCACCTCTTGGGTCGATTGGTAACGGTTTTCCGGCTCCTTGGCCATCATCCGCTTGCATATTTTGACCAACTTTGGCGGAGTATCGGGCCGATCGAGCAGAACATCGCGCGGTTCTTGCGATTGATGTTTGACAATCCGCTGGGCAAGCGTGCCTTCTGGAAAAGGCGGATGCCCCGTGAGCAGAAAGTACAACGTGCAGCCCAGGGAGTAGATGTCGGCTCGATGATCAAAGTTCGTTGTTTCCATGGCCTGTTCGGGGGCCATGTAATCGACGGTTCCAAAGGCCGGCTCACCTGCCGCTGCCCCGCGTGGTTCGTCGCTCTGGTTTAGTCGGGCCAGGCCTAAGTCGAGAATCTTGATTACCCCCTGGTTGGTCACTAGGAGGTTTGCGGGCTTGATGTCGCAGTGGACGAGGTTGTGGGTGTGGGCGTGGGCCAACCCCTCCGCAGCCTGGCGGATGTAGTCTGCCGCATGATCGAAGTCCAAGGGTCCGTTGAGTTCGACGATCCGTTGCAGATCCTGGCCTTCGACAAATTCCATGACGATGAAATAGCGGTCCATTTCATTGTCGACACTATAGGCCCGAACGATATTGGGATGGTCGAGTGCGGCGATCGCCCGGGCCTCGGCGAAGAAGCGATCCAACGAGGCCCGATTTTCGGCGATGGAGCGCGGGACGATCTTCAGGGCCACGCGGCGATTCATCGTCACATGTTCGGCGAGGAAGACGGTGCCCATACCGCCTTTGCCCAACCGCTGAATGAGCTTGTACTTGCCTAGGCGGAGTTGTGCCCGCTGGCCCAGGGCCAGGAGTGTGCCGGCCTGCCAGCGGCTGACGAGATTTTCGCGGACCAGGGCCTTGGCTAAAGCGGATGCATCGGGCGAATTACCGGCGAGACGCTGAGCCGCGACAAGCTGCTCCGAGTCGAGCAGCTTGCTCTTTTCCAATGCCGACAGAAATTCGTCCACGGTGCTAATGGCCATAATTTAGTTCGGATCCCCTTCCGTTGGGGTGCTTGTGGCGGCCTAGCAATCTATGAGGCTATACCTAATCTACCAGAAAAATGTTTTTCTCACCAGCAGTACAAGCTAGTATTGGCCTAATCGGTGGTCTTTCTGGGGTCCGGGGGTCCGAAAGTCCTTTACACTGTCGTTGACACTGGCTGTTGGGTTTAGTATACTGTAGATTGCCTGCCAGCCGCGAGAGCTCCCCCCCCGCCTACTCGCACGAAAGGATTTCCCATGGCCGATCATACCGTCCGCAAGGTTTCACATTCTGGAGTGGGTTATTCGGTCGTCGATCTGAACGACGTTCGACATGTCTTTGCCGCGGCCACGCCGCTGGCCGGTTCGACCTTCGACCAGCAGGCCGACGACGCTCTGCGAACGATCGAGGCCGTAATTCATGAGGAGGGCACGCGGGGATCCATCGTCCATCAGGCCGTTTTCCTGGCCGATATGACGCAAGTTGCCCGCTGCCAGCAGATCATGCGCGATTTCTACGGCCCTGAACTGCCGGCGACCAGCTACATTCCCCAGCCGCCTTGTGGGGGAAAACAGCTCGCCATTGAAGCCCTTGGCGTAGGGCAGGGTCGCGGAGAAGTGGAAATTCAGCGGGTTAGTGAAGAGTTGGTCGTCGCACGACATAACGGCATCGCCTGGGTCCATTGCACAAAAACCGTGCCGCAAGCCGAGGACAGGCCCGTTTACGAAGGAAGTTTGAGTGCCCTAGAGGATTTGCGTAAAATATTTAGCAGCGTCAACGTCCGGTTCGATCAGGTGATCCGTACGTGGATTTACTTGGGCGGGATTGTCGAGAACGACGGGCCGGTCCAGCGGTATAAGGAACTCAACCGCGCAAGGACCGACTTCTTTCGCGATATTCACTTCCTCAATGGTCGTGCTTCCGCTGGACAGAACGGGCGGGTTTATCCGGCAAGTACGGGGATTGGCACGGCCGGTCGCGGCATTGTCCTTAGCGCAATTGCTTTTGTTTCTGATCGCAGCGACATTCGGGTCGTGCCTCTGGAGAATCCGCGGCAGACGGCGGCCTACGATTACGCTGCTATTCATAGCCCCCAGAGCCCTAAGTTTTCCCGGGCAATGGTTTTGTCGTGCGGCACGTACACAACCATTTTTATCTCGGGTACGGCAAGCATCACCCATGCACAAACCCGTCATCTTGGCGACGCCGCCAAACAGACCGAGGAGACGCTCGACAACATCGCCGCCCTGATTGCAGAAGAAAACATCACCCGGCATGGTCTGCCGGGGCTGGGGACATCGCTCGCTAGTCTGGGGGTCGCACGCGTCTATATCAAGCGGCCGGAAGATTACGCGGCCGTCCGTGCGATTTGCGAGAAACGGTTGGAAAAAGTGCCAACGATTTACGCGATTGCCGACGTTTGCCGGCCCGAGTTGTTGGTCGAGATCGAGGGCGTGGCGTTTTCCCGGCTGAGTACGTCAGGCTTTCCAGCTTGACTTCGTCCGGTGTACTGTCAGGCTGGAAAGCCTGACCTACGGAAGAATAAATATGTCGGTAGCGTCGTTGGCTGCGGTTCTTCTGACTGCCGTCCTTGGTGCCGAACCAGCTTCGGTCGCGCCGGTTCAGCCGTTTGAGAGTCCCGCTGATCGGACTCCCGCGGGCAAGATCGACGAACTGGTATTCGCCCGACTGAAGAAGCTTGGGCTGCAACCATCTCCGCTTTGTTCGGATGCCGTCTTTGTGCGCCGCGTTTACCTCGACGTCATCGGCACACTGCCGACCGCGGCGGAGGCGAGGGAGTTTTTGCTCGATCGCAATCCCGTCAAACGGCGGCTGTTGATCGACCGCCTGCTCCAGCGCGACGAACTAGCCGACTACTGGGCCATGAAATGGAGCGATCTGCTGCGGATCAAGGCCGAGTTCCCCATCAATCTCTGGCCCAACGCGGCCCAAGCCTATTACCATTGGATTCGGACTTCGATCCGCGAGAACAAACCTTTCGACCGCTTCGCGCGGGAACTGCTCACGTCGAGCGGCATCAATTTCCGCATCCCGCCGGTCAACTTTTACCGTGCCATCCAGAGCCGGCAGCCTACGGCGATTGCCCAGTCCGTGGCACTGGCGTTGATGGGTACACGGGCGGAGAAATGGCCGCAAGAACGCCTGGCCGGCATGTCGGTTTTTTTCACGAAGATCGGGTATAAATCGACCACCGAGTGGAAAGAGGAGATCGTTTTCTTTGATCCGAATGTTACCTCCCCAAAGGATCCCGTCAAAAACGCCGGCAAAAAAGTAGTGACGGATGCAGCGAAAACCCATGTTGCCCTACCCGCGGCCACCCCGCCCGCAAAGCCAATCTTTCCCGACGGCACGACCGCCCGCATTCCGCCGGATCGCGATCCGCGCGAGGTTTTTGCCGATTGGCTGATCGACGCCAAGAATCCCTGGTTCGCGCGCAATATCGTCAATCGCACTTGGTGCTGGCTCAACGGCCGCGGCATTATTCACGAGCCTGACGACATTCGCCCCGACAACCCGCCGAGCAACCCCGAGTTGCTGGCCTATCTGGAACACGAATTGGTTGCCTCGCATTACGACCTGAAGCAGATCAACCGTTTGATCCTGAATTCAAAGACCTATCAACTTTCGTCCTTGGCCCGGGGGAGCAGACCCGAGGCCGAGACGAACTTTGCCTTCTATCCGCTCCGCCGCATGGATGCTGAGGTGCTGATCGACGCCATCTGCCAGGTCACCGGCACGACGGAGAAGTATTCCAGCGCGATTCCGGAGCCATACACCTTCCTACCGGAGGGGCATCGTTCGATCGCCCTACCCGACGGGAGCATTACCAGCCCTTTCCTGGAAACATTCGGCCGACCGCCACGTGACACGGGTCTGGAGTCGGAGCGGAACAACCGCGTCACCGCGTCGCAGCGGCTGCATATATTGAATTCGACGCACATTCAGCGGAAACTGGAGCAAAGCCCTCGGATCCAGGAAATGCTTACCCTCGGGCAGAAATCGAGGCCGTTGATCGAGAGCCTTTACTTGACGATTCTGTCGCGCTTCCCCACAGAGGATGAAGCAAAGATTGCCCTGCGGTATACTGAAGCCGGCAAGAAGGCCCGTCGCGAGGCCGTTATTGATCTCGCCTGGGCCTTGATCAATAGCGCGGAGTTTATGTATCGGCATTGAGTCGAACAGAATTTATTCCGTTCAACGGATTAAAATCCGTTTTACGAAGAAAGGCAAAGCCATGGACAATGAATCAACGGCCAATAACTCGTTGTTTTCGCGTCGCGAAGCGGCCTGCCGGATATTAGCTGGCACCGCCGGCCTGGTAATCGGCAGCCAGTTTGGTCTCTCGGGTCTGGCTGCGGAACAAACGCACAGTCCCAAGGCCAAGGCCAAAGCGGTGATCCAAATTTGGATGTGGGGCGGGCCGTCGCACCTCGATACCTTCGACCCAAAACCGGCTGCGGGCTACGATTATTGCGGTCCGTTGGACAAACCCATCGACACGAATGTCAAAGGCATCCGCATTAGCGCGTTGCTGCCCAATCTCGCCAAACAGGCCGACAAGTATTCGATCATCCAGAGCATGACGCACGGCATATCCGCCCACGAAACGGCGTCGTACGTCGCGCAGACGGGCCGCATGCCGGGCGATCGGCAAGTCTATCCGACAACCGGGGCCGTGGTTTCGCTCTTTCGCGGATATGACGCCGGCTACAAGGGGCTGATACCACCGTATATCGTCCTCACCGAGCCGCAAGGACGCTTCTCCGAGGCCGGATTCTTGGGTATTCGCTACAAGCCGTTCGCCACCGGCGGCGATCCGGCCCAAAATCGCTTCGTCGTTGAAGGTATCGTCGCGCAGGGCATCACCGACCAGCGGCAGAAGTTCCGCCGCGAGTTGCTCGAAGAACTCAACACGCTCAAACATGCCGCACCCAACAACCCGCAGTTGGCGAATCTGCAAGAATCGGAGAAGCAGGCCTACGACCTGATCCTCGGTGACGCCGGCAAGGTCTTCGATCTGACGCAGGAAAAGGACGAGCTACGCGATCGCTACGGCCGCAACAAGTTCGGGCAATCCTGCCTGCTGGCCCGGCGGCTCGTCGAGCGCGGCGTGCCCTATATCACAATCAACTACCCCGGCTGGGACACGCACAAAGAGAATTTTCAGGTCATGCGAAGGAAGCTGCCGGAACTGGATAAAGGCATGTCCAGCCTGTTGCAGGATCTTGCCGACCATGGCCTGCTGGCGAGCACGATTGTCTGGTGGGGCGGCGAGTTCGGACGCACGCCCAAGGTGCAGTGGGAAGCGCCATGGAACGGCGGACGCAACCACTGGGGCAAGGTCTTTTCGGCCGTCGTGGCGGGCGGCGGATTCAAGGGCGGTCAGATCGTCGGTGCCTCCAATGCCAAGGGCGAGGAAGTCAAAGAGCGAGCCGTCTATCCTTGCGACGTCATCCGCAGCATGTATGAACTGTTGGGCATCGACACCGAAGCCAGGTTGCCTCACCCCTTGGGACTCGTCGCCCGCATTACCCCCTCGGCCAGCGACGGCGTCCCTTCCGGCGGCCGCTTGAAAGAGATCATGTAAGAACATGAACCAATACAACGTTCTCATCACCTTCGTGCTAACGAGCCTTCTGGCTTGGGGTGCCGCGGTCAATGCCCAGCAATCGCCGCATATCGGCTACGTCTTTCCGGCCGGGGGGCGGCAAGGCACGGAATTTGAGGTCCGCGTCGGCGGGCAGTTCCTCGACGGAATCGCCAAGGCCCATATCTCTGGCCTTGGCATCCAAGTCAAAGTTGTGGAACTCGTCAAGCCGATGAGCCAACAACAGGTCAATGAACTGCGAGACAAGGTCAAGGCCCTGACCGACCGGAAGGCGGGCGGAGCCGCTCCACTCGGCAAACCGGCCGATAAATCGGGTAATAAGCCGGGTGATAAGCCGGGTGATAAACCCGCCAACAAGCCCATCGCGCCGCTGGCAAAGACTTCTCCCCTATCGGCGGAAGAAGAGCAGTTGATCGTCGATATCCGCAAAAAGCTGGCGAAGTTCTACAACCGGCCGCCCAATCCGGCTATTGCCGAAACGGCGGTACTTCGAGTCACCACGTTGCCGGACGCCGCGCCGGGTGTCCGCGAACTGCGGCTGGAAACGCCCGCCGGACTGACAAACCCCTTGGTCTTTCAGATCGGCCGCTTACCGGAAGTCGTGAAGAAACCGTTCGATGCCGACGATCTTCCAGTGCAGCGTCCGTTCCGCCAGTTGAAGGCACAAAGCCCTATCGCCAAGGGCGAGCAACCGATCTGCGACGTCCAACTGCCGGTGGTCGTCAATGGTCAGATCCTGCCTGGGCAGGTCGATCGCTATCGCTTCGCGGCGAAAAAGGGACAACACCTGGTTATTGCCGTCAGTGCCCAGCAGTTGCTGCCGTACCTTGCCGACGCCGTGCCGGGATGGTTCCAGGCAACGATCCGGCTCAGCGACCAAGAGGGGAAGGAGGTGGCATACGCCGGCAGTTTCCGCTTCCATCCCGATCCCGTGCTGCACCATGAAGTTCTCCGCGATGGCAATTATGCACTCGAGATCAGGGACTCGGTCTTTCGCGGCCGCGAGGATTTTGTTTATCGCATGGCCCTGGGCGAATTGCCGTTCGTCACCGGCATTTTCCCTTTGGGCGGCAAGGCCGGCGATGCGACTCACATTGCAGTGCAAGGTTGGAACCTTCCCTTCACCAGTCTGACGGAAGATGCCAAGGGCAAGAATGTCGCAATCGATTATCTCGACGCGAATCATCGATCTGGTCCGCTCAACGCTCTGCCGTTTGCGCTTGACTCGTTGCCGGAATGCGTGGAACAGGAGCCTAACGACTCGCCCGAACATGCCCAACGGGTAACACTGCCAGTCATCATTAACGGCCGCGTCGATCATCCCGGCGACCGCGATGTGTTTTGTTTTGAAGGCAAGGCAGGGCAAGAGATTGTGGCCGAGGTTTACGCCCGCAGGCTCGATTCACCGCTGGATTCCGTCCTTAAACTGACCGATTCGGCCGGACGGCAACTGGCCTTCAACGACGACCACGAGGACAAGGCTTATGGCCTGCTCACGCATCATGCCGACAGTTGGCTGCGGGCGGTGCTGCCGTCGGCTGGCACGTATTATTTGCATCTCTACGATGCCCAGAACCAGGGTGGTTCGGAATATACCTATCGCCTGCGGATCGGCCAGCCGCAGCCTGATTTTGAACTCCGCATCGTGCCATCGAGTATCAACACCCGGGCTGGCACGGCGGTGCCGATCACCGTGCATGCCCTGCGGCGCGACGGCTTCAACGGACCGATCGACCTGGAACTGAAAAACGCCCCGGCCGGCTTCGGCCTCAGCGGTGCGAAGATCCCCGCCGGACAGGCGAAGGTACGATTGACGTTGACCGTACCGCCCGAGCCGGGGCAGTCGGCCACGGTGCTTCGCATGGAAGGTCACGCGACGATTGCCGGTGGCGAAGTTCGCCGCCCCGTTGTTCCCGCCGATGACATGATGCAGGCATTCTACTATCATCATCTCGTTCCCGCGCAGGAGTGGACGGTCGGTATCATCGGCCGCGGGCGGGGCGGAATCGCGCTAAAGCTTCGCGATCTGAAAGAGGTCAAACTTCCCTCCGGCGGAACCGCGGAGCTACACTTCATCGGACCACGTGGACCCTTTTTCAAAACGGTTCAACTGACCTTGAGCGAGCCGCCCGACGGGCTGTCGATCCAGAAGATCACGCCGAGTGAAAATGGCATCGACATCGTGCTGCGGGCCGATGCAGTCAAGCTCAAGCCCGGCTGGAAGGGTAATGCGATCCTTGTGGCATCGGTCGAGCGCGTGCCCGATGCCAAGAACGCCAAGGTCAAACCCGTCAAGCGGCGAGTTTCCCTCGGCGCACTGCCGGCCGTGCCGGTGGAGATTGTGGGGAAGTGACTTTTCAAAAGCAGATCACTATTTCTTTATTCACAATCCAGACGACACCTCTAAATTGTGCTCCGCAGTGCCCCTTTGTGCCCAAAGCGTTGGCGCGCTAATCGGGTGTCGAACTCATGGATTTTCCCAACCCGCGCGGGTGTCGGGAACTGCGTTTGACGGTGATCCGTAGGTCGTTTCCGTGGTGCTTCCATGCCGGAAAACGACTGGCCCACGGAAATGTAAATGCCCGTCAGAAATCGTGCCGATCAGCAAGCACTTCGTCACTGGTTCAGACTTTGTCTCAATCTTGGTCGTGCTGCAGCGGCTTCTCGCCAAGATCTCACATACATGGCAGGCTCACTGGCCGCCGGTTCGCAATACTTGGGCAGCCGCTTTGGCAGAAAGGGCACAAGCATCATTCCCCAAACCACGCACCGGGAGCAGCGGTTCCAATGGGGACTGGATGGCGGTTGGCGAGAATCTGCTCCGCCTGGGGCCGAAGCTCCTCATCGCAATCGGCAAGTACCTGACGGAATTCGGTCACGGGTTCGGCTGCCGTTGCTTCGATGGCGTGAACTAGGCAGTCCACGTTGCTGTACTCCGTCTCGCCCAATGATTTCAGCAGGGCTAAAGTCAATTTGGGCACGGCCGAACGGGCGGCGGGACCATAGGTGGCGATCGCCACGGTCACCGGCCGAAGCAGATCGCGCTCGTCGAGCACATCCACCAGGTTAGGCACTACTTTCCCCGGCTGCATACACAACCGTCCCAAAGCATAAGCCGAAGCCATGCGAACCTCGCTATTCGTGTCCATAAGAAGTCTGAGGAGGTCATCCAGGGCCGGTTCCGCTATCAAACCCAGTGGGGCTAGGGCACGTGCGGCTTCGGCTCGTACGGCCGGCAATCGGTGAGACAAATGCCTGCGGACCAGGGATACGGCGTGCCCCAAGTCCTCTCGGCCATTGTTCGGTCGCTGTGCCAATTCCCAAAGTCCTGCCACACAAGCAGAAGGCGAACCTCCTTCGATCTGTTCCAGCAGGGCATGCCAGGGGGTTGGGCGATCGGCCAAGCTACACGTCTTGGGGCCAAACAGCGAATCTTCGCTGGTGTCGAGAAAGCGGAGGCCCGCGGCTAGGGCGTGCGCAGCGTCGAGACGGAGGAATTTGGCCCACTCCGGGCAGCGTTCACCCCGAACCCAAGCGAACAGGGCCAGCGCGTAGCCAATCATGCCGGAGTTCAAATAGCCGCGGCGACGGATCGTCCACGAGCTATGGTGTCCTTGGTGTTCGGTTTTCTCGCGCAAAGTGGCATTGGCCGTGAAGAGGCCCAGTCCCAGATACACCGGCAACAGGTCGGTCACCCATTCGGCGTCGAGAGCGTCCTGCAATAGACCACGACCGATCAATAGGTCGTGGGCCAATTCGTGGGCCAGAACGGCGATCATCCCTGCCGGATCGGTGAGTTGACTTTCGGCCAGACGGATCAGTCCTGGCTCGTACAATCCAGCCGCCCCGGGCATCGCCGAGTCTTCGCAGACTTCGAGCTGGATCGAGGAAGAGGCAATCTGCATGAAGCCACAGAGACGATCCAAGAGCTGTCGGGCATCGTCTGTCGTGCCCTCGTATTGTTCAGGAAACCAGTCGTCGTCTGGCAGGACTACCTGGGCCTTCAGTAGCCGATCAGTGCCGAACTGGCGAGCCAGCCAACGCATGCGGACTTCTGTCCATGCCTTTTCTCGGACGGCCAGCGGTGGTTTGGGAGAAAACAGGCCGAAGAACATGGAACAATATGCCCAGGGGGTTGACGTGTCATGGTATGCGTAGAAACCGATTATACCCGGATGGCAGGCCAGCGGTGATCAGGCCCATGCTTCAGGTTTCCATTTTCCGTGTGCAGTGTTACGGAATGGTATTTGGGGCCAACTTTGCCTCGGTTACACTGAAATCAGCACCGGATTTGCGTGGCCTAAATTGAAAATGTTTTCAAACTGCCCTCAGAGTGGATTGCTGCGATCTTACCATCGAAGGATCGTCAAGAGCAACCAGTCAGGCCATATTCCTGGGTGAAAAGGAGGCACATTTCAACGGCATTCGCGGCATCGTCCCACTTGCATCTCTCACCATCGACAACCCTGCTGCGCCGTGCTACAACATCTTTTGGTCGGGAAGTGCGGGACTCAGCCGGTCTCGAAGGCTATAATGCTTACCTTCCCGGCTGCTTTCGTCTTGGATGGCCGAAGGCCCTGATTCTATTTACGAAGTTGGGATTGCGACGCTAGACAACGGGCGGGGGTGGCAAATAATTCTCATCGAAGATCCCTGCTCGGGCCGGGTATAACAGGAATAAAGGAATGAAAATACCAATGTGTACAAATTGGCGAGAGTCTTTTTTAACCAACCTTTTCGTGCTTCCTGCCTTGCTCTTTTGCATGCAAGCCGCGCGGGCTGATGTGGCCGCGTATCGTACGGGCAAGCCCGAGACGCGGATTAGCAGCGTACCGGACGAGATCCGTCAGGCGATCTTCACACAGCCGAAGGAAACGATCGAGCCGCTCGTTCACTGGCTTGTCCGCGATGTCAAGGACGACTTTCTCAAGGTGAAGATTCTGCACGATTGGATCGCCGACAACATCGACTACGATACTGAGTCCTTGCTAGCGGGCCGACGGGAATGGTTGCCGTGGCAAGATACGCTCACCCGGCGCAAGGCGTTCTGCCAAGGCTATGCGGAACTGCTTCAGAAAATGTGCCAGATCGCCGCGATTCCCTGCGAAGTAATCTCCGGCTCCGGCCGCGGTTATGGTTTCATGATCGGCCGTGCGGAAAACGTCCGAGAGCCTAATCACGCATGGAACGCAGTGAAAATCCAGGAACACTGGCACCTGATCGATGTGACGTGGGATGCGGGGCACATCGAGGGGAAAACCTACCATAAGCAGTATGGCACTGCGTATCTCTTTGCCGAACCGCGGCAGTTTCTCCATAAGCACTTTCCGACTGATACGAAGTGGCAATTGTTGGAACGCCCCCTCACGGCGGAGGAGTTTGCACAACTGCCGCTCCTCGAAGGCCGATTTTTCGAGCAAGGGTTGAAGTTAGCGATCGCCCTGCGACGACTGCATCCTGTGGGCGATTCGGTGCAGTTCACGCTGACCGTGCCTGAGAACATCTTGCTGACAGTGCAACTGGAAGAGCCAGGCAGCACTGACAAGTTCAAAGGACGAACTATTGTCCGCCGGGATCGTAAGGGGGCAAATGTCCTGGTAACCTTCCCCAAGGCCGGCTGCTGGGGTGTGAGGCTTTTCACAAAGTCCCGCAACGACCCGGGCGTGTACAGGCATGCGGGCGTTCTGGAGTTTGAGGCAAGCGCGGGCATGGATTGGAAATTTGCCGAGACCTTCGGCTCGATCGGCGAAATGGACTCCTACCTGGAAAGTCCTCTTTACGTTCCGCTGCCCGCCGGCAAGGCCCAGGAATTTAAGATCCGCGTGCATGGTGCCGAACAGGTGCAATTGCGGATCGGACAGCAAAAGTGGATTCCGATGGAGCGAGCGGCCGATGACGCGGAACTTTATCACGTGACGGCGACAGTGCCCGAAGCAGACAGTGTGCAGATCGTGGCACGGGCTCCACGGGCAAGCAATACGTATTGGACCCTCGTCGACTTTACCCCGGAGCGGAAGTAGCCTGTGCCGGCCGAGTTGAACTATGATATGTGGCTGGGGCAAGCACCGAAGCGGCCCTACGTGCCTGCACGTTGTCATGGCAGCAAATGCCTCAAGTCCCTGAATCCGAATCCTATTTCCTCGCACTTCACACCTATTGCCTCTAATCCCTATTTCCATGAATTACAAGATCTTCCTTTCCGCAGTTGCTGTCCTTTGCCTCTTCACGAAAACCGTGTCGGCGGCCGAACCCGTCAAGAGACTTTCCAATCCCTTTTTTGCCATGGACACGGCCACTCGCGACGCCAAACATCAGACGCCAGCTCAACAGGCCGAGATGCTCAAGGAGCTTGGCTATGCTGGAATCGGCCCCGATTCCCGCCAGTGTACGCCGGAGATGGTCAAAGCGTGCGACGAGCGCGGGCTGAATATCTTCGCCGTCTATTGCGGCGCGAATATCGAAACCAAGGGACCAAAATACGATGCGAGAATCCCTGGGCTGATTAAGCTGCTGAAGGGTCGCAGCTCCCTGCTTTGGCTCTACGTCACCAGCAAACGACACAAGCCATCGGCCGTGGAAGGTGATGATCGGGCAGTGGCGATCATTCGAGAGATCGCTGACTTGGCCGAACCGGCTGGGGTGCGCGTGGCCCTCTACCCGCACACCGGGTTCTGGATCGAACGCGTGGAGGATGCAGTCCGCGTGGCGAAGAAGGTGGAGCGGAAGAACGTGGGCGTGACGCTCAACTTATGCCATTTTCTCCGCGTGGGCGACGAGGCCAATCTCGATGCACGACTGAAAGAGGCAGCACCCTATCTTTCGATCGTGTCGATCAACGGTGCCGACCACAAAGGCGACTGGAACCGCCTGATCCAGCCGTTGGATCGTGGCGAGTTCAACGTCGGCGAGCTGCTCAAAAAGCTCAGTGCGATTGGCTACACTGGCCCGATCGGCTTCCAAGGTTATGGCATTGGTGGCGACGCGCACGAAAACCTGAAACGCACCATGGACGCTTGGAAGAAGCTCACTACGCCGCCGGTAGGTAATTGATCCCACCCACCTCGTCTCCTTGCCACCATTGGCCCATCAACCATCCTTAGGCCCACAGTAGTTCCTTCACAGCTCGGCCGGCAGTCACTCCCCGCACGTCCTGGCCAGTTCTCGAAGGTATTCAATCGCTTCGATAATATCGGGGGTTTGAACGCCCTGTTCCCGGCCGTTCCGGTCGCAGCGTGCCAGCAACTTCAATTCTTCATAGTCTTTGGAGGCTTCCAGTCGCCGCCTCGCACGGACGCCCAGGTTGCCGTCCAGCAGATACTGACCCTCCATGTGATGCTCAATGAACCAAGCAACCCGCGGCGTGATGTGTTCGGTCAAGGCATCCAGGCCCGCAGTCAAGTGGTCGTGTCGGTCGATCGCTTTGCCAACGTCGTGCAGGAGGGCTGCCAGTAGGAACTCCTCATCATAGGGAAGCTCGGCCCTGGCAAGATTGAAAACCTGAAGGCTGTGGTACAGGGCGTCTCCTTCGGGATGGTACTCGGGATTCTCCTTCACGTTTTCCAGCGGCAAGAGGAGCATCTCGTAAATCTGGAACCGGTCGATCCGGCTCTCGGCCTCCAGGACGGACTGTTCCAGTGAAACGTCAGGGTATTCCCGGGCCAGCATCTGCTCCAACTCGGCGATGCTGGCTCGTTCGATTGCCTTGCCGGTAATCGAACTCTTAAAGACATAATGGGCCTTGTCGCTTGCATAGATAGTCAGCTCAAACGGAAAGCGATCGTCGATATGGATGTGGACGAACACCCTCTCCTCGCCATGCTTGCGGATATGCTTACGCTCGACCGCGTAGGAGAATCCCTCCACGTCCAGAATGGTGGCGACCGCCTCGATGCTGTCGGAGAACAGATGCAGATCAATATCAGACCCACGACGAACATGACCGGTCAGGGTACTGCCGATCAGACGCGGCCGGAACGGTCGCAAGATTCGCATCATGCGAAGGGCCTCAAGGCGCATGTCGCGGAGGTTTTCCGTCCGCCGCTCGCCCTCATGGAGGCATGCCCAGGCCTGGATCTGGTCGCGAATCTCACGATTGCTGGGCAGATCACCCGGTTTGAAATCGCCTTTGGCGATGCGCCGGGCCGCTTTGAGTTTTGCGCGGAAGTATTCGGTTTCCTCCCGGTCATACATCAGCCGGGCGGCCTCCCAAGCCACCCGGCGACGGATCTTATCATTCGACATCCTTTTGCACTGACACAAGCAGTGCGTGATACGGGGAATGGAAGAACCGTTGGTATCCCTCCTTGCAGAAGGTTCTTTAGGAGCATACACTCGCCGCTACTGTAAGGCAAGCCCCGTGTTGCCAGAACATTGTGCGGCGCGGATAAATTGCTCCCTACGGCCCTGGCTGCCTATTGGTGAGCGCGCCGGCACGAGCCGCCCCCGTCCGTTGGGGCCTCGCATATCCGGTCAGTGCGAAGGAACGGAAACGGGAACATCGGGGGGAGGCGATTGGATCTCTGGCACATCCCTCGGAAATGGCCCGCAACCTAGACACTCCGTATCATCGCAGAATCCCCGCCAGATGCCATCCGTCTGCTGACCGTTGACGGTGCGAGACCGCGTTCACCCTTGAATTCACGGCCTTTCCCAAACAGATACCCTCGAAGGCCGCTCCCCGGAGGCAAGGAAGTCTGAACTTAAGTACTAAGCGGCCAAATTGCCACGCCAGAGTTAGACGGCATTTACTATCAGGGGGGAAGGCGGGCTTTATGGTCGCATCGATTCAAGCGTTGGCGGTGTCGGGGGGTGGAAACGCTTTCCCGGGAGCCAGCTCTATGGGGAGATGGAGCTTGTAAGACTTGTATACCTGATTCCTTCTCTCAACCTACGTAGGCGGCACAGCGGGAACTCGCAGAAAAGTACGAGGCCGATTATCTCGTTACGCGGGTCAGCGTGCCGCTTGTTGCCGCTGCCGGTCGAATATAAAGATAAGAACAATTCGTTCGTGGTGTATAAGATGCGGAATGAACGCCCGAAGTGAACTCTAAATCTCCTTGTCTGCGACTGGTCTCGGCACTAGAATTCAACCTCATGCGGGATTAATACTTAGCCTTGGAGAAAATTCGATGTCACGAATTCCAACTATCTGGATTCCAATCGAAGACGGTGGGCGTGCCGAATTGCCGATAACGAACCCTCGGGCGGTGCAATATCTTGCCGAGAGGGGTCACGGGATCAATCGGCCGGTTGCTCCTAAGCCCATTGCCAATGCAAAACAGGCTAGTGATTTCCTGAAGAGCGAACAGGCCAGGACTGCGCTTTTGAGGCAAATGCGGCAGGAGTTGGAGCAGGAAGAGGCCGAGTTGCAGATTATCCAGAACATCATATCCCGGAGCAATGTGAGTGGCTGGTGGGTAAATGATGAGACTTTCAGTCATGACCGTGACGTGGTCACGGTCATCAATTATGCACTCCATTGGGGGCGTCAAGCTGCCTCGCATTCAGAACAGGTGGAAATAGCCCGCGAAAAGATCACCCAACTCCGCGAAAAGTCCAATTCAAATGCGGAGAACCTGATTCTAAGAGATGCAGAACGTTACCTCTGGGGTCGGGTAGGTATTCCGGTGTTTTCAAAGGAGTACGGTTCCCTTCCGACTCAGGCCGGTGCGCCGTTCGCCAACGGAGTCTATCAATTCTACAAAGCCATCGCAATGGGCGCCAACAGCGTTTTCGGCACAGACTACGTTAAGTCGAATCCCAATCGCCCCTTTAGTCCACTGGGAGGGGGCTTTTGGTATCAACTGGGACTGTCGAATTACTACACGCATGATCGGGGAAACGCGGACAATCGCAGCTCGAAGTCTCCGGCCCGTGAACTGACCGTGGGTGACGTCATCGCGCGACGCGGCGTTTCCCCAGCCGACGCGGCTGAAGTGGACACGGGAAAATCTTCGATCGACTATTAGTTGGAAAGGGAAGACGCAGGCGTTGGGCATACTCGGCCAGATCGACGATGTATTCCGGTGGTAGTTCCTCGACGGCTTGCAGAAGTGTTTCTTTGGCGGTCATGCTCCTTTGCTCAAATTACTAGGCAACGCCTTGACTCCGACAAGTTTCCCGCACCGCCCCGCTGCTTCCTTCGCCAGCTTGACGAGATTCTCGACCGTGAAACCGTAGTGCTTCAGGAGCACGCCTACGGGGGCCGAGGTGCCGTGGGAGGTCATACACAGGAACCGCCCGCAACGGCCGATGTACTTGCACCAGCCTCGGTCGATCCCCAATTTGACGGCCACCCGCTTCGTGACGTCGGGCGGCAAGACCGAGTCGCGATAGGCCTGCCACCCCGATCTCAGAACGCAACTGCGCCACGGCCACGATCCCACACCTTGGCCTCTGCTTTTCGTGCCCTTGGCGGGAAACCTGGGCCGGATGATCTTCATCGCGTCCCACACCTAGGGTTGGGCAGATAGCGATTTAGGCCCGCATCTCGATTTCTTGACATCTTTTCTGTGATTATTGCCCATGATGCTCCACCCAAAATGTGCCTCGGAACGGGCTATCCATGCTCAGCCACTTGCCTTCGCAATAAACGAAGGCTCGATAGCGATAATCGTTTCGGCCTTCATGATTGGGCAGTTGCGTGTACGGCAGGAATAGGCCAACGTCATCGAACGTGGAATCGTTATCCGGCGGGATGACCGTCCTCTTGGTCCGAAGCCGCCCGTCCTTGCTCGCGTAGGTCTTGTCGCCAGCGGGCGCGAGCAGGAATGTTCCGTCCTTATCCATGGGGTACACGGCGACGAGGGCCTTCTTGCCTTTCCCTCTGCGGATCTCCACCGAGACGTGGAACATGAGCCCCTTCTTTTCCTCCTGAAGGACGTTGTGCTCCACGCGCACCGCCTTCACCTTGGCGATGGGTGCGTTGGGCGAGGTCCAGACCTCGGGCGGCGCCGCGTCGGGAACAAGTTTGATGAGTTCATCCTTCGGCAGGACGTAGTAGATGGACTGCGCCCTCACCCAGAATACGTTGTAGCAGATGTTGTTGCAGCCGTATTCGATCCAGCAGTATCCGCGCTCGCCCCACTTCGCTCCCCACGAATTCTTGATGTACCACGCCCCGCGGCCGCGGCCGTTGTCCCAGCCCAGCAGCAGCACCTCATGGTTGGTGGCGGGCTTGCCCTTGGCGGGATGGTAGTGCTCGGCGAAGACACCGCCGGGGTACTTGTGGAACGCTGGCGTCGAGAACAGGTTCACGGAAAGCGGCCCGTGCTCCAGCAGCGCCGACTTCACCTGGTCGGTCGTGGGCGGCGGCCGCCCGTCGCCCACCCGGCCCCAAGCGATGGCGCGGTACGGCGTACGGATGCGCGTCTGCACATCGCCGGGCCGGCCCGTGAAGGGGTAGTTCCCCATGAGGGCGGTGCCGTGTTTGAGCAGCACGTCAAAAGCGATGCCGCTGTTGCCGCCATTGGGCCGCTGCGTGTAGTCGAGCACCGGCTGGGGCGACAAGAAGTGACGGACGCCGTTGCGAATGAGCCAGTTGCATTCCAACGCCTCGATGCCGGTGTTGGCCCAGCAGCTCAGGGTCGCGCCCTGGCTATGAACGTAGAAATCCTCGTTGAGCGCGTACCAGTTGAAGGACTTCGCGGAAGCAAACGGCAGCCGCGCGCGAAGCGGCCCCTCCGGCAGCACGCCGGGATTCACCTTCTCGAAGCGTTCGCGCGCCTCGTCGTCGAGCTTGAGAAGAGCGGCTGGCGACAGCGTGACTTCCGTGCCCGCTATCGCCGCCCGGCTGCCCGACGATACAATCGCCGCCACGAGCATGAATAACGATATCCGAGACTTGTTGCACATATAGCCGCAGCCTTGTTACCCCCCGTGCCCCAGGGCATTGTAAGACGCCGCGATAGGGAAGTCAAACGATGCACTTAAGGGGATGCACTTAAGGAGGTGCATTTCCGTTCCTGCGTCAGCGTTTTTTGGGTAGATTGCGGACGGTTGCGGGTGACGCGAGAAGGTTGGGGTCAGGGAAAGTTCCGGGATAAACCAGGATAGAGTTGTTGCGGCTTTTCGCACGGGTGAATGTTCGCAGGAGTACGAAGGGCGATCGCACACGACCGCGCGATAGTAGAGAAAATGAGGTGCAGTCAGGAGTCTGACGGCAAGAACGAGGGGGAAAGGGCCGCCAAGACAAAATCGTACGCAACAGACTTCCTTGACCAACTCTTACCGCTCCAAGGCAGATCCGCTGTCCCGTTCATCCATCCCGATTCCGAGAACCGTCGAAATCCGACCGTTTTCTCGGAACGCCGTCAGCCCAGCTTACCTACGTCGGTCACCCCATCCTCCGCAGCGAAGCGGCACGGCCGGCGTCAAAAAGTCGGGAAACTGGAGGTTTTTCTTGACCTACCGACGATTTGACACTCGCGCCTGCCTATCCTTGCCCTTCCGACTACCGAGATCCTCGGCGGTAAGCCGGAGCACAGTTCCCACTTGTCTAAAGAACGAATGTTTTCTGACTTAACCCCATGAGGATATGCGCCAGCCAAAAGCCCCGCCACAACGGTCCAACGTAGTAGACTCAGGGTTGCGGGAGGAATTGATACTGGACTGAATTGACCATGGGCCAACCGCTTGACCCACACGATCATTTGCTCATACGCGAAAGACATGGAAGTGTTACATGTACGATTATGCCTGCTGTCTGGGGCATGCTCTCCTCGGCACCCAGGCTGATCTTGCAGCATTTATAAAGCACCCACAAAGGCAGTGTGTGACAAATGCGGGAGTGGAAGGCTGCTTGTCCGCGTCAGCGTTCGATGCAGCATTATCTACTCGGGATCTTAGAAGGCAATGCCTAAAGAGACAGAATCATGCCAAGACGCTTCGGTTTGCTTCTTTTTCCGGTCTTTTTCGCATCTCTGGCCTGCCAGGCTGAAGAGTGTCCAGAGCATAGCAAACGGGCTTCCGAATAATTGTCGTGTAACAGTTCGGAATCGGTCCGTATAAGGAGGTGGAGGACGAGCTGAGCAAGTTCGGTTCGCCGAAAAACAACACAACATTACAACGAAAGGTGCGGTCATGTTCAAATCTTTGAAGTCTTTTGCAGTGGCAGCAGGGTTGGTCGGTGCGGTTCTCGTAACCGGTGCCCAGGCCAAAGACCACCACAGCAGCAGCGGCTCCCATCATTCCAGCGGTTCCCATCACAGCAGTAGCTCCCACCATACGGGTGGCTCCAAGCACACCAGTGCTTCGAGTCACGTTGAGGCTTCGCACATGTCGTCCTCGAAGGGCAGCGGTAAGGTTAGCAACAGTTCCAAGCCGTCGATAACCTCCCAGAAGCCGGCGAAACTGAATTCGTTCAATCCGGCCAAGAAGCCGAGCGAGGTCGGTAAGGTATCGGTTACGAACAAGATTGCTAAGTCAGGCAAGGGTAATCAATCAGCCAAGCAGAACCAGTCTTCCGAAGGCAAGAATAACCTGACTGTGAACAAGAACCAGAACATCAAGAACTCGACTTGCAAGAGTCAGGAGTCCTCGAAGTACTGCAAGCCGTTTTGCGGATGCTGGCCGCACGATTGGTGCTGGAATTGGGGTTGCTGCGGGAACTGGGGCTACTGCGGCGGGTACTACGGCTGCGGATATTATGATTGCTACTGCTACGGATATTACGTCCCCGAATACACCTCCTACTGCTACACCTCGACAGCGGTTGTAGCCGCACCGGTTGACGATTTCACGCCGGTCGTCGGTGCCCGCCAGGTCAGGGTTGTCAATCCGGCTATGAACGAAACGGCTCTCTCATTCGTCGTGGGAAGCCAGACCTACACGCTTCAGGCGGGTGAATCGAAGGTTGTTGATACGACCTCGGGTAACGAGCTTCAGTTCGACCGAGGTAATGGCGACACCGCCCGCTACACCCTCACCGACGGCACCTACTCCTTCGGGGCCACGCCAACCGGCTGGGAATTGTATCACGGCAATCCGACAACTACCGCGACTGCTGCTATCGCCGTGACGACGGCATTCGCGGAAGATGCCATCGTAAGTGAATAGGTATCAGGCAAGTTGCCGGCCAAAAGGCATCCAGGAAGGCCGCATGACGCGGCCTTCTATTATTGCTTTAGCCATTCGCCGTCGATTCCGTTAACAGACTTTTGTAACAGCGGGCATTACCTCGCGTATAATGACTTTGAAGGGCGTGATGCCCGAAACTCACTTTCGATCAGGAGCCTAATCATGACCCAGCAGGAAATCAATGCGGTCGAGTGGAGCAATCCGGAAAACTGGAGCGGTTTGTGCAATGAAATCTATTTCAGCAAGATGGACTCACGGACTTTCGTGCCGCGAGCCGGACGCTGGAGGAATCTCGGGTGGGCCGTCAATCTGGCTCGGCCTCTCGGCATAGCGTATCTGTACGCGAGTTGCCTATTTCTTTTGGGGATTGGATTGACCGTTGCCGCCGTGACAATCTATGGCACGCGTGGCTAGACCAGAGTTGGTCATCGCCGGAGCTACGATCGTTCTCGGGCTGTGGGTGCTGGCCATGCTGGTTTTGCCACATCTGTAGCGTTCCGGCGGTGTGCGACAAATGCTGTTGCGGAAGGCTGCTTGCCCGCAATGGCATCCGGCGTAACATTATCTGACCGAGATCGTAAGAGGTTACGAAGAAGGAGACAGAACCATGCCAAGATACTTCAAGTTGCTCATTATTCTGATCGCTTTTGCATCTCTACCCTGCCGTGCCGAAGAGATTTCGCCGGCTGGCCGATCGCTGGCCCAGAAGCTCGACGCTATGGATGTTGAACATCTTTGGCTGCCCGGAACCTCGGTGAACTGGAAGACCGGCGAACCGCTAGCTGGATCGAAGCCCAGCAAAGGCCAGCACACACATTGCAGTGCATTCGCGGCCGAAGCCTGCCGGCGGCTGGGAATCTATCTCCTGCGTCCGCCCGAACACCCACAAATGCTTTTGGCAAACGCCCAATACGATTGGCTCTTCAAATCCGGTAAAGAGCAAGGCTGGACGCAACTGCGAGACGGGCATCGGGCACAGCACTTTGCCAACGAAGGCTATCTCGTCGTGGCCGTCTACAAGGAAAGCGACCCCAAGCGGCATGGCCATATTGCCATCGTCCGCCCCAGCACGAAGAGCAGCGAGCAGATCGATGCGGAAGGTCCACAAGTCACGCAGGCTGGTGGTCACAACGCCCGCAGCACCAGCCTGAAACACGGCTTTGGCAACCATCCTGACGCTTTCGGAAAGCAGAAAGTCCGTTACTTCGCCCACAAGGTTGAAACGGGCACGACGAAGTGAGGCCGCGGGCATGATAACTCGAAGAAACTGCTTCACCGGACATGACCACCTGCCCTTGTTCGAGCAGTCGTGGATGTCCACCGAGCGGTCGCGAGCTGCGGTGATCCTCATCCACGGCCTGATCGAGCACAGTGGCTGCCATGCGGGTACGGCCCAGGAACTGGTTCGCCAGGGTTTTTCCGTGCATGCGATGGATCTTCGCGGACATGGACGGTCGGAAGGGCCGCGGTGCGACGTTCGCTCTTTTGACCAATACCTGCTCGACTTAGACATCTTTTTCAAACGGGTTCGGCTCGAAGCGAGTGATCGGCCGATATTTCTGATGGGAAATAGCATGGGTGGGTTGATTGCCACTCTATGGGCCATTCTGCGGCAGCCCCAGATTAGCGGTCTGATCCTCAGCGGCCCCTTGTTGGCGTTGGCCGATGGCCTTTACCCACGGCTACGGCATCTAACGACCGTCATGGCCGCCGTGGCTCCATCGCTGAGAGTTGCGCGAGTTCCCTTCGATTGGCTGGCCCGCGAGCGGCGGGTAATCGACCGTTTTCGCGACGACCCGCTGGTGTTCCATGGTTGCTTTACGGTTCGTGTGGCGGCGAATATCTTTCGCGCGATGAAGGAGGTGTCCGAGAAAGCGTCCTCCCTGAGCATGCCGTTGTTGATCCTGCACGGCGGTCAGGATCGGATTTGCGGGCCCGCCGGCAGTCTGGCTCTGCACCAAAGAGCGGGCTGTGCAGACAAAGCATTTCATCTTTACGAAGGGTTCTATCATGAGGTGTTCGACGAGCCTCAGCGCGATCGAGTGTTGGCCGACCTGACCAGTTGGCTTGATCAACATGTGCGATTGGCCGAGGGAACGGCTTGCCGGAAATAGGTGGAGACATAGAATACCAGTGTTGTTTCTCTGATAAGACTTCTTCTCAGACCAGACGCACCAACAGAGGGCAGGAATCATGGTTCAGGATGACTTGCGGCTCAGCAGAATTGACACACTGTGGTCCGTTGTCCGTCAGGCGAACGATGGCAGTGTGGAAAAGGTCAAGCAGGCACAGCAGGCGTTGCTGGAACGCTATGGCGGCGCGATCCGCCGCTACCTGCTGGGATCGCTCCGCAGTGAGGATGCGGCCGACGAGGTTTTCCAGGAATTCGCGCTGAAGCTTGTCAGCGGGGCCTTTCAAAAAGCCCATGCAAGCCATGGCCGGTTCCGTAGCTTTCTGAAAACCACGCTATTTCATCTGATCGTCGATTACCAGCGACGGGGAAAACGCGATGCAGCCCGGGGGGTGTTGGGCGATACGCCTGATCGCCACTTCGGTGAGGACCGGCTTGCCGAAGAAGATCGGGCCTGGACACGGAGTTGGCGAGAGGAGATCCTGGCGAAGGGCTGGTCGGCCCTGGCCAAGACCGAACAGACAACGGGCACGCCCTATTACACGGTCCTCCATTTCCGCAGCGAGCATCCCGAGCTTCGGTCCCAGGAAATCGCCGACCAGCTTCATGGAAAGGTTGCCAAGAAGCTCGGCTCAAGCTCGGTCCGCGTTCTGATTCATCGGGCCAGGGAGCTGCTGGCCGAACAGTTGCTGGATCTCGTGCTGGATTCGATCGATGAGGCCTCGTTGGAGGAATGCGAAGAGGAGTTGATCGACCTGAACTTGCTGGAGTATTGCCGCTCGGCCTTGCAGCGGCGGCGCGGCGAGCCTATCGATGTCCCGCAGGTGTAACATCTTTTGCTTGGGGTGCGTATGACGGACCCAAAACGCGATCCTGAAAGTTCGCCGCCGTGCTTGGTGAAAGGTGCTGGGCCAAGTACTGCCGAATTATCGGGACTGCATTCGTCACCTAATGACAAATCGCTGGTCGATATCGACGGCACGGCGTTTGCGCCCAGTTGTCCGACCCCGCTTTCCACGGCCCTATCGGACGTCAAACCCGTTTCGATCGACGACATCAAGCAGGGGACGCGGATCGATGATTTTGAAATCATCAGCCTCCTGGGACGCGGGGCGTTTGGCGCCGTTTATCTTGCTCGACAGGTCTCCTTGGAACGTCAAGTTGCCCTGAAAGTCACGGCCTGGCAAGGGGGCGAAGGTCGCAAGATGGCCCGGCTAGAGCATGAGAATATCGTGCGAGTCTTTTCGGAAACGGCTTACGATAGCCGCACTCGTTTACTGTGCATGCAATACGTGTCCGGCCCGACCTTGCAAGCGGTGCTCGACGAACTGGCCGAACACCTCCCCACTGAACGAAGTGGGCAGAAACTGCTAGACGCTATCGATCGGCTTGTCAATCGACCGGTGGAATTCGATCCGGCCGCCATGCGAAACCGCGAATTGCTGGCCGAACTTGACTGGGTCGAGACCGTCTGTTGGATTGGAGCACGCTTGGCCGAAGCCTTGGACTACGCTCACAGTCACGGGGTGATCCATCGCGACATCAAGCCGGGCAATGTCATGCTCAACCAGTATGGCCGCCCTCTGCTGGTTGATTTCAACTTGGCGTTTCAGCCGCTTGATACGTCGGCTGGCAAGGACCGCTTGGGCGGAACGCTGGCCTACATGGCACCCGAACATCTCGATGCCTTCGTACCCGATGCCCAAGTGCCGACGGAAACAATCGCCCAGGCCGCCGACATTTACTCGCTGGGAGTCGTGCTGTACCAGGCCGCAACCGGCTCGTTGCCCTTCACGCAAACACCGGATGGCAAGAGCAGGAGTGAAATCTTACGGGCCATGGCCGCCCAACGGCGTGAGCTTCCGCCGCCGCTGCCTGTGGAGTCATCCTCCGCGTTAGACCAGGTGATCGCCCGTTGTTTGCATCCGAATCCGAAGCAGCGGTTCGGTTCGGCCCGTGAATTATCGACCGCATTGGAAGGCTGTCGGCACTATCAGGCTGCCGAGAAGGCGATGCCTAACTTTGGCCGCATGCGAGAGGCGGTGATGCGGCAACCAGCCCTCTGGCTGTTCATTCTTGCCCTTACTCCACACATCGTGGCCTCGATCATCAATATTATCTACAACCAGATCCGCATCATCAGCCACTTGAGCGAAGCCCAGCAGGCGGTTTTTTTCCGCATCGTGTTTTGCTACGACATGATCGCCTATGGTGTCGGCATCGCCCTGGCCCTGAGAATTGTGCTCCCGGTAGCTCGGGCATGGCCTTTGGTGGGTGGGCGGCTGCCGGGCGATCGGCAGCAGATCGACGCGGCGCGGCGGACCGCCGCGACTTGGCCATTGTGGGCGGGGTGGGTTGCCTGCCTGTGCTGGATGCCGGGCGGAATTGTCTTCCCCCTAGTCCTAACCTTCGTCTCGGGCATGCTGGCACCGGCGGAATGGGCCCACCTGCTGATCTCGTTTGTGCTTTCGGGGCTAATCGCGGCCACCTATTCCATGCACTTCGTCGAGTGGATTACGCTCTGCGTGACTTACCCCAAGCTCTGGTGCGACCGGCAAGGATTTCGGTCCACGGCTGCCGAGGAACTGCGCTCCGTGCCGGTCTATCTGCGTCTGCTGCAGGTTATGGCTGGCCTGATTCCCCTGATCGCTGCGGTCCTAATGATGTTTGCAGGGCCGCAGGAATCGGAAAATCAATCGTTTCGCTTCCTTGTCATCGGCCTGATTATCCTCGGAATGGCTGGATTTCCCCTGGCCATGTTTACCACGGGCTTACTCTCCCAGGCCTGGGCTGCCCTAACCGGGTCGAACGAAATCTTATCGCGAAGCCGTAGCCTGCCCAAGTTCCAGCAGCGATGAATCCAGGGACGCATTGATCTACGTAGCTCCAGCAGGATTAGTATGATAACGATCGAAAGCCTGTCCTATTGTCTTCGCAGCCACTGGCAGAGATGTCAACCGCCTAGCATAGACACAGCGTCCACCAAAGGTGGCCGCAGCAGGATGACGAAGAAACGGACCAAGAAACAAAACCGGCCCCGTCCAGTAGGACATGGGCCGGTTGCAGGAGCAAGCTTATATTCGTTACCGTCGCGAGCCGTGCGAGCCACTCATTCCGCTTGTGTGACTGGCCACCTTGTTCATCTGACTGTGATTCGAGCTGTTCATTTTGCCGGAGGGGATGCGTCCCTTGCTGTTGTCGTGCGACAGCTTTGAGGAGTCGCGGTGTTTCTGGTAATCACGGTCTTTGCAGTAGTCGTCGCACTTGTCCCAGCAATTGTGGCCGTAGCAACCGGGGAAGCCATAGTTGCCACAATACTCGGGGCACGACGGAAAGCAAGGCTCCTGGTAGCAAACTGGCTGCGGGCAATACTCTTCGCACGGCGGGGCACAGTATTCCTGCACGCAGGGCTGCGAGGCGTACTCGCAGCAGTAGCTGGGAGTGTAGCAGGGCTGATAGCAAGTCCGGTAGGACGGGTAGCAGTAGTTGGAATAGCAGGAATTCCACGGATAACATCCATAATTGGAATGGCCGTAGCTGCCCTTGTTCCAGCAATGGTCGTACTTGCTTGAATCGTGCTTGCTCGACGGATGCGAGGAACTGCTCCCTTGGCTATGGCTCGTGCTGTGGCTGGGGCCGCTGCTGGAATGGCTGCTCGACACATGGCTGCTGCTACCGTGCGAACTGTGTCCGCCGGCAAAGGCCGTGTTGGCTGTTCCTGCTGCCGAAATCCCAACCACGACAAAAAACGCTGCAAACGACTTCTTCATGATTCTTTCCCTTTTCTCAAACTGAGGTTTCTCTGAACTGCGTCGGCCAAACCATTTGACCCGCTCGTTCACTCTCTCATACGCGGGAGAAAGGGAAGCGTTACGGTAGCGAGGTTCTTTTTCGCGAAAAACATCGCTTAGGCCGGTAATTGCGGAAAAAACCAGTATGGAAATTACTCAACAACCAACAACCAACCGCCATGCCCCACTTGATGGGTGGAATGGCAAAGATTGAGATCGCAGGCCAGTTGGGTAGCTGCACTTGGGAGGGGATCAAGCTGCATCACCGACGACTCAACCGCGGACAACCGAGAACGACTCATGCGACGGGGAAACGACGGATACTGCCCCTAGCTGATTTCCCCAGCACAATACGGTGGCCGCGCTGAAGCCGCCTACCTTCGGAGAAATGACAATTTCGGCAGGCATTCTAAAACGGAGACATTTCTCCCGGGATGCCGTCGATGTCGATGGGAATCGACGTCGCCAGGACACTATCTGCACGCAAATCCATCCTCACCGGAATCTTGACGACCTGCCCGGTCATCGTCCAGACGACGAATGCATCGAAGGCCTGGTTGAACCAATAGCCGCTGTCATGGGGGCTTATGCCGGGAGTTTGGTGTGAGGACTTGGAGCCGCGGGCGCGCTTGGCGATGCCATTGGAAAGGAAGTAATAGACCTCGCTCGCTCCACCTAGTCGCACCTCGCACCGTTGCGGATTCCCCGTCGCCGCGGTGAATGGTTCGTCGAAGTGGATCAGCGTGAATCGCCAGTCGGGCTGGTTCGTGATATGCCAAGGATCGTTCCAAAAGAATTGATCAAAGCGCGCGATGGTGTGGCAAGCGATTCTATGCTTGCCACCTCCGTCGCGACCCGTGTAGATGACACTGTGTTGGTAACCGCCGTCGTGAAAGAACGTAATGACATCGCCGCGATCCATGATGCTGGTGTTCAATATCCTTTCGCCTTGGGCCCTCGTGACCTTAATTCCCAGGGTCCGCGTGTCCTGACGGTGGCGGAGCATGTCCACCAGTCCCTGGACACCAGGCTGATTCACCGAGACACCTCCCTTGGTTAAACAGCTCGACACGAAGTGTGCACAATCCACCAGACCGTCGGGGGTGGCGGTGTTATTGCTGATACCGCCGCATTTGTAGAACGGCACGATCAGGAACTTGCCCTGCAGTGCGTCCGGGATGCCGCGAGGCACGGCAATTGTTTCGCCGTTGGGATCCTCGCGGATAAAGCAAGCCCGCTCGTTGTTATAGAGTCCAGGGATGGGCTTCCCGCTGGAGTCCACATCCGGAAGAATCACCGCCCTCCATCCCTCGCCCGGGAGTTTTCCCGCTTTCTTTAACCGAGCTTGTTCCCGGTCAACCTGTACATTGCCGCCCTCGTGGGTGAGTTCGTTCGTCCTGTAGGCATAGATCACATTGTCGGAGCAAGGGGTAAACCAGCGATTCTCCACTTCATCCATGGTCGCACTGCGATTTATGGGCATTCTCGATTCCTCCTAGAGAACGAGCTTGTTTTACCAATAAACCGGCTCTCGTCGGGCTCTGCGTCAAGGGCTGCAAAACACAATGCAGCTCAGCCCGCAAAAAAACGACCCGCCAAGGCCAATGGTAAATCCTATTCAGCAGTCAACATTACGACAAGTCGGGAGCGGCGCGAAAAACGCCTTCACTTTCAACATTCTCATTGCCAGCGGCGCGCGGCGCGGCGCAATCATCCTTCTTGGGGTTGTTTCCTTCCCGAGTTTGGTTATCTGTCCCATTCGCGGGCAGGTCTCCTTCCTTAATCTCCTTCAAGGCCGCGCATATCTGAGCCGTTTCCTTCCTTGTTTCCTTCGCTTCCGTCGAACATGCTTGTAATGAGCGGAGGGCATCTGTTGCTCTGGAGATAGATACCCTTCCGTAGAGTGGCCGTCGAACGTGTGGGCAGGGGTTGCCTTACGGCCACGGCAGACAGAATCATGGGCCAATATCGGCGGCATTGCGATCGCCCTGCTGGTCATCGCTTGTGCCTTCGACCACATCGTGGTTGCTGAACGTCGAGAACGTCAGTTTCGACGCTGGAAAGCACAGCAGGCCTGGGAACATAACGCGGCCCCTCCCGACGACAGATGATCGGCCGGCCGCGTGCGTCCGTCATTTCGCCCAGCCCTGCGACTTGCACAACAGGTCGTAGGGCGATGGGTCGAAGGGGGCCAACTCCTCAAGCCATTTCTGGTAATCCTCGTGCAGCCCGGATTCATCCTCATTTATGAACACGGACGCGGTTATATGCATCGCGTTCACGAGTACAAGGCCATTCCGAACGCCACTCTTGCCAACGGCAGCTACAACGCTCGGTGTGATATTAAAGAACCCCATCCGGTGAGGAAGGTTCATCGTCAGAACTTCACGAAACGACTTCATATACGAACCTACCTAGCCCCAGTATCGACATCAAAAATATCTGCCTATTACACGGTCGTCAGTGTAGGTGCGGAAACCCCGCAATGCAACGACGTCCTCATCCGCCCCCGCCCATCCACGGTAGCGAACTAGGGCCGAGCTTTCATTGAGAATCCCGCGATAAGCCCCTGAGGAGACTTCCGTAGCGCAACGGCTCACCGTGTTCCTATGGCCGGTAATCGTTGGCAAACTCGATCCACTGGCCGAGACTTGGATGGCTGGCACGTCGGTCGCCCACATGCTGGCAATGGCTTATGATGAGCCGACGATGGACGCAGTTTGTATGAGACTCTGGACTCACAAGAGATTAAAAATAGGAGAGGAGTGGGGTGAAAGCGGGCAGGTTATCTTCGCGCGGCCGGTGGTTGCGGAGTGACCGCTGGCCGAGGTTGGTTCCACTGACACAATACACCAAGGATCAAATCGCATGGTTGCGGATTGACCGTGGGCTGAGGTCCATCCCAAATGTTACGACATAGTACGACAATGCGAATGAGCCACCTTTCACCCGGCGCACGCCTGTGCTAAAAAGGGATCTCTTGGCAAGGCACTACGTTCGACAAATTCTGGAGGAAATGTCATGGCAAAGCGGATTCTGGTACTCTCGGCATCGGTTGGTGCCGGGCATATGCGGGCGGCCGAAGCGGTCGAGTTGGCCCTGCGGCAACTCGACCCAGAGGCGGTAATCAAGAACATTGACGTGCTCGACCTGACAAATGCTGTCTTTCGCCGCCTTTACGGCAAGCTCTACATTGACCTCGTGAACAACGCCCCGCATCTGCTAGGGTTGGTCTACGACATGCTCGACCGGCCGCCATCGCTCCAGCACAAATCCGATCGCTTCCGCCTGCTGGTCGAACGGCTCAACCTGGGCCGGCTGCTCAAGCTCTTGCGCGACGAAGCCTGGGATGTGATCGTCAACACGCACTTCCTGCCGGCCGAAATCATCGCCTCGCTCCGCGCCAAGGGTCAGATCGCCACTCCCCACCTCACGGCCACGACCGACTTTGAAACGCACCGCATGTGGGTCAATGAGCCATGCGACCGCTATTTCACCGCTACGGACGAAGGTGCTGCCTACCTGGCTTACTGGGGCGTGCCGGCCGAGCGGATCTCGGTCACCGGTATTCCCATTCATCCGGTCTTCAGCCAGGAGAAGGATTCGCAGGAATGCCGTCGACGGCTAGGCCTCGGCAGCGACCGGCCGGTGATCGTGCAGATGGGCGGCGGGTTTGGCATGGGGCCCGTCGAGAAGATTTTTGGCGGGCTGCTTTCAGTCCAGCGCCCGCTGGAGATCGTCGTCGTGGCGGGCCGGAACGAACCGCTCAAGGCCCGCCTGGAGCAGGTAGATGTGCCCGAGCGGCATCGGGCCAAAGTGCTTGGATTTACCCGCGAGATCGACGAACTAATGGCGGCGGCCGACATCGTGCTATCCAAGCCTGGTGGGCTGACAACCTCCGAAGTCCTGGCCCGCGGCGCTGCGCTGCTGATTGCCAATCCGGTACCCGGCCAGGAGACCCGCAACAGTGATTTCATCCTTGAGAACGGGGCCGGAGTAAAAGTCAATAATCTGCCCACGCTCGCGCATAAGCTCACGCGGCTGTTGGACGATCCTGCACGCTTGCAGCAGATGAAGGCCGCCGCTCGGCGACTCGGCCGACCACAAGCCGCCTTCGACATCGCCCGCGCCGCACTGGCGTGGAAGACTTAGGGCCGCAGTCAAATCCAGCCTGTGGCGCACCAGCCAGCCTTGCGGCGAGTTTACGGGTGACCAACCGGCTGTGGAGATCCTGCTGCACACGGCCTTCAACACCGGCTACGAAGCCGGGGCAGAAGATGCCGGCAGCGGCGAACTCCTGGCCGAAGCCCAGGCCCTGCAATACGCGTTCTACGACCTGGACGAATCGGCCCATAAACCAGCGTCAAGCTGGTGAGCGGCTACGGCACTTCGGTTGACTGTAGGCTCGGACTCGTTCTGCCCTCGTGGCTAGGGTACAATACGTGAACGAAATTCGGCATGACCGATCCACAGATACAACAAATCCGGAGGAAAAATGGCAACGTACATGGTCTTCACCCGCGAAAGTACCAGTGATGCATCGGAGCTCCAAGCGTATATGCAAAAGGTTGGCGACACCCTGACTGGACACCCGATTAAGGTACTCGCCGCCTATGGTCGCCAGGAGGTGGTCGAAGGACCGGAGGTCGAGGGCGTGGTCATCCTGGAGTTTCCCTCCTTTGAAGCGGCGAAGGCGTGGTATAACAGCCCCGCCTATCGCGAGGTACGCGAGCATCGCTTCAGAGGTGCCGACTATCGCGGAGTGATCGTCGAGGGGGTATAGACCTACGTTTCCACGTTCTTCGCCCCTGTGCGTCCCGCCGGCCGGTCTTGATCCTCCACTTGCTCACGTGAGCAAATTCGCCCGGCCGGCCAGGAGCCAGTACCGGCCGATCAGATCACTTGTTGATCTGGTCTGCGGCCGGCATCCAAGCACGTCCCTGCGGCCAACTTTGCTGAGGCACCGGCCCAGTCGCTGGACAGGTGTATGCAGGGATGGTATTCTACCCCACGTTGCTAGCCACCGTTGGCACGAACAAGATCATCAGAACCGTAATAGGGAGACCGCAATGTACCGCATCGTATCGCTCTGTAATCGTCTTCGTTGGACATCTCTGCTGGCGGCTGTGGCCGTCACGGTTGTTTCGATCTGGCTCGCCGACACAGTGCGGGCGGCGGTGCCCAATCCCGAAAAACTCAATCTATGGACGAAGCAGGCCCCCGTGGGCGACGGGTCGTTCGAGGTAGTTAATACGCCCATTACCGTCCACCTACCTGCCCCCGCTAAGGCCAATGGGGCGGCGGTGGTGCTTTGCGCGGGCGGCGGGTATGGCGGCCTGGTGATTGACGCGGAGGGGCACAACGTCGCCAAGTGGCTCAACGAGCATGGCATCGCAGGGATCGTGCTGCAGTACAGGCTCCCGAAAGGTAGATCCGCAATACCACTTCTCGACACACAACGCGCCCTTCGCACGGTGCGTGCCAACGCCAAGAAATGGAACATCAATCCCGACTGCGTCGGCATCATGGGCTTCTCGGCGGGCGGGCACCTAGCCGCCACGGCCGGCACACTCTTTGATGCCGGTGATCCCAAGGCGGCCGACCCCATTGACCGGTTGAGCTGTCGGCCGGATTTTGTGATCCTCGTCTACCCGGTCATCACGATGGGCGACAAGCAGATCTATGGTGGTGAAAAAGGAACGAAGGAAAACCTGATGGGCCGCAATCCCAAACCGGAGCTGGTGGATCGGTTTTCCGCGGAAAAGCAGGTGACCGACAAAACCCCGCCAATGTTCATTACCCACAGCGTGCGCGACACCTGCGTTTCGGTGGAAAACAGCCGGATGATGGTCCAAGCCCTGAAGGCCAAGAACGTGCCGGTTGAGTACATGGAACTGACCACGGGCGAACACACCCTCAACGCCCTTTGGGGGGCGCTGTGGGATTCTATCCGAGCCAAGATACTGGTATGGCTGTCCATCGAGTAGAACAGCGAGGAGTAGTAGGTCAGGCCGATTGCTCCGCCGAAGAGCATTTGCGCGGCGATCAACACCGACAGGTTGGGGGCGAGCAGAATCAAGATGAAGCCGCTTACCAGGGCGAGGTAACCGAGCAGCAGCCAACGAAAACGATAATGCCAGCCGGGCCAGAGCCAGAGGCCGACAAAAGTCCCGAATCTGGCAAAACACCAGATCGAACCCGAAAACCCGGCCAGCGTGGTCGAAAGCTCCAGGCGCAGGGCTATGCCGGGCATGAGGGCAACCAAGGTATTCATGCCGATATAAGCGAAGGGATTGGCCAGCCAGGCCATGCGCAGGAAACTCCTGGCCCGGGCCGGTGAGTGAGGGCGTATCTCGGCTGGGGGCGCATCCACGATCAGAATCCCTATCCCGTCACGATTCGATTGGCCCGAACCAAGGTCGCCCCTCCGATCACGGGTACGACGCACCCGATTCGCCAGCCAAAAGGTCAGTGCCAGTTCGGTAATCAGGAGAGCCATCGGCACATAAAACAGGGCTTGCAAGCCTAGCCCGTCCAACATTGCACCACCGGTGAAGTAGGCCACCGCGCCAGTCCCGGCCCAGACTGCATTGTAAGTACCCCCATTCAGTGCCGCCAGACAGAGGTTCGCCTTGTTACCAAAGCCGAACACCTTCTCCATGTAGAAGTACAAATAGTGGCCACGGTCGATTTGTAAACAGAACGCCCCCGGTTCAGGTCGTCTGGATCGGGGGCGTTTGCATGCGTCTGCGGACAAGGATACCTTCGCGGCCTCTTTCATTTTGAGGCCTGACGTACCGGATTATTCCAACGTCAACTTTCCACCGTTCTCAAGCTGGTATGTCGGCCCCTCAGCACCACACCAGATGATCCATTCTGCGTCCTCCGAACGCCATGCGCCGAGATTGAAGCTGAGTTTCATCCCTGGTTTGTATTTCAGGCCAGCGGCCTCGAACGGTATCGCCCATTCGCCCGTCCATGACTGCTTGTCTATCTTGGCCGCATACTTAACGGCCTTGCCAAGTTTCTCGGCCGCATCCTCGGTCGCGCCACCATTCGTTGTGCTCTCGTGCTTGCCGGAAGCAAATCCGTGTATTACGAATGTCGGGCCAGCCTGTGTATTCGATGCATCGCAGAAGCATACCTCGGCTGCGTCATCCTGCACCCATTGCTCACCCTTGGACAGATTGCCACCATCCTTGAACGGCACTGTTATAATCACGTACAGTGATTTGCCGTCATGGAACACTTTGGCGCTGGCCGGCGAACCGTTGATGTCCTCGCGTGCAGGGGTCTGTTTCATTGTCAACACCGCCGCCGGATATTCTCCTTCGCCTGCCACACCGTCGATTACTGCGGCCTTGTCACGCTTCGATTGTGGCAGTGTGGTGTGGGGATTAGGCGGGTTTCCGCTTCCGCCTCCAAGCGTATGCGGCGAGAGCGATGCCCCCGACGCCGAGCAGGGTGAGGGCGGAGGGTTCGGGGACGGCAGTGTACTGGTAGGTCAATGTATCGTGAAAATTATACATGTATGGCACACCAGCATAATGGCCGGTACTTGAGTGACCGCCCCACGAAACTAACTCTGGCGGATTCGGATCGACTAGGACATCTTGCAAGGTCCCGCCGTTTAATGGAGAAAAAACGCGATGATAAATCTGAACACTGGGTATACCGGGCGTCCCGGGCATCCCGCCGGAAAACCAATCCAAACCCAGCATGCTCGATAGGCTCACTGTCTTTTGGTCGTACATTGTGGGGCTAAAGACATAATTATTACTGAAAGGGGGTAGCCACAGTTGACCGGACGTGGTCATAGTGCTTGTGATGGTGTCAAAATCGGCCCTCCCAAAAAAATTAACATTCGTGCCGATATTGGCAGAATAACTGGCCGATGCTGCGATAGTGGTCGCCCCTTGATTCTCGAATGAGAACGCTTTGTAACCATCGCATAGTACGGTCAAAGAGACTGATTCTAATGAACCTAAAGAGGTGTCAAACGTAGGGAAGCTGAGTGGATTATCGTATTGATTGATGATTGTCATTATGGATGCACTATAAGATATTGAATTGGCATTTGCATCCTCAACGAACGACAGCACGGCAACAGCGAATAACATGGTGATCATCGCGGCAAGTGTTTTTTGTGCATGAGGAGAAATGCCTTTTTCAACAAGGGCAGCCGATGCGAACAGTCTCATTTCTAAGTTTCTTTCTATGCGTCAAGAGCGACGTTACCCTGTGGCGAGACAGGAACATCCTGCCCGTGAAAACCTTGGGAAAACCAGTCGCAGCCAAAGAACCACTTCTTATTCATGTACCAATACAACCTTACGTAGTCAAAACAAAGTCGCTTTATGCCGCCTTCCGCCTCCGCCACGCCCTGCCCATCAGCCCGATGGCCCCAACGCCAAGGAGGGCGAAGGTGGAGGGCTCAGGAACCGCCGTGATCGGTGGAGGACTAAAGCTGCCGAGATTGGCCGCCAGGGCGTCATAACCAGAAACCGGTAGGTCGTCTGGCCTTAGCAATTCAAGAACGCTTCCATCAAAACTGAGCGTTAAATCGCCCGCCCCGGCCGTGGTGTGAACGACCACCGTGGCAAGCATGGTATTGGAACTTGCGTCCAACACAGACTGGCCGCTGGCCAGTAAGTCGGAGAGGGAAAGAAATGCCCTGTTCGAGCCTAAGTCTATGTCCGCCGTCGCGCAGAAGCCCTGGGGCGATACGGAAAGGCCCGTGCCGAAGACGTAACGGTTTGCACTGTCGGGTGGCCGGTCCGTGCTGGGCGAGCCGACAAAGTAGAAGTCGGTGCCTTTCTCCCCCTTGTTGGAAGTTAATTCCAAACCGACATTGTAGAAGTTCAGGTCCTCTGCACCTGTCAGTCCCACGTCGAATGTGAGTGTGCTGCCGGGCGTGTAGGTCGTTGGGAGGCCACTCACGGAAAGGCCGATGATATTGGCCCTTGCCACCGTACCGCCAAGAATCAGAATCAGAATCAAACCGATTGAACCCAAATGCCGCAACATTGCTCTTGCTCCTGTTCGTTGATATTTCATCGCGTTTACATCCTCTCCAGCATGGCCATCACCGCATCCACCGCATTCGCGACGGAATCGTGCTTCCTGCCCGATTGCCCATTCGACCGACTACGGTGCAAATCCCATATCGCTACCGCCTTTTCCGTCCCCACCGAGGGTGGCGCAATGCCCGACCGCAGCACGGCATCATGGGCTTGCGCGTGCCCCGCGGCAGCCGTGAAGTTGGACGCCCTGTAGGACAGGTTTTCAACCTGTCGCGAGCAGTCGGGACTCGCCACCGTAGCCGTGCCCTCATCCCCCGGCACGGCAACCGGAAGTGGCGGAATGCTAATGGCCGAGGCGACCATGACGCTAGGCACAGCCACCATCGCGGTAGAACCTCCCATCGCAACGAACGGGGTGGACGCCGTTGTTGCCACCGTCACGTCCCCGGCTGCCAGCACCGTCTGGCTACCGGTGACCAACGGCTCGGCTAACTGTTCTCCTGTAACAGCGAGACCGCTCACGCTGGTTGCCGACGCACTCAGGCCGCCGCTGAAGATCAAAATACCGCCGGCACCGATCGTCAGGCTGCCGCCGGAGGGGAGTGCATCCGCACTATTGACTTGTAACACTCCAGTCAGGACCGTCGTGCCACCGCTGTAGTTGTTGTTGCCGGAGAGAACCACGGTTCCGGGACCGGTTTTCGTGATGCCGAAGCTGCCGCCACTTTCACTGATGCTGCCTACAATCACCACATCGCCGGAGGCCGCATCGATCGTCGAGCTGCCGTCAACCAACACCAGCGACCGGCTGATGGTCTGGGTGTTTGGACTCTGGTTCGTGATGTCGCCGTTCAGGCCAACGGCGTTGCCAGTCAAAAACGATGCACCTGCGTTGGCGTCGAACGCGATACCCTTCACGAGCGCAGCACCCGGCTGGATGCTGGCGGTGTTGAGTTGCGTCTCGCCGTTAAAGCAGACATGGTTCAGGTTACGGTAGACGATGATCCGGTCGCTTGTGGTCACCTGGCTGTCTCGGTCTGGGTCGGCGTTCGGGTTCCAGTTGGAGCTACCCGGGCGGCTGCCCAACACGGCGTTCACGGCGGCCATGTCATCGTTGTTGACGGCCGCATCTCCGTTCACGTCGCCTTGCAGGACGATGAAGTGTGCCAGGTAATCTCCGCCCGGGTGGCCGTCCCCGTCGCCATCCAGCGAGAGGCCGTAAGCATCGGTAAATGTCCCGCTGGGCAGGCACAACTCATAGTAGCCGTCCAGCAGAGAAGTTTTGCCTCCTGCAAAACTGTCCAGCGACCAGGTCAACACCGAGGCTCCCGTTCCGGGCACCGTGCTCCAGCGGAACTGGCCACCCGTCAAGGCGACCGACTGGATAAGGTCTCCTTCGGTTCCGAAGTTGGTTAATGTCATCGGGACCATGGCGGTTGAGGCGACCGGCTTGTTGAACTCCAACGCCAATTGATCGACGTAGGACCGCTCCCTCATTCCGGTTTCAATAAGCATCGCCGCCACCTTCGGCACAGTATCCACGCGGGTCGTCGCCACAATGCTGTTGTTTCCCATGTCGGGATCAACGATCGTACTGCTGGCCAATGCGGTCGCGCTGATCAGGGTAGCGTCGGGCACCATGTCGCTGACCCGAACCGTGACTGTGAAATTGGCGGAATCGCCTGGGGCCATGTTGGCGGAGGTGAATACCAGCGTTCCGGAAGATCCATTGACCGTCCAGCCGTCCGGCAGCGAATACGATAGGAAAGTAGTCCAAGAGGGAAAGGGAACGCGGAGTTGCGCAGCCCTGGCAATGTTCGGCCCGTTGTTGAGAACCGTCACCGAATACGTCAAGTCGTTTCCCGGCCGTACGCTCTCCGGCGCGTCCATCGTGACCGCCATGTCGGCCGACGTGGTAACCGTTGTCTGGACCGAAGAGCTATCCGAAGCTCCACCTCCCCCGCCTCCACCGCCTCCTCCACCACCGCCAACATAGGATGGGGTGCTGGTGCTGATACTTGCCGTATTACGAATCGTTTCTCCCACGGCGCTAGGCGGAACATGGACCGTGAGTTGGAAGAGGACCGACGCGTTAACGGCCAAGAACGGCGACGTCAAGGTAACTTTGCCCGTGCCGTCGGGGGAGGGTGACAAAGGCTGCCAGCCGGGTGGAGCGGAGGCCGACACGAAAGTCGTGCCTTCCGGAACGAGTTCGTTGAGGACAAGGTTCTGTGCGTAGCTCGGACCGTAATTGATCAGGATGATCGTGTAAATCAGATTGCTATCCGCCGGCACGCTCACCGGGGCGCTGTTGACAATGGAAAGTTGGACCCCCGCGGTCACCTGCTTCTGAACCGAAGCCGTGTTGTTGCCCTGGTAGGGGTCTGGGATAAGATTGATGATGGAAGCCGTATTGGTAATCAGCGTATCGGGAGGCGTATCGGCACTGACGTGAAGCGTCAGGGTGAACGTGAAGGAATCCCCTGCGGACAAGGTTGCCGTACTGTAGCGGACGAGGCCGCCACTGCCGGCGGCCGGACTGGCTACCGTCCAACCCTGCGGCAAAGTGCCTGCGGAAACGAACGTCATATATTGCGGCAGGGTGTCCGTGACGGAAACGCTTTGGCTGTCGCTTGGCCCGAAATTGATCACGGTGATCGTGTACGTCAGGTTGGTCCCGGCGGTAACGGTATTCGCGGCGGTCATCGTCACGCCAAGGTCTGCGGAGGTTACGACCTCGGTTGTCGTTGTAGCGCTGTTGTTCGCCAGCGTGATCTCGGCAGAACCGGTATTCGCAGTCGCGATGTTGGAAATCAGCGTGCCGTCGAGCGTGCCAAGGTCGATATGGAACGTCAGGCGAAACGTGACCGAAGACTGTGCAGCCAGTGATGCAACATAGGACACGAGAGTGCCCGTGCCGTCGTCGCTCCATTCGCCCCAATCGGCCGAAACAAACGTGGCGTTGGCAGGTATCGCGTCGTTCAGAATAATATCCTGGGCCGTACATGGTCCGATGTTGGCTAGAGTGACGGAATAGGTCACGTTCTTATCTGCCGCAGCCATGGACGGACCGGTCATCGTCACGGCCAGATCGCCCGTTCCAACCGGGTAGATCCACCAATCGATCCCTTGCGAAGTGCTGCCCACGCAACTCGCGTCGCCACGGTATATCGCCGTGACAACGTGATGGCCCAGGTCCGAGGCCGAACTGGACAGGCTTGCCCGACCCGAGACATCCACCGCCACCGGATCGCCCCACGGCGAGCCATCGCGATAGAACTGGACCGTTCCCGTGGGAAGCCCGGCCCCCGGCCCGTTTACATAGACCGTCGCCGTGAAAGCGACCGATTCACCGAGATAGGCCGGATTGGCCGAGCAGGTCAGTTGTGTCGTTGTGGCGGCCTGTGCCACGACCTGGTCGAACACGTCCGAAAGGCTGCTGCTGAAGTTCGCGTCGCTGCCATACTCAGCAGTGA
>JBAWVO010000008.1:0-49522 GCA_037147235.1 Planctomycetota bacterium | reverse complement strand
GCCATCGGGACTGTCTCTGCGGTTTTTCCTGTCGTTGGCATCGGTGCATCGGCCGGGGGGCTGGCGGCTTTTGAGGCATTCTTCTCCGGAATGCCGGCCGATATTGATCCGGGCATGGCCTTTGTTCTGGTGCAGCACTTGGCCCCGGACTATAAGAGCATCCTCGCCAAACTGATCCGTCGCCATACTCGAATGCAGGTCTTCGAGGTCATTGACGGAATGGTGGTGCAACCCAACTGCGTCTATATCATTCCGCCCAACCGCGATATGGCCTTCCTGAACGGCACGCTGCAACTGATGGAGCCTTCCGCTCCACGCAACCAGCAGCGTCTGCCGATTGACTTCTTCTTCCGCTCTCTGGCCCAAGACCAGCGCGAGCGTGCTATCTGCATCGTGCTGTCGGGCACCGGCAGCGATGGCACCCTGGGCCTGCGGGCGATCAAGGGCGAGGGGGGGATGGCCATGGTCCAAAACCCAGCCTCCAGCGAGTACGACGGGATGCCACGCAGTGCCCTTGCCACGGGCTTGGTCGACTTCGTGCTGCCGCCGGCCGAGATGGCCGCCAAACTCATGACCTACGCCGCTCATGCCTTTGGCAATTCGCCTTCTCGGGCCGAAACCGTTACGGCGATCAAGGCCGAGAACGTGTTGAAGAAGATCGTCGTCATCCTCCGTGACCAGACAAAGCATGACTTTTCCCTGTACAAGCCAAATCACCTTAGCCGCCGTGTCGAGCGGCGCATGACCGTCCACCAGATCGAAACGATGGACGAATACGTCAGGTATCTGCAAAAGACGCCGGCGGAGGTGGAATCGCTCTTTCGCAACCTGTTGATCGGCGTGACCAATTTCTTCCGCGATCCAGAGGCTTTCAAAGTAGTCGAAGAACAGGCCATCCCAAAACTCTTTGTCGGCAAGCCCGCGAGCACTGTGATCCGCGTCTGGGTTCCGGGCTGTTCAACCGGCGAGGAGGCCTATTCCCTGGCCATTTTGATCGCCGAACGCCAGGAGGCGATGAAGCAGAGTTTCAAGGTGCAGATCTTCGCCACGGACATTGACAGTCAGGCGATTGCCACGGCCCGAGCCGGCCTTTATCCGGCCAGTATCGCCGCCGACATCTCGCGGGAACGACTGGCGCGTTATTTCGTGGTCGAGTCGGACGGCAGTGCGTACCGCATCCACCGAGGCATCCGCGATATGATCGTCTTTTCCGAGCAGAACGTGATCCAAAACCCACACTTCTCCAAGCTCGACATGATCAGTTGCCGCAACCTCTTGATCTATCTGAACGGCGAATTACAGAAGAAGCTCATTCCGATCTTCCACCACGCGCTGAATCCGGGCGGTGTACTCTTACTAGGCACCTCGGAGACGGTGGGCGAGTTCTACGATCTTTTTACCGCGACTGACCCCAAGTCAAAGCTCTATTGGCGTAAAGAAAATTTTGACAGCGCGCGGCAAGCCGTCCTCGACTGCTTTCTCCCGCCCATGACAGCGATCGAGGTTGCGCTCCCGCGGATCGGCAAGACGGCATTCCCTGGGAAACTCCCGCTCCGCGAGCTGGCCGAACGGGCGATGCTGCAACTGGTCGTTCCGGCCAGCGCGCTGATCGACGGCAAGGGCGACATCTTATATCTGCACGGCCGCACCGGGATGTACCTGGAACCGGCCCAGGGCGAGGCGGGAATCAGCAATATCCTCAAAATGGCTCGCGAAGGGCTGCGGCGCGAACTGACCATGGCCCTGCACAAGGCCAAGCGGACCCAAGAGATCGTGCGCCACTCGGGCTTACGCATCAAAACCAACAGCGATTTCACCACGGTCAACCTGACCATCAGCCCGGTGATAGGCTCTGCCGCCACGTCCGAGACACACTTATACCTGGTCGTCCTGGAGGATGCCCCGCCGCAGGGCGGCGAAGAAGCAAGCGACCCCAGTCTGACCGCCGACGCAAGCGTCGTGACACTCCAGCAGAAGTTGCGAACCAAAGAAGAATACCTCCAGGCCGCCACCGAAGAATTGGAGACTTCCAACGAAGAGCTTAAATCCTCGAATGAGGAGATGATGTCGGTCAACGAAGAATTGCAATCCACCAACGAAGCGATGGATATCTCCAAGGAGGAATTGCAGTCGATCAATGAGGAACTGACCACGGTCAACGCCGAGCTGCAAACCAAGATAGGCGACCTATCGCGGGCCAACAACGACATGAACAATCTGCTGGCCGGCACCGGCATCGGCACGATCTTTGTCGATTATCAACTGCGAATCCTGCGATTTACCCCCCCTGTCGCCAAGATCCTCAACCTAATCCCGAGCGACATGGGGCGGTCTATTGCCCACCTCACTTCCAATCTGATCGGCTACGACCGCCTGGTGGCGGACGTGCAGGGCGTGCTGGACACGCTGATTCCTAAAGAAGTGAACGTGCAGACTACGAATGGCAAGTGGTTTGCGATGCGCATCCAGCCTTACCGCACGCTCGAAAACGTGACCGAGGGCGTGGTGATGACCTTTACGGACATCACGGAGATGGTGCAGACGGCGGAGGCACTGCACAAAGCCAATGAGTTGGCCCGTCTGGCGGTGGTCGTGCGCGATGCGCACGATGCCATCACCGTACAAGACTTGGAAGGCCGCATCATTGCCTGGAACCCAGGCGCGGTGCGGATGTATGGCTGGAGTGAGGCCGAGGCGTTGGCGATGAACGTCCGCGACCGTATCCCCAAGGAACTGCGAGAGGGAGCATTGGCCACTCTAGCCCAGCTTAGCCGAGCTGAAATCCTGGAGCCGTATCCTACCCAACGGCTCACCAAAGCAGGCAAGGTCGTCTCCGTCTCGATGATCTCCACGGCCTTGCTGGATAATGCCGGGAAGATGTATGCCATTGCAACCACGGAACGAGCTTAGGTAGAAAGACGAAACGCAGGGTGGGAGGTAAGAAATAGACCACGAAACACACGAAAAAGGAAAAGGAAAAGAAAAGTGGTGACCGTAGGGTGGGGAGAGTGAAACGAGCCCCCATACGAACGAAATTAAGGAATTCACTCGTTTGGGTCTGTGGGAGCCTCAGGCGGGAAACCGCCCGGGACCACTTCGTTGTGACACACATCTTTTGGACCCCATCCGGCTTGCCCGGATGGTGAATGAGGTTGAATGGCTAAAATGGAGAACAAAGACCAACACGACCCCATCCACCTTGGTGGATGGTGAAGGAGGTTGCTTGGCTAGATCGCGAACATGGGCTAGCTAGATAACCTGATTCACCATCCAGCAAGCTGGATGGGGTCTAGGTTAGATTGCTTTCGTTGCTAGCTGACCAACCTTCTTCACCATCCAGCAAGCTGGATGGGGTCGCTCAAGGACTCGTGTAGAACAACAAGGGCCACCCGGTCCCAGCTTGGTAGGGGCTGGGCTTGCGCTTTGTACTTTATCCTCTTGTTCCGGAGTTTTCGCGCCAGCAAATCCACAACCTGCAATATCTCCGGTCGGTCCGCCAGTTGGCGGTGAATCGCACCGATCGCTGACGAACCTGAATAGTTTGGTCTTGACATGTTTATTCGCATTATCTAATATACGATCATGCTCATGCGGATATTTGTTCGATGAGGACCGCGTTTGTACGTATTAAGGTGGGTAAGCGATGATACTGAGTGAGGATTCCCTCGTGCGAGACCATCTTCGTCGTTTCAAGGCCGAGGTGTTTCAGGCCCTGGCGCATCCAACGCGGATCGCCATCGTCGAATTGTTGCGCGATGAAGCGTCCGTGTCGGTCAGTCGAATCTACGAACAGCTTGGGCTTGAGCAGGCGAACGTCTCGCAGCATTTGGCCGTGCTTCGATCGAAGCAAATCGTGGTGGGCCGGAAAGATGGCAACCAAGTCTTCTATTCCCTGCGTGATCCGATCCTGGGAAAGATTCTTGACCTGATGCAAAAGTACTTCCATTCGCACGCCAATGAAATTCTCAAACTACTCAACGAAATCACGACCGAGACCGCTCCCTAGAAAACGGAAAATTGATGCAACTTACAGTTCGGGATATTACCCTGTTTTTTGACGTATCGGAATCGACCGTGGTGCGATGGATTCGGCAACGCGGTCTTCCGGCGCAGTACGTGAATGGTCAGCACCGCCTGCATCGGGCTGAAGTGTTGGAATGGGCAACCGCGAATAAGGTCAAGTTTTCCATGGAATTGCTGGACGATCATGTGGATTCGGAAGAGTCGCCGACGAACCTAGCCGAAGCCCTGGAAGCCGGCGGCATCTTCTATAATCTTCAAGATACCAGCATGGAGCAGGCACTGCGTGCCATGGTTCAGGTATTGCCGCTTCCGGAAGGTGTCGATCGCGAGCTTATCTGGCGACTGTTTTTGGTCCGCGAAGCGGCGGCGACCACGGCGATCGGCAACGGCATCGCCCTGCCGCACGTTCGCAATCCGATTGTGCTGAATGTTGATCGTCCAATGCTGACGCTCTGCTTCCTGGAAAATCCGGTCGATTTCAAAGCCTTGGATGGCCAACCCGTGCAGGTTCTGTTCTCGATGATCTGTCCCACCACACGGAGCCATTTGCAGATTCTTTCACGACTTTCTTACGCATTACAGGATGCAACCTTCAAGGAAGTACTGATGCGTCACGGGCATCGCGAGGAAATTTTGCGGGAAGCACGACGCATTGAGGCGTCCCTCGCCTCACCGGCCGCAGATGCAGGAAAGGTAACTCGGTAGCATGAACGCGGTGCTGTTGGCAATGGTTCTGCAGGTGGCGGGCGGGATTGTTGCGTTATTATTTTCTCGATCCCCGCGTTTGGCCACTCTGTTCGGAGCGGGGGCGGCCGTTTTCGGGTCTCTCTTGGGCCTGGTGCCGGCATTGCGCGTCCTGCTCGGAGGGGCCTCGGAAGGTTTGCGACTACCCTGGGACGTCGCGCACGGGGCATTCCGCGTCGAAATCGATCCCTTGAGCGCATTCTTTCTGTTGCCCGTGTTGGGTCTCTCGGCACTGGCGGCCGTCTATGGAGGCGACTACCTGCTTGTTCATCGTAAAGAAAAGTCGCTGGGGAGTCCCTGGTTCTTCTTCAATCTGTTCGTTGTCGGCATGGTGATGGTCCTCATCGCCCGGACGGTTCTGCTGTTTCTGGTGGCCTGGGAGGTGATGTCGATTGCCGCCTGCTGCCTGGTGATCTTTGAGCACGAAAAAGCCGAAGTACGGCAAGCCGGTTGGATCTATTTGGTTGCGACGCATCTGGGCGTGATCTTCTTGTTCATCACGTTCATGCTGCTTGGCCGTCACGCAGGAGGGTTGGAGTTCCGCGATTTCCAGGCCATGTCGACTCTGGGGCCCGGCTTGGCCGGCTTGGTGTTCGTGATGGCATTGATTGGATTCGGGGCAAAGGCCGGCTTCGTTCCCTTCCATGTGTGGCTCCCGGAAGCACACCCCGCCGCGCCCTCGCACGTATCCGCTTTGATGTCAGGCGTCATGATCAAGATGGGCCTGTACGGGATACTCCGCATTTTGACCTTCCTCGGACCGCCTGCACTTTGGTGGGGGCCGACTTTAGCCGGCCTCGGTCTGCTTACGGGGCTTGTCGGCATCTCGCTGGCTCTTCATCAACGTGATATTAAACGCGTGCTGGCCTATTCCAGCATTGAAAACATGGGCTTGATCGCCTTGGCCCTGGGCATCGGTCTGTGGGGATTGGCGAATCACCTCCCCACCGTGGCACTGCTCGGCATGACCGGAGCACTGTTGCATATATGGAACCACGCCCTCATGAAAGGGCTGATGTTTCTTGCTGCGGGGAGCATCTTGCATGCAACGGGCAGCAAGGACATGGAGCGGCTCGGCGGATTGATGAAGCGAATGCCCTGGACGGGCACAGTCATGGTGTTTGGGGCCGTGGCCATCGCCAGCCTGCCGCCCCTAAATGGCTTCGTTAGTAAATGGCTGATGTACCTGAGCCTCATGCAGGACGGGATCACCACGGTGGGCAGTCACGGTTTGACGGCGATTCTGGCCGCCGGTCTTTTGGTACTGATTGGCGGTCTGGCGGCGATCGCTTTTGTTCGGCTGATCGGCATCGTGCTGCTGGGCGAGCCACGGAGCGAGCCGGCTCGCCATGCGCACGAGTCATCGCCCTGGATGCTCGGACCGATGGTGATCCTGCTTGCCCTCTGCGTGACGATGGCGGTTATTCCGCAAACGGTGGTTGGCCTGATGTCGGGCGTTCTCGATCAGATCCTCGCCCAAAAACCTGGGGATATGCCGCTCGCGTCTGCCGCGTCCGAGGTGCCGCTAGCCCTATTGGGCATCGTCAACGCCTCTACGCTGGCTGCGGTCGGAGTGATGGCAGGACTATTGCTTTTCCTGACGCGCAGAGCGGCCATCGCGGAATCTCCGACCTGGGGCTGCGGTTACCTTCAGCCGACCGAGCGCATGCAATACACGGGCAGATCTTTTGCAGAAATTTTGGCCGAACACATCCTGCCCAGATTCCTTCGCCCGCGCACATTGCGGCGTCTGCCCCAGGAGTTATTCCCAGCCGAGGGTGAGTTCACGTCCGAGGTCTTCGACCCGGTTTGTGAAAGGGTTTATCGCCCTCTGTTCGCCCGATCGGCCGATCGGTTCGCACGCCTGCGCGTGCTGCAACAGGGGAAGATCCACGTTTACCTTCTTTACATTATGCTCGCGGTTGTTCTGGCCCTGGCCTGGGTCTCTCTACGGACGGGATGGACAACGCCATGAGCGAATTGTTAATTCTCGCGGGGCTTGTACTCGCTGCGATAAGCGGCCTTCCCGGACTTTTTTCAAGGATGTTCGGACAGGGCCTCGCGACCCTGCTGATGGTGGCGGGGGCGTGCCTGGGATTGGCGGGAGTTGTCGTGTTCTGGGTGTCGAATGCCCACCAGCCGATCGTGTTCCCCTGGGCCATTGCCGGCGGTCAGTTCGATGTGGCGATCGATGGTCTGTCCGCCTTGTTCTTGATGCCGATCTTCCTGATTTCCATGCTCGGCAGTATCTACGGCCTAGGCTATTGGAAGCAGACGGAGCACGCGGAGAACGGATGTAAGCTGCGGTTGTTCTATGGCCTGTTGACCGCCGGCATGACACTTTTGGTCATCGCCCGAAATAGCATCTTGTTTCTGTTCGGCTGGGAGGTCATGGCACTATCGGCGTTCTTTCTGGTCATCACGGAGGACGACCGCCAGGAAGTCCGCCAAACAGGCTGGATCTATTTTGTCGCAACGCACGTTGCCACGCTCTCCTTGTTCGCGCTTTTTGCCCTGCTACGCGCGGCGAGCGGTTCATTCACCTTCGTCGCGTTGAACACGGATAGCTTAACGCCTGGCATGGCCACCGCAATCTTTGTCCTTGCGGTGGTGGCATTCGGATTCAAGGCGGGCATGATGCCTCTGCACATCTGGCTGCCCAGCGCACATGCGATTACACCCAGCCATGTCTCGGCCATCATGTCGGGCGTGATCATCAAGATGGGAATCTATGGTCTGGTGCGGATCACTTCGCTGGTTCCGCATCCTCCGCTGGAGTGGGGATGCATTGTGCTCGGTCTGGGCGCTGTTTCCGGTGTGCTCGGCGTCGTATTTGCCATCGGCCAGCACGACCTCAAACGGCTGCTTGCGTACCACAGCATCGAGAACATCGGCATCATCCTAATAGGCGTCGGCCTGGCCCTGATCGGAAGATCGTTCGGGCGTGTCGAGTGGGTTCTTCTGGGATTGAGCGGGGCGTTGCTGCATGTCTGGAATCACGCCCTGTTCAAGTCTTTGCTGTTTTTGAGTGCCGGATCCGTGGTTCATGCCACCGGCACGCGCGAGATCGACCAACTCGGCGGATTGGCCAAGCGAATGCCACGGACGGCACTTTGTTTTTTGTTGGGCGCCGCGGCTATTTGTGGATTGCCCCCGCTCAACGGATTCGTCAGCGAGTTTCTAATCTACCTCGGCTTGTTCAGCACCCTTGGAATCGACCACGGAGCGTCGTGCGTCGCCGTGGCCTTCGTGGCTCCGGCCCTGGCTTTGATCGGTGCCTTGGCAGTGGCATGTTTCGTTAAAGTCCTCGGGGCAGTCTTTCTGGGAACCGCCCGATCCGAGTGCGCCCAACGTCCTCACGAGGCGGGCCTGACCATGATCGGACCGATGGGAGTGCTCGCCGGTTGTTGCGTCTTCATCGGTGTGGCACCGGCATGTCTTCTCCCAATCCTCGAAAAAGCTGTTTTCGCCTGGGCACCGGAACTGGCGGACGCTGGGCCGCGGATGGCTACCTTGGCTCCGCTAGGCTGGATCAGCGCGATGGCCCTGCTGCTTATCGCTGCGCTGCTGGTGACAGGCATTGCGTTGTGGCTTCGTCTACGGACCCGTATCGTGGAAAGCCAGCCTACCTGGGGTTGCGGCTACATTGCACCAACACCCGCGATGCAGTACACTTCGTCCTCCTTTGCCCAGATGCTTGTCTCGCTGTTCCGTTGGGTGCTGCGTCCGCGCGTTCACCCCCCCGAGCCGCTGGCGATATTTCCCGGCAAAGCCAGCTTCCGGAGCCATGTGTTGGACCCCGTTCTGGACGAGGCCGTGCTGCCGGCGTTTCGCATTGCTGCCCGGCTGCTGTCCGGTTTCCGCGTGTTCCAGCAGGGTAATATCCAGACCTATTTGTTGTACATATTTTTGGCATTGATCGGACTTTTGTTCTGGCGTTAGAAGAAAAAGTATACAACCGTTGGTTGTTAAAGGGACGTGATGGAAACGACAATTCATAACATAATTCATATCCTCCTGATGCTCAGCTTTCCGCCTTTGCTGTTGGGCGTGATCGCCAAGACCAAGGCCCTCTTTGCCGGCCGAGTTGGACCGCCTGTACTACAACCCTATTACGATCTCATCCGGCTCTTCCAGAAAGGCTCGGTCTTCAGCCCGACGACGACCTGGATCTTCAAGGCGGGGCCGGTGGTCGGCCTGGTGACGACGGCCATCGCGCTTCTGCTGATCCCGTTGGCGAGTACCCGGCTGGACACCGCCACGGGAACCCTTCAAGCATTCTCGCCAATTTCCTTCACGGGTGATTTGATCCTACTGGTCTACTTGCTCGGGCTGGGTCGATTCTTCACGGCCTTGGCAGCCCTCGATACGGGATCCTCGTTCGAGGGGATGGGGGCCGCTCGCGAAGTGACGTTTGCCTGCTTGGCGGAACCTGCGCTCTTGCTGGGGCTTTTAGTTCTTGCAAAACTGTCTCAATCGCTCCATTTGGACGCGATGCTGGGGAGCTCGATCTCGGCGCACTGGGTGACGGCCGGCGCTTCACTGGCCTTGGTGCTGTTGAGTTGGTTCATCGTGCTGCTTGTGGAGAACTGCCGTATCCCGTTCGACGACCCCAACACGCACTTGGAATTGACCATGATCCACGAAGTCATGGTCCTCGACCATAGCGGCCCGGCCTTCGGAATGATCCTCTACGGGGCGGCACTCAAGCTATTTCTCTTCGGTGCGCTCATTGTTCGTCTGGTCCTGCCGCTGGCGAACGGTTCACCGTGGCTTAACTGGCCTCTCTTTCTCGTGGGAATGTTGGCGGTTGCCGTCGTCATCGGCGTCGTGGAATCGACCATGGCGCGCTTGCGTCTGACGCACATTCCCGTCCTACTCGTTTCCGCCTGTTTGATGTCGGCCTTTGGCGTCATCCTCTTGGTAAGGTAAATAATGTTTGAATTCCTCCTAAATCCCGCGCTGATCGTCCTCTTGGTAAGGTAAATAATGTTTGAATTTCTCCTGAATCCCGCGCTGATCGTCGTCATGACGCTGAACTTCGTGGCGTTGGCGATGAGCCGTATTCGCGGGGTCATTAACGTCGTCGCCCTACAGGGGCTTCTGCTGGGTATTTTTCCGCTGGTCTTAAACCCGGAGATCCGATTTCGCAACATCCTGCTCGTGATTGCGACCGTCGCCTTGAAAGGTTTCGTGATTCCTGGGTTTCTCGTTCATGCCATGCGCGAGGCGAACATCCAGCATGAGATCAAGCCCGTGGTGAACTTCATGAGTTCTCTCTTGCTGGGGGCCATTGGCACGGGCCTGGCGATGGTATTTGCTTATACGCTTCCGCTGGCCAAGGAGCACGCCGAGTTGCTGATTGTGCCGGCCTCCCTGGCAACGGTCTGGACGGGTTTCCTCATGCTCACGACCCGCAAGAAGGCAATCATGCTGGTCCTGGGTTATCTGATCCTGGAGAATGGGATTTTCCTGTTCGGGCTGCTGCTCTTGGAAGCCATGCCGTTTCTCGTCGAGGCCGGCGTGTTGCTCGACCTGTTCACGGGCGTATTCGTGATGGGGATTATTATCCACCAGATCAACCGCGAGTTTGCCTCGACCAGCACGGAGCACCTTTCGGAACTCAAGGAATAATCAATGGCCTACTTGCTCATAGTCTTTGCCTTAATCATGGCGGCGCTGACGTTCGCCATGCCCTCCGATCGTTGGCGGCCCTGGTTGCTGCCCCTGGGGGCGGCGGGACACCTTGGCCTGGTCGTCTGGGCGATCGTCCAGTCGGGCCGTGGCGTGGAAATATCTGGGTTGGATAATTGGCTGCTGCTCGATGCCCTGAGCAAGGTGGTGATGGGGTTCGTCGCCGTCCTGTTTTTCCTCTGCGCGCTCTACGCGCCGGGTTATCTGGCCCTCCGCGGCGACCGCCCCAACCGCGTCTTCTGCGCAAACCTCTTCGTCGTGCTGGCAATGATGACCCTCGTGACCTTGTCACATCACCTTGGCCTGATGTGGGTGGCGATGGAAGCCACCACGCTGGCGAGTGCGCCTTTGCTTTATTTCAATCACAACGCCCGTTCGCTCGAAGCGACCTGGAAGTACCTGCTGATCGGTTCCGTGGGGATCGCCCTGGCCCTTTTAGGCTCGTTCTTCCTTGCGTACTCCTCGCTCAAGGTGGGGCTGGAATCCACGCTGCTCTTTGACCAGCTTATTCACGACGCCCCGCAATTGTCTCCACCCTGGCTCCACGCGGCATTTGTACTGCTGCTGATTGGGTATGGCACCAAGATGGGGCTGGCCCCCATGCACAGTTGGAAGCCCGACGCCTACGGCGAAGCGGCGGGACTGGTCGGGACGCTCCTTGCCGGCGGCATCACAAGCTGTGCCTTTTTGGCAGTCCTGCGGATCTACCATATCTGTCGCGCCGGAGCCGAAGCGGAGTTCGCCCAGCAAATCATGGTCTTCATGGGCCTGCTGTCGATGGCCGTCGCGGCGGTCTTCATGGTCCGCCAGCGAGATTTCAAACGCATGTTGGCCTACTCGAGCGTGGAGCACATGGGAATCCTCGTCCTGGGAATCGGCATCGGCGGTCTGGGCGTCTACGGTGCCCTACTCCACTTGATCAACAATGGTTTGACAAAGGGCGTGCTGTTTCTCTCCGCGGGCAACATCCATCGCGCCTACGGAAGCAAACTAACGGACGATGTGCGGGGAGCCATCCGTCGTGTGCCGCTCTCCGGATCGCTCTTCTTCGCCGGATTTCTGGCCATCACCGGCTCACCGCCCTTTGGCCCGTTCGTGAGTGAATTTACCATCGTCAATGCAGCCGTGGGGAGCGGACAGTTCCTTGCCGGCTGCCTGTTTCTGGTCCTTTTGGGCATTGTGTTTGTCGGCATGGGAGCGACCGTCCTGACGGTGGTCCTGGGAAATCCAACGGAGAAGACGCCGCCCAACGCCTTCCGTGACAATATCAGTACTTGTGGGCCGATCGTACTCTTCATGGCCCTCGTGCTGCTCATGGGCCTCTATGTTCCGCCCAGCGTGGATTCACTCCTACGCGAGGCGGCCGCGTTTCTGGAGGTGAAACCATGAACGGCAACAAGAGCTTCGCAAAACTTCGTAACGGCCAATCGATTCCGTGCTCGCAAGTTCCGGAAATGTCCTTTGCCGATTTCCGGCAGAGGATCGTGGACGCGGTCGCCTCCGGGCGCAGGGTTTCTGCTCTGTTTGGTGACGCACCGTCGGTAACCGGCGGCGTGGTTTTGTACGTGGTACTCGCCGACAAGGCCCATTCACTCCTGCACGTTGGTAAGACCCGACTGGAATCCGATCGCTTTGCCGCGCTCACGCCCGACTGTCCCCAGGTCCATCTCTTCGAGCGTGAGATTGCCGAGCAGTTCGGAGTGCGTCCGGAGGGACATCCCTGGTTCAAGCCGGTGCGATTTCATGCTTCGTATCGGCCCGAGCATGACGCATGGGGCCGCCAGCCCGGCGAAAAGCCCGTCTGCGGCGTCACTGATTTCTATCGCATCCAAGGCGAGGAAATCCACGAAGTCGCGGTCGGTCCGGTACATGCCGGAGTGATTGAGCCGGGCCATTTCCGCTTCCAGTGCCACGGAGAAGAGGTCTTCCACCTGGAAATCTCGCTGGGCTATCAGCATCGGGGTGTGGAACGAACCCTTTGCGGCGGGCCGACAAATCGCACGATCCATACGATGGAGACCATGGCGGGCGATACGTCGGTGGGCCATGCAGCGGCCTATTGTCAGACCGTCGAGACCCTGGCCAACTGCCGGATCCCCATGCGAGCCGAGGTGCTGCGCGGAGTCGCCCTGGAACTCGAACGGCTTGCCAACCACACCGGTGACCTGGGGGCACTGGCCGGCGACATCGGTTTCCTGCCCACGGCATCCTACTGCGGCCGACTCCGAGGTGATTTGCTCAACCTGACCGCATTGTTGTGTGGGAACCGTTTCGGTCGAAGTGCAATCCGAGCCGGCGGCGTGGGATTTGACGTCGAACCGGAGCGCATCGAACAATGCAGGGCGCGTCTGGACGCTGCCTTCCGCGATATCACCGGGGCCGTCGAACTGCTTTGGAACTCCTCGTCGGTTCAGGCCCGCTTGGAAGGCACCGGCGCAATCTCGCGAGAAACGTGCATTGCCTTGGGACTGGTCGGTCCTGTAGCCCGTGCCTGTGACCTGGAGCAGGATGTGCGTCAGGATTTTCCTGCCGACATCTACCGATTTGCCCAGGTGCCCGTATCAACCTGGGTCTCCGGCGACGTGTTCGCTCGGGCTTACGTACGATGGCTGGAAATTCAACGGTCCGTGGCATTCCTCCGCGAGCGATTGCAGGTTCTGCCGGATGGACCCGTTCGGGCCGAGGTCGGCAATCTGAAGCCGGAGCATTTTGCCGTAACGCTTGTCGAAGGCTGGCGTGGGGAGATCTGCCATGTTGCGCTGACCGATGCACGGGGACGGTTCTCACGCTACAAGATCGTTGATCCCTCGTTCCACAACTGGATCGGCCTGGCAATGGCCTTGCGGGGCCAGCAGATATCTGACTTTCCGCTCTGCAACAAAAGCTTCAACCTTTCCTATTGCGGTCACGACCTGTGAGGTAATTTTGTGCTAAGTATCCTAATTGAGCGAATCCACCAAGGGCATCTCCTCGACTTCATGCGCCATATTGCCTCGTTCGGCCGTACGTTGAACCTTGTTTAGCATCGTTGAAAACACATGCCACCTTGCAAAACCGATTCTCAATCTCGATAATCATCGCTCGGGCTCCCGTGGTAGGACACTGAAACATTGTTTGAATTCTTCAATGTTTTACCCTGGAACCCGCCTTTGTGTCTTCAGCATCACAAAAACAAGACATTATTACTATAGGCAAGCTGCGTAGAGTGCGAGATCGCGCTGCGGCGGTTGCAACCAAATCTAATTTTCTATCAGTTAGGAGTGCAGACATGTCATTCTTGCAGTCGCTCAAGCTGTCGGGGCTGTTGTCGTTTCCGCCGGAGTCGGAGCCGATTCAGCTCACACCACTCAATGTTCTCATTGGCCCGAACGCCTCGGGAAAATCCAACCTCATCGAAGGTCTGGAGTTGCTCCGCGCCACTCCGACGGCGTTTGCAGCCGCCATCCGCGATGGTGGCGGCGTACAAGAGTGGCTGTGGAAAGGACCAGGTTCCAGCGGCAGTGCCAGCATCGAAGCACTGATCAATGGTGTGCATCCCATCCCCAACCTTCGCTATCGCCTCGACTTCACCGCATCCGGCCAGCGAACTGAGGTTACAGATGAGGCCATTGAGGAGGTTGCCAGACGTTTTCCCTCCGAACGGGACGTTTTCTTCTACTACCGTTTTCAGAGCGGTCGCCCGGTCCTCAATGTCCGCGAAGTCACTGAAGGTCGATCGGGAGAGAACCGGATCGAGCGACACCTGGAGCGACAGAGTTTGGTGCCCGATGAGTCTGTGCTCTCGCAGCGAAAGGATCCCGATCTCTACCCGGAACTAACTTGGGTGGGGCAGCAATTCGCTCGCATCCAAACTTTCCGTGAATGGAGTTTCGGTCGCTATGTGGCACTGCGGCAGCCGCAGCCCGCCGATCTGCCAACGGACGTGCTCCTGCCCGACTCCCGGAACCTGGGCTTGATTCTCAACGAGTTGGAGCACAGCGGTGCCAGGGACGAATTCAATCGCCTCTTGTCGCAGTTCTTGCCGCGATACGAGCGGTTCAGCACTCGTATTCAGGGCGGTACGGTTCAATTCTATCTCCATGAAGCTGGCTTGCTGACGCCCGTTTCCGCAACACGGCTTTCGGACGGAACAATTCGCTTCTTGGCGATACTCGCGCTGCTCCTTGCGCCTGTGCCGCCACCCTTGCTTTGCCTGGAGGAACCCGAACTCGGGCTGCATCCCGACGGCGTCACCCTCCTGGCCGATCTGTTGGTCCAGGCTTCCTCGCGGACCCAATTGATTGTTACCACCCACGCCGATGGATTGGTGTCAGCACTGACCGACAACGCCAACTCGGTGCTAGTCTGCGAGAATCGTGGTGGGACGGTTCTGCGCCGTGTCGATCCCGACCAGCTTAAGCCCTGGCTCGACAAGTATCGCCTTGGTGAGATTTGGCGGATTGGCGAGTTGGGAGGTAATCCATGAACCAGATTTCGATTTATGTCGAAGGTGGGGGAGACACCGCGCAGCAGAAGGTTGAGCTGCGAAATGGCCTTGATGCGCTTTTGAACGCTCAAAAACAAGCTGCACGAGGCAAACACCTTGGCTGGAAACTGGTGCCATCCGGTGGCCGAGGCCAGGCTTACCAGGCATTCCGTAATGAGATTGATAACGCGGATGATGACTCGCTTATCATCCTGCTCGTCGATGCGGAAGAAGCAGTTGCCGCCGAGACAGGCAATGATGCTGCCGATGCTGCCGCACGAGTGCAACACCTGATCGGACGTGACGGCTGGGTTCTCAATGCCGTCGAGTCGAGTCGCGTCCATCTTATGGTGCAATGCATGGAAGCCTGGATTGTGGCTGATCCCGAGGCACTTGCCAACTACTATGGCCGGGACTTTCATGCGAACCAGTTGCCGGTTCGCGCCAATCTCGAAGACGAACCAAAACTTTCCGTATACGACAAGCTGTCGGGCGCCACCCGCGATACCAGCAAAGGCAAGTACGCCAAGATCAAGCACGCCAGCAAGCTGCTCGCATTGATCGCGCCGGCAAAGGTGTCCGGGCGATGCCCACGATTCAAAACCTTTACTGCTTGGCTCACCCGACAAATTGAGGCCGCCTGATATGGCTACATTGGACCGCAATCCCCGCCGAGGTCGGGAACGCACGATCAAGCAAGCTCGGCGCGTGGCCGAAACTGGGGCCGGAAAAGCGTTCGACCGGCTAGCGTTGGTGATGCCACAGGCTAGCGCCTGCGACCTGGAGCAGGATGTGCGTCAGGATTTTCCTACCGACATCTACCGATTTGCCCAGGTGCCCGTATCAACCTGGCGATGGCCTTGCGGGGCCAGCAGATATCCGACTTTCCGCTCTGCAACAAAAGCTTCAACCTTTCCTATTGCGGTCACGACCTGTGAGGTAATTTTGTGCTAAGTATCCTAATTGAGCGAATCCGCCAAGGGCATCGGACGATCCAGTTCCCGCAGGAACCGCCGGTCCTGCCCGATCGGTTTCGCGGCTTGCCGACCTTGCCGTTGACCGAATGTGCTGAAGGATGCAAATCCTGCGTCGATGCCTGTCCCAGCGGGGCACTCAATCGGGTCGTCGCAGCCAACGACAAGGCACGGCTGGAGATCGACATGGGGCGATGCCTCTTCTGCACCGATTGCCAGGATGCCTGTCCGCAGGGCCAAATCCGGCACACGACGGAATACCGCCTGGCAGCAAGAACCCGCGAGGCCCTGGTCCTTCGCGGCCAGCAGTATGAGCCGGGTGGCCCGCTGGCCCCCGATCTGCGGAAGCTGCTGGGCCGGTCGCTAAAACTCCGGCAGGTCAGCGCAGGTGGGTGCAATGCGTGCGAAGCGGATATCAATGTGCTCGGCACGGTCGGGTGGGATCTTGGGCGGTTCGGCATTCAGTTCGTCGCCTCGCCGCGGCATGCCGACGGCCTATTGATCACAGGCCCGGTGACCGAGAACATGCGGCTGGCCCTGCAAAAGACCTACGATGCCGTGCCGCCGCCGAAGATTGTAATTGCGGTCGGGGCCTGTGCAATCTCCGGCGGACCGTTTGCCGGCAATCCCGAGGTCCATGACGGGGCCGAGAACTTCCTGCCGGTTGACCTGTTCATCCCAGGCTGCCCTCCGCATCCACTTACGATTCTCGACGGTTTGCTGCGACTGCTGAGGGTAAATCGACCTTTATTTCAGGAATCGGCATGGCTCGGATATAGAGTACCAGTAGCCCGATGACCATCAGGATCGGAACCAACGAGATCGCCAGCCAATACCGCCGATACTGATATTCCTCCAAGGCGTGGTCAGCCTTGCCCTGAACCTCTTTCACCACCTTCTCACCCTCGGCAAGAGCCGTCTGGACCACGTCGACTCGGAAGCTATGTACTTGAGTTCGGGCGTTGGTACGCGCCTCGAATGCCTTCTGGAGATTGAACTTAGGCTCGCTGACCTCCATCCCCTTTTCTTCGGCCTCGGTGAGCGTTTCGCTGGCCTTCTGGATCCCGCTGTTGAGGTGATCGAGATCGGCGTGGATCGTCTCGGCAGCTTTCGCGCCGGCGAGCGTTGCCCCGTGCTTCATTTTTCCTTCCTCGTGGCAGCGGGCGCAAAATGCGCCATTTTGCATGCCCAGGAGATGGTCCGAGGGCTTCCGAATCTCATGATTGCTGTGGCAGGTGGCACAACCAGGGAGGCCTTCCTTTTCAAACTTATGCCGCATCTTGGTTTCCGCGAATAACTTGCCGATCTTGCCGTGGCAACTGCCGCAGGCGTTGGCGACCGAGTCCATTTGTGGCGGCGCGGCACCGTGATTGCCATGACAGTTGTTGCAAGTCGGCGCACTCAAGTCACCCTTCTTCAGCAGTGCCTCGCCGTGGACGCTTTTGCTCCATTTGGCATACTGGTCAATGGGAAGCGGCTGACCCTTATATAAACGCCCAGCCATAAGCTTCTGATCGGAATGGCACTTGGAACAGGTCTGAGCCACTTTGGTGTGGAAGACCGGTGAAGCGGGTTCATTCACTGGACGAATGCCGTGCGGCTTCAGATCGATGGCATTGCCGTGTGGCTGATCGTGGCAGGAAATACAAGTCGCCACTTGCAGATCGCCTTTCTTCAATTTCTTGCCATGACCGCTGGTCCGGTACTCGTCAAGCTGATCTGTACGAGGCGATGGATTGAAACGCCGCATGTACTCGATGTTGGAGTGGCAACGGCCGCAGAAGTCGGGAATCTCGGCCGGCGACTTGATCGCGCGGAAGTCGTCGTTGGCCTGGTGGGCCTTGATCTCCTGGACGGAGGGATCACCACCGTGACAGTCCTGGCATCGCACCCCCTTCTGCCAATGCACGTCGTTCTTCAACGACTCCAGGGGAATATGAAATTTCTGATCCTTCGGATCTCCCGTATCAAGCTGCGTGTGGCACTGGATACAATAATTGTCAGAGTCGGGAATCGACTTGATCTCGATCACGGGCATCTTAGACTCAACCGGCTTGCTGGGCGGCGATTTTGCCTCTTCGGCATCGGCCGATCCGAGGAGGACCACCCAGGCGACCAACAGAACGGGAGTCAGGAGAAACAATAGCTTTTTCATCGAGTTTCCTCGGGGCTGTCGGCAGAGGCTTGCGGAGTTTTGGCGGGTTGTTCCTGCGCGGGCTTTTCAAGCACTCCCCAAGCGGTCATGTAAAGGAAGAACGCCACCGTCAAGACGGCAAAGAAATTCAGCACTCGCCGAGGCCGACCGGTTGCGGCGCCGCGGTCCAGGAAGGGAACCAACAGGACCATCAAGCCGAGCAAACCGAAGAACAACACACCGACCACTTCGCCTTCCAGCCACTCGATGCCAAAGAGTTGACCCGGCAGATGTTTCAACGCCTGAAACATGAAGAGGAAGTACCACTCGGGTTTAATTCCCGGTGGGGCCGAACTGAAGGGATCGGCCTTCTGCCCCAATTCCCAAGGGAAAAGGGCCGCCAGAGCGGCGAGAACTCCCAGAGCCAAATACCAGCCGACCATGTCTCGCAGCAGGAAATGCGGAACGAACGGCATGCTCGGTGCCTTTTTTGCACTGCCGTACTTCTTGATCATGTCTTCCGGCACGCTCATCTCGTGCTTCTGCACCAAGAATAAGTGTCCCCCCACGAGGGCCAGTACCGTCAAGGGAAGAATGACCACGTGCAACGCATAAAACCGAGCCAGCGTATCCCCCGTGACCTCTTCCCCGCCCCGGGCCATAAGCAGAAGGTAATGGCCGACGACGGGCACCGAGTTCGCAATGGCCGTGCCGACCTTGGTAGCAAAGAAGGCCAGTTGATTCCAGGGGAGTAAGTATCCGCTGAAGCCAAACGTCATGAACACGCCTAGCAGAGCCATGCCCGTCAACCAAGTAAACTCCCGTGGCCGACGGTAGGCCCGCATGATATAGGTGGTCAAAACATGCAAGAACAGAACGCCGATCAGCAGATTTGCGCTCCAGGAATGGATCGAGCGGAAGAGCCAGCCAAAATCGACCTCCGTGACGATCGCCCGCACGCTTTCAAAGGCCTGGTCGGGCGAGGGCTTGTAATAGAGGGATAATAGAATCCCCGTAATCACTTGGATTCCAAAGAGGAACAGTGCCATTCCCCCCAGAAAGTAGAAGAGCGATCTGCTGTGGATGGGCACGCGTTTATGGGCCGCGAGGGCGACGATGCCCTCCAAGCCGAGCCGCTCGAAAAAGAAGCCCTTCACGGCCTCTTTCCAACCAGGCTTTTCAGAATTTTCAGGCTTTGCGGGAGACAATGATCTCCTCCTGTCCAGGTTTTCTAACCGCTTGATAGACTTCCAGGGGGCGGGGCGGCGGACCGGCGATGTTGCGGCCGTTGAGGTCGTAGACGCCGTTATGGCAATTACAGAAGATATCTTTGCTGGCCGCACGATACTCGACCGTGCATTGCACATGCGTACAGACCGCATTGATCGCGCGCGGCTCGCCATCGACCAGGATCAACAAACAAGGCTTCCCGCCAAAATTGAAGGGGGGTGGCCATTGGCCAGTCTTTTCGGCTCGCTTGAGTTCATCCATCCGATAGGGCGCCACCATTTCCAAGGCACCGGACGTTGTCGCAGCCCTCGGCCACAAAAACTTGGCCACGGGATAAAGAAGAGCGGCAAGCGTCGCCGCGATACCTCCCCCAAGGCATCGCGCCAACCAACTTCGGCGAGGAAACGAATCGGACATGAGCGACCTCCAGGATACCGCGAGTTTTGAAAAGACTACCATGTATGATAGCATTCGCTTGAATTCTCCGCAACTCGCGATTGATTATTTACTGCGATTCATGCGTAAAATGCCTGTCCGGAATTTATCATCTCACGTTGCATAAACATTTTTGCCTCAGAATGGTTCTGAATCTTGACGCAACATGTTTTCTAGGTTAAATTCAAGTATCCATTCACGGCAAGCCAAACATGCGCGAATGCGTGATATTACGAGCCAAGCCGGTTGAATGGTGGCACTGCAACGTACTTAGGGCCTAGCCGAGTATTCCGAGATGACCCCAGGTCGTACCTGGAACAATCCGGTTCTTGGTCAGGTTCTCAAAGGATGGGAGAGATTCATGAAGGTTCGGCGACAGGTGTTGATGAGCGTAGCCATGGTCATGGCTCTTACTGTGGGTGGAATCGTAGCACAGAGCGTGCGGTCGCAACCGCCGGCTGAACCGGCCGGTCCCGCGGTAAGCCCACCGGCGGATCAAACCTATACGGGTGCCAAGGCGTGCTCGGCGTGCCATTTCAAGCAGTTCATGGCTTGGAAGAAGACCAAACATGCCACGGACGCCTTTAGCAAACTGCCCGCCAAGTACAAGACCGACGCCACGTGCCTGATTTGTCACGCGACCGGTTTTGGTGCGGCAACGGGTTTCAAGGATGAAGCGAGCAGTGCGACGCTGGTCGGAACCTCATGCGAGGCCTGCCACGGTCCCGGTAGCAAGCATGCGGAGGAGGCGAAGAAGTTCGCCAGCAAGAAGAAGCTCGAACCGGAAGAGGAAAAAATGGTCCGCGGCACGATCTACAAGGTGCTGCCCCAGAACGTCTGCATGCGCTGCCACGCTACCCAAGTTCACAAGGCCCATCCCAAGTACGATAAAGAGTAGTTGCAGGAAAACTGAATATGAGATTTGCTTTGGCGGTATTGCTGCCGATAGCTTGGTTGGCGTCGGTGGTTTCCGGCCCCTCTCAGGCTGCGCCTGGGGAGAAGCCGGCTGTTGCACCTCCTGCAGCGGAGAAGCCGGCGTTAAAAATGCCGCCACTCAAGGGCTCGCATGTCGTCGACGACAATAATTCTTGCTTCCAGTGTCATACAACAGCCGATTTGTGGGATCCGAAAGACAAGGCTCAATACCGCTTCTACATCGTCCTAGACGCCTTGAAAAAGGACGTTCACTATCAGAAGGGCGTCAGTTGCGTTGATTGCCACGGCGGCGATTCGACTCTTCAGGAAACCAAGGCACATCAGACGGAGGACTTCCGGTCGAAGCTGCCCGATATCCAGAAGTTCTGTGCCCATTGCCATGCGAACGAGGTTACGGATCTGCGCAAGAGCGTCCATGCGAAGGCTGGTGCCAGAAACGCTCAGGATGAAGGCTCGCTGATGGGTTGTGGCCAGTGTCACGGCCAACTTGTTCATAGCCTCTTGTCGGTCAAGGATCCAAAATCGCCCGTTCGCTTGGAAGGCCAGGTGCAAACGTGCGGTGGCTGCCATCAGGAAAACCAGGAGACTTTCCTCCGCAGCGTGCATGGTCAGGCGATGGAGAAGAAGGGGCTCTCGGTAGGGCCGGGCTGCGCCGATTGCCATGGTGCCCACAATGTTTTTCGTGCCCGCGACGAGCGATCGACGCTCCATGACACCCACGTCGCCGATACCTGCGGCAAGTGTCACCTGAAAATCGAAGATCGGCTCCGAGCCAGCATCCACGGGCGGGGTGGTCTTGGCGGGCAGGCCAGTCGTCCCGCGCCGGGCGGCAAGACCAAGCAGAAGCCGACGTGTACTTCGTGCCACCAGGGGCACGACCTGCCGTCGCCTGAATCGGTCGCCTTCCGCGACACGTTGCCGGACCGCTGCGGAAACTGCCACGGCAGTATGTCGAGTTCTTATGCCTTGAGCATGCACGGCAAGTTGACCGACCTGGGCTACGGGCCGGCCGCCAAGTGCGCCGACTGCCACGGGTCGCATGACATCCTCCCTTTGGACGACCCCAACTCCAAGCTTTCGGCGGCGAATCGGGTGCATACCTGCGGACGGTGCCACACCAAGGCCGGCCGCAATTTCGTGAATTTCAGTCCGCATATCGATGCTTCCGATGCCGCGAAGGCCCCGGTGGTCCACGCCGTCAGAGTTACCTTGCTGACACTGTTGTACTCGACCTTCGCTTTTTTTGGCGTCCACTCGCTTTTGTGGTTCATTCGCGGATTGGTCGAAGTGCTCAAGCATGGCCGGCCCCACGGTCTGAGGCCGGGTGAGACGGCCTACGTGCGGTTTGTGTCGTTCCATCGAATCGGTCACACGATCATGATGACGTCGTTCCTCGGGCTGGCCTTGACGGGTCTGCCGCTGAAGTACCACAGTGCGCCCTGGGCCAAATTTCTGGCCCGAGGCATGGGTGGCTTTGAGTCGACGAGCTTCTGGCATCGATTCTTTGGCGTTATTCTACTCATCTCAATGCTCGTCTATATGGCCCGCATGGTGCGGTTGTTGGTTGAGGGCCGCAAGCAGGGCCGGACCCTGGTCAACATGATCTTCGGGTCCGATTCGCCGCTGCCAACCCTTCGCGACCTCAAGGACTTCTTGAAGATGTTGCGATGGTTCTTCGGTCTGGGGCCGAGGCCGGGCTTTGATCGCTGGTCCTACTGGGAGAAGATCGACTTCTGGGGCGCGATCGCCGACACGGTGATCATTGGTTCGACCGGTCTGGTGCTCTGGTTCCCCAACTTCTTCTGCGGTGTCTTGCCGGGAACCGCCCTGAACATCGCTCAGGTGGTGCATTCGACGCAGGCACTGCTGGCCACCGGCTTCGTGTTTGCCATCCACTTCTTCAACACCCATCTCCGGCCGGACCGATTCCCCGCGGACATGTCGGTTTTGACGGGACTGGTCAGCGAAGAAGAGTTCAAGGAGGATCGGCCGGAATACTTCGATCGACTGGAGCGAGAAGGCAAGCTGGATGCAATGCGCACCACCAGTCCAGGGCTGGCCGTACTCTGGTGTATCCGTACCTTTGGGTTTTTGGCGTTAGCCGTCGGGCTTGCGCTGCTGTTGGGTATGATCGTCGCCTCGTTGGGCTGAAACTAAAAAATTCCGACCGATCCGACCGATCCGTCCGACGGTTGCACGCTGAAGAGAACTTATCCATGGAACCCTCGAACACGCCCTCGACATCCACCGCTCACCCTCCTCGTTCCCTTTGGCGGAAGGTACGAGCCATCCTCTATCCCACCCTGGCCGTACTCGCCGCTTGGCTGTTTCTGATGGTGATCATGGCCGCGGCAGCGGGTTGGTATACTTCGCGCCCCGTGTTCTGCAACAGTTGCCACATCATGGAGCCTTACTATAAGTCGTGGCAACAATCGAGCCATAAGGACGTGACTTGCGTCGAGTGCCATTTCCCGCCGGGGGTTGGCGGCAAGCTTCGCGGCAAGATGCTCGGCCTTGTGCAATTGCTCAAGTACGTCACCGCCAGCGCGGGCACGCGGCCCTCGGCTGAAATTCCCGACGCCAGTTGCCTCCGCTCCGGCTGCCATGAAACCCGACTGCTTTCCGGCAAGGTTGATTTTCACGGCATTCCCTTCGACCATACGCCGCACTTGCAAGAGGGCCGCCGGGGCAAGACCCTCCGCTGCACGAGTTGCCATAGCCAGATCGTGCAAGGCAAGCACATGACCGTGACCACCACCACCTGCTTCCTCTGCCACTTCAAGGACCAGCCGTTCAACGAAAAGCTCAGTGCATGCACGCATTGCCATCAGATTCCCCAGCGGGAGTTCGACTTGGGCGGCGGCGTAAAATTCACGCATGAGCTGGCCTTCAAGAAGGGCGTTGACTGCAAGAGCTGCCACGGCGACCTGATCCGCGGCAAAGGTGAAGTGCCTCGCGAACGCTGCCTCTCCTGCCACAACCGCGAGGGCGATCTGGAACATATCCAAGATCACGAATTCATGCACAAGAAGCACGTCACCGACCACAAGGTCGATTGCATCCAATGCCACTCGCCCATTCTGCACACCCTGGATCTTAAGAAGCTCGAACACGCCTCCAGCGATTGTCAGTCTTGCCACCCGAACCATCACCAAGAACAGGTCAATCTACTCCAGGGAAGGGGAGCCAGGCTGCTTGAGGAACCGGGGACGAAGGCAGGTGCCCCCGACCCCAACTTGATGATCGGCATTCGCGTCGAGTGCCGTACCTGTCACACCGTCCGGGAAACTTCCTCGACGGGTACCGAACTTGTGCGCGGCTCCAAGGCCATGTGTTCGGTCTGCCACGACGCGGCCACCGTGAAGCAATTCGAGGCCTATCACATCAGCCTGCGGAGTGCCTTGCCCCTGCTCCAGGCCACGATGACGAAGGTGGAAACCGTGGCCAAGCAGCCCGGCGACCACCCTGCCAAGCTTATCGAGGAGATCGCCAAGCTGCGTCACGACTTGGACTTGTTGACCAAGGGCAACGACATCCACAACATGCACTATGCCACCAAGGTTGTGCGGGAAGTTACCCAACGGTTGGCCGACGTATGCCGTCAGTTGAAGATCGAGGAGCCGAAGGTCTCGCTCCCCGCGCCCGTTCAACAAAAGCCCACCTCCACGCGCGTCGAAGCAACGAAAGCGGTGCCGGAGAAACAGGGATCGAAGTAAGCAGCACAGACCAACACGCTCTGGTCCGAGGTGAACTAGGCGAGGAGGGTATCTTCTCTGTACGGCACGTACGGGAGTTGGCCGAGATAGCGGCTGGCCAATTCGTCACGAGAAACGATGGGTATTAGGTTCATTCCATGGGCAGGTCTCCAAGAGCAATAAGCTCCTTTCGCAGAGACAATCTTCGATAGTCGTTCATGTTTAAGAGACGCGACGTAGCACGGCCGATCGGCGTTAGGCCGATGATCTTGGGACCGAAGAACGCAAAGTGCTCATGCCAAGAATGGCGGCGAGGATGAAATAACTCCGAAACGCGGTTCGTAACAGGGTCAATGGCGGTCAGGTTCGGCCCCTTATAGGCATTGCACCGATCGCAGGCCAAACCTAGATTGTTGGGATCATCGTTGCCACCGTGTTGCTTGGCGACAATGTGTTCAACATGAAACGGGTGGAACGGAACGAGTGTTTGCGAGATTTGGCAGTACTCGCACAAATTCTGGGCGCGGCGAACGACAAGCAGTCGAGTGTGACGATCCATTGTGCAGACAACAAAGTCAAGAGTGCTGGCGGAGGTAAGCCCGAGCTTTGGCTTGGAGTATTGCCACCATGTCAATGGCGTCGATGGCTTGTTTGTATTCCGCGTCTTCGTCCGCGGAAAGCTGTCCCTCATTGGCCTTGCTGGCCAAAATATCGATATGCTCTTGCGTCTGAGAATCAGCCGTCAGTTGAGCGAGACGGCGAGCGACTTGTGGCGTAAAGCACTCCGCCAACGGATCAAGAATGCGGTCCAGATAGGTTGCAACCGTACTCATAATTTTGCGGCAACATTTTTGCCGGTTCCTACCATGGTTTGGAATTAAACACTCCTGATTGTATCGGCCCCTTGCCGCGATACAACCCCAATTCACACGCTACGCGACCCTGGGCTATGTGATTAAACGCCTTTGGTGAAAATGCCCCCCCGGGGTACAATAATTTGACTCTACGGCCGCAAAGAAAAGCGGCAACAAATTAACACACTCCAAATTAAGGAAAGTAAGGACACCCTATTATGACCCCCGACGAATTCCGCCGCCACGGCCGCGAAGTCATTGATTGGATCGCCGACTACATGGAGCAGGTTGAGCAACTGCCTGTGCTCTCCCAGGTCAAGCCGGGGGAAATTCGCGGCCGCTTGCCCGACCGACCGCCGCAACAAGGCGAACCGTTCGCGGCGATTCTCCGTGATCTCAACGAAATCATCATGCCGGGAATCACGCATTGGCAGTCGCCTAATTTTTTCGCCTATTTTCCCAGTAACAACTCGGGGCCTTCGATCCTCGGCGATCTACTCGCCTCGGGCCTGGGAGTGCAGGGAATGCTTTGGGCAACCAGTCCGGCCTGCACGGAACTGGAAACGCACGTTCTCGATTGGCTCGTTGACGGACTTGGTTTGCCGGAACGGTTTTTATCCACGTGTGCCGGCGGCGGTGTAATCCAAGACTCGGCCTCTTCGTCCGTGCTCTGCGCGATCCTGGCCGCACGCGAGCGAGCGGTGAGCAGGGAGCAGGGAGAGGGGATCGGGGAGAGGGGAACAGGAGGCGCGTTGGTCGCTTATGCCTCGAACCAAACCCATTCCTCAATCGAAAAGGGGCTCCGCATCGCCGGACTGGGAAGCAACGCTCTTCGCCGCATTGAAGTCGACTCGCAGTGGGGCATGCGGCCCGACCGCTTGGCCGAGGCCATGGCCGCCGACATTGCGGGAGGCCGCCGGCCCTTCTTCGTCTGTGCCACGGTGGGCACGACGTCGTCACTGGGCTTCGACCCGCTACGGGACATCGGCCAGATCTGCCGCCAGCACGACGTTTGGCTGCATGTTGACGCGGCCCTGGCCGGCACGGCGGCTATTTGCCCGGAATTCCGCGCGATGCACGACGGCCTGGAACTGGCCGATAGCTACTGCTTCAACCCACATAAGTGGATGTTCACGAACTTCGATTGTAGTTGTTTCTTCGTCGCCGACCGCGTGCCGCTGATCCGCGCACTGGGGATCATGCCCGAGTACCTGAAGAATCAGGCGACGCAGTCGGGCGCGGTGATCGACTATCGAGATTGGCAGATTCCGCTTGGACGACGATTCCGTGCGTTGAAATTGTGGTTTGTATTGCGGTGGTTCGGCATCGCAGGGATTCAGCAACGCGTGCGGCAGCATGTGGCCCTGGCCCAAGAGTTTGCCGGTTGGATTCAGTCCGATCCTCGCTTTGAACTCGCCGCGCCAGCCGTCTTGAACCTCGTCTGCTTCCGCCACTGCGGTGGCGACGAGGTCAACCAGCAGATTCTCGACCAAGTCAACGCCTCCGGCAAGTTGTTTATAAGCCATACGCGGTTGCAGGATCGCTTGACCTTGCGGTTTTGTATTGGGCAAACGAACACCGAGCGGCGGCACGTGGAGCAGGCGTGGAAACAGATTCGCGAAGCGGCGGAGAATTACTAATTGCAGTCGTCCAAGATCGGCCGCCAAAAGGGTAATGGGGGGAAGAGCGCGCGGCCGGCATTGAGGGCGAGGCTGGTGGAAGGTACGACGAGGCCTTCTTCCAAGGCCCGATCCCAATCGAGTTGACCAAGCACCATGCGCGTAAAGTTGGCCACGTTGAGTCGAAGAAAACTGCGCCCCATGGTGTTGGCCATTGCCCGGCCGCTGCCGGCAGTGTCGATCTGATACTTCTGCCCATCGACAAGCAATCCGAGCTCCAAGGACCGGCCTAGCCCTGCCTCGGTAGCCCGCTGCACGAACACTCCGCACATCATCTTCAACAGCCCCAGCGGATCGAGCAGCCGTGCCATGCAGAACTCGGCGCGATCCGAAGCCCGGTAGGTCAACGATTCCGATGCGCCGCGAAAATATTCCAGCAACGGGCTGTCGGCAGGAGCAAGCAGCGAGATCTGGCGACGGTCTTGCTCGATGGCGTCGCCGCAGGCCCGGGCGAGAAGTTCCATCGCCACTTTCCGCCGGCCGGGAGCCGTCACAAGCTCGACGATTTTCTCTCGCTTGATGGCCGCGTAGCCGACGAACTGCGTGCTGCTTTCGTTGAAATCCCATAGGTCGGGGCCGTCGAGGGCCACGTAGAACTGATCGTAGGCCCTGCGTTCCAGAAGCCAAAGCCAATAGGGGCGGCTGCGCTGGAGCAGGCCGTAATTGCCGGGCAGACTTTGGCGATAGACTCGTGCGATGGCCTCTTCTTCCCATCGCCGCCAGGGCCGAACCTGAATTCGCGAGGCACGGCGCAAAGAGAGGCCTTGTTCCAAAAGTCGAACGAGCACGGCATGAGGACTGGCGGCGCAGCCCGAACTGCCGCCGCACAACGCCCAACCGGTACGGCGAAAGAAATGCGGAATGCGAGTTCGCAGCAGCCCGATGAGCGCGCCCGACTGCGCCATTTGCCTTTCCGCGGCCAGCAGCAGATGGGTGCCTAGCCCCTGCCGGCGACAATGGTTCGCGGTGGCCAATCCTTGCAACCCGGCCACCGGAAGCGCGAGTGAGCCAAACTGCATGAGGCGACGCGTCACATGGACGTGGGCGATCGTGCGGCCCATGCGGCGGAGCAATAAGCGATCGTCCGGGGCATAGAACGGATCGTTGAGCGACGCCTGAAATTCAGCCGGATAGCGCGCTCCGAAGATTTCCGACAGGAAATGTCCCAAGGCGATATGATCGCTGACCGTGCAGGCAATAATGGGAGATCGCACGCGGCGCTTGTCGGCAGTACTGGACACGGTTTCCTTGCCGCAAAGCATGTCGGTGTCGATCGGCGGATTTATCCCCGTGCTCATAAGCGAGAATCCTTTTCGCAAAAAATGCACTGCCCTGAACTCAAACTTACACTATCACAACATCTTTACGCGCTCTTGGGAAGTGGCACGCTGAAGAAAATCTTTTAAATAGGATTCGGGATAGAGGCAGAATCCATATTCGCGCGAGCAGAGCACCTTCTCGTGTCGCAGTTCTTGTTGCGTTTGCGATTGCAGTTTCAGTAGTTGCTGCCGTCGTTGGGCCACCCAGGGCTGAAGTTCGTTGTTGATGCGGCGCAACGAGTTCCAACGCAGGTAAGCGTTTTCAGGCGTGACCGCCATGCCGATCCATCGCCGTTTTTCGTCGATCAAGGCCCTGGCCCCAGGGGGCGTCGCGCCCTCAAGGAGTTGGTTGGCGTGTAAATAGGTTTCCGGATGGTAGCTCAACGCGCGCAACGCGTGGCGAATATTGCGGAGATATTCGATTCTTCCGGTTTTAAGTACGGAATGTGAATAATTGCAGCCTTGGGGTGCAGGCGAGACGCCTGCACCACAAATCGGCAGATGCAAAGTGGCGGAAAGTACCATGATGCTCGGCGGTGCAAGGCCGAAGAACGTCTCGATCAATCGATCGGTCACACGGTCATATTTTGCCCCGCCAATGCCGTGCATGAACAGGTCGCTCAGGGCCAAGCGGGCCCAAAGTGTGGTAATGAGCGCGCGCGAACGAATTTTCGTACCCCGCCGGCTCCATGCCACCAACCGCCCGACAGCGTCCGTGGCGTCGCCGTCAACGGTTAGAGTCAAGCGAAGTTCCTGTCCGGCTCGATCCGAAACCAGGAACTCTCGGCCGCGTCGGCAGACAAAAACCCTTCGACGTTGCGGTTGTTCGGCCGTCCATATCCAAAGCGGGGCTTCAAGCCATGATCCTTCAGCGATAAGGTCGGGCACGGGATGGACCGCATTGCGAATACGATGGGCACGGCGGTACTCCTGCACTGCCTGGTTGTAGCAGTCGCGAAAACGGTCGAGGTTGGCAATCAGGTGGACGATAAACCAATGAAACGGCTCGCTATCGCAAACCACGCTCTGCGGAAGCTCGAGCGTTTGCAATCCCCATTGGCCTTCCAACTGATGCCGCGCCTGGGCCAGACAATAGCCCAGCCGATCGACGTGCCGAGCCCTCTCCAGAACCATCGGCCAGAATCGCTGGATGAGCGGATCGGGGACTAACGGCGCGATCCGCTGGGCCACGCGGCGGCCAAAGCTGGCGAACCCATTCGCATCGAGAATTCCCCGCTCTTCAAAAGGCAATCGTCCATCGGGCCGGTCGAACAGCACGGATTCACGACGTGGATCGTCGAGCGATCCGCCGGGCGTCGGTAGCGCGGTGCTTTTCATCGTATCGCTATCGATCACTAGGTTCACGGCCGCCGCGCCATGCTGCCGGGCCAGCGCGCCCAAAGCAAAGTTTTTGAACCATACTCCGGGATGAAACAACTCCGGCTGATGCCCTGCGAGAAAGATCAATCTCTCCGAATCGAGGCTTGGCATGTCAATCTCACGATAAGCAGCGGTCCAAGTTCGTGCCGCGACGAGGAGTTCCGCCCGGGCCTGCCGCGAGAGTTCCGTGAGCGAGCGGCCTTGTAGCGAATAGTTGGTCGTGCGTCGAAGAAGGGCGTTTTCCGCTGCCAGGATACCGGCCTCCTCCATGGGGGGCACGACCAGCATCGCGCGGTTCTCACGCGGTGTTGCGAAACACTGCCGATGAAACTCTTCTTGGGCAAAAGTCATAAGCATTCTTTGGCTCTCCGCCAAGTTTGTGGTGCGGGCGTCTCGCCTGCCTGGTTCAACCACAACATCTTGGGCAGGCGGGACGCCCGCACCACAATTATCCGCAAACCCGGCGGAGAGCCCATTCTTTTGTTCCGGCCATGGCGCGATCCAATACTTCTTCATAGACCTTCAACCGCGTTGGTCCGTGGTCCAATGCCCCGCCGAACGAGCGGGCCTCTTCAAGGTAGATCCGCGGCACGGGCACTTCGATGATCTTCAGTCCCAAGGCAACTGCCTGGACCCATAGCTCCAGCGGCATGGCATAGCCCAATTCGGTCAAGGAGAACTTCCCAAGAATCGGTACGCGATAGGCCTTGAATCCGCAGAAGGCGTCGGTAAGACAAAGGCCCAACTGTCGATTCACGCGCTGGGTTATGAGTTGGTTGATACGTCGCCGCTCTTCCGGCGGAAGGCGGTCGCCGGAAAACTCCTTCAGGTATCGGCTACCCGAGACGATGTCGGCCTCCTCGATCCGAGCGATCAGTTGTGGAATCATGCAAGGCTGATGCTGGCCGTCGCAGTCGATCGTCACCAACACATCGTAGCCGTTGTGCAAGGCAAAATCGAAGGCCGACTGGAGTGCCGCGCCGTAACCGCGATTTTGCGCATGAGTTACCACGTACACGTCACCGCGAGCGGCGAGGATTTCGGCCGTGCCATCGTGCGAGCCATCCTCGACAACAAGCACCTCGCGACAATGCCGAAGGACTTCATCCAAGACGAGTGAAATATGGTGGACTTCGTTATAAACCGGCAGTGCCGTCAGGGCCTTCATCATGATACCATTCTACGGGCCTGCCTCGGCAGCGGAAAGTCGCAAGTCAATCCACTCCAGCGGATCGCGTTCTTGCCGGCTGGCCCAAACTTGAATTTCTGGAAATTGCCTGCCCAACAATCCGGCCAATTCCTCGACGGCAAACCGCTCGCTGGCGAAGTGTCCCGGCAGCAAGAGACCAATTCCCCAGGCTTCGGCCTCCAGGCAAGTATGAAAGCGTGCCTCGCCAAGTATCATGGCATCGCTACCCACCTTACGCGCGACTTCGAGAAACTCGCCCGCCGCACCGCAGGCCACGGCCACGGTCCGGATTTTTTGTTCCAGGTTGCCCACCCTTTGTAAATTGGCGATACCGAGAAACTTCATCAGCCGTTGAGCCAAATCGCCCAGTGCCAGCGATCCGTCAATCTTACCCCAGCGGCCCGCGCCCTGCCCCTCCTGGTGCGGCACCAGCGCGGCGATATCCGTAAGCCCCAGTCCCTCGGCCAAACGCTGATTGATCCCTTCGGCCGCCGAGTCAAAGGCCGTATGCGGACTGTAAACCGCCACGCCCGCTGCGATCAACTTCAGCAAGATATGACCGACAATCGTATCGGCGGTCAACCTCTTTACGGCTGCAAAAGGGAAGGGATGGTGCGCGACAATCAAATCGGCTCGGCCATGGATCGCCTCATCGACCGTCGTGGGAGTGACCGTCAAGCAGGTCATCAGCCGCCGCACCTCCGTCTGCCGGTCGCCAACGAGCAAACCGACGTTGTCCCACGACTCAGCCAGCCGCGGCGGTGCAAATTTCTCCAGGAACACATGTAAGGCTTCAATGGTAGGCATGGATTATCATCACTTCTTGCATAATCAATAGAACTTGATCTATACTATCTCAATCATCTTTGTATAATAACTTAGGGGCTACGAAATTCCAATCACCCCCTAAGTAGATACCTTACTTCTTTCAAATTGAAAGGCAACGCCATGTCTCACGGAAAAATCTTTTGCGACATCGTCGCCACGACGTACAACACTCCCCTGGTGAAACTCAACCGCATTGTGCCGGCGGGAGCTGCAACGGTGTTGGTGAAGCTGGAGTTCTTTAATCCTTGCAATAGCGTAAAAGACCGCATCGGCCGTGCCATGATCGAAGCTGCGGAGAAGTCGGGTCGGCTTACCCCGGAAACGCACATCATCGAGCCAACCAGCGGCAACACGGGCATTGCCCTGGCCTTCGTCGCCGCGGCAAGAGGCTACTCCTTGACGCTCACCATGCCCGAGTCGATGAGCATCGAGCGCCGGGCATTGCTCCGCGGCCTGGGTGCCAATCTGGTACTCACGCCCGCCAAAGACGGCATGAAGGGCGCGATTGGCAAGGCCGAAGAAATGGCCCTCACGACACCCAATGCCTGGGTTCCGCAGCAGTTCGACAATCCGGCCAATCCGGACGTTCACGAGCGGACCACCGGCCCGGAGATTTGGGAAGACACCGGAGGCAAGGTTGATATTTTCGTCGCCGGCGTAGGCACGGGCGGTACGATCACCGGCTCCACCCGCTACCTGCGCACGAAGAAGCCGGATCTCCGCGCCATCGCCGTCGAACCAACGGATTCGGCGGTCATTTCCGGCGGCAAGCCCGGGCCGCACAAGATCCAGGGCATCGGTGCCGGTTTCATTCCCAAGAATCTCGATACAAGCCTGCTTAGCGGCATCGAGACGGTGACCAACGACGAAGCCTTTACCTGGGCACGTCGCCTCGCCAAGGAGGAAGGCATCCTGGCTGGCATCAGCTCCGGCGGCAACGTGGCTGCGGCGATTCGTCTTGCTACCCGTCCCGAGAACCGCGGTAAAGTGATCGTAACCGTTATTTGCAGCTTCGGCGAGCGATACCTCTCCACGCCGCTATTTGAAGGCTTGGCGCAGTAAGCTTGTTGTCGCTGTCAGGAGACCGGCACCAAACAGGGGGCGGCTTCTGTCTGCGGCACACCGGAGCGAATGCAGCGGCAGAGTTCCAGCAGCTCGTCGAGCGTCGAAAGAATCTCCTGCTCTTGGCAGCCTTCCTTCGCGGCGGCTTCCAGCCGAGCCGCGTAGGGTGTGATCTCGCCAAATCCGTAGCTCCCAGCGGCTCCCTTGATCTGGTGGGCAGTCCGAGTCAGTTGTTGCCAGTCGCGACTCTGCGCCTGAGTTTCCAGGGCGTTGATCCGATTGGGCATATCTTGCACAAAAATGTCGACCAGATCGACTAGGTTCGGATCGCTGGCAAGCTGAGAATAGATAGCCATGGGCTTGGCGGGTCTCGCGTTAATCTCGCTGGTTGTAGGCTTGGCGGTTCCTGCGATGTTCTCGCTCATGGTGGGCATGGGTGAGGCGTCGTTCGTTTGATCGTGGTCCATCCAGTGGGCGACTGTTCTCAGGAGATTCTGCCGGTCGATCGGCTTGGTGGCGTAGTCGTTGCAGCCGGCGTCAAGGCACTTCTGGCGATCCTCGGCCATGGCGTGGGCGGTCAGGGCGATGATCGGGCCGGTGTAGCCCTCGTTTCGCAGGCGGCGAGCAGCGGTATAGCCATCCATGACCGGCATCTGCATGTCCATCAGGATCACGTCGAATGGATTTTTTTCCTCCTGGGCCGATTGAACGCAACCGAGCGCAATCTGCCCATTGTCGGCAACCGTGACTTGGACTCCCGCCTTCTTGAGAACGAAGGTGATAAACCGTTGATTGTCGAGACCGTCCTCGGCCAGCAGGACCCGTGCGGAGAGTCGAATATCCTGGGCTTGCTTATCGCTTGACGGGTCGGTCGTTACGGGGAAAGCTTCACGGACCCCATCCGACATGGGGATCCCTTCCAGTGGGCCCGTCTCGACGCTGGCCAGAAACTCGCTTCCTTTTCCGACTGCGCTTCTGCCGGTAACGTCGCCACCGAGCATCTGGGCCAGACGCTTGCTGATGGCCAAGCCGAGGCCCGTGCCTCCGAATCGCCGCGTCATCGACGTATCTGCCTGCGTGAACGGCTTAAAGAGCGAGGACATCTGCTCAGACTGCATGCCCAAACCCGTGTCAATCACCTCGAAGCCGATACACGGGCTGGGCGTCTCGGGCGGGTCCAGGAGGCTGACCACCAGGCGCACACCGCCCACTTCGGTAAACTTGACGGCGTTGCCTAACAGGTTGATGAGGATTTGGCGAAGGCGCGTCGGATCGCTCTGGATCGTCTCGGGAATCGGCCCGCGAAACTCGATCTGGAGAGAGAGATTTTTCGCCGTCGCGCGAACTTGCAGGAGAGAGATCGCCTCATTGGCGAGTTGACGAGGCGAACAGGGTATCCGCTCGACCGTCATCTTGCCTGCCTCGATCTTCGAGATGTCGAGGATGTCGTTGATGATCCCCAACAGATGGTCGCCATTGCGATGGATAATCTGGACGAAGTCTTCCTGCTCATTCTTGCTCGTGCCTTGCTGCAAGAGCAGGTCGGAATAACCCAGAATGGCGGTCATCGGCGTACGGATTTCATGGCTCATATTGGCCAGGAAATCGCTCTTGGCACGGCTTGCCACTTCGGCGGCTTCCTTGGCCACAAGAAGCTCATGGGTACGAAGGGCAACACGATCTTCCAGTTCGTCTCGGGCCTGGCACACGGCCGACTGTGCTTGCTCGATCTGATCCAGCATCGTGTTAAAACCATCGCTGAGTACGCCCAACTCGCCGCCGCTGACTTGTTCCACGCGGATCGAGTAGTCGTCTTCGCGGGTAACGTGCTTCATGGCTTTGACCAGCCGCAAAATCGGTAACGTGATGAACCGCTGGAGCCGGCGGGCCAGGAGAATGGAAACGGCCAGCGAAACGGCCAGCACCGCCAGCGTGATCCATACATAGCCCCGGATCTGTTTTTGGAGTTCATCCATCCGCGCGTGCATGTAGATGAATCCCAATTTCTCGCCGGCGTGGCTAATGTTCTGTGCGACCTCCAAATAACCGGAATCCGTGAAAATCGTGCGGTCTTCTGACGGAGCCGTGGGAAGGAGGAAGCCTTGCGGAAGATCGGCCGGATAGGTGGCGAACACCTTGCCCTGCGGGTCATACAAGCAGGCAAACTCGACCGCTGGCTGCTTGTGGAGCGACGCCAGAAGTTCCGTGCCCGTTTTGGCGTCGTTGAACTCGAGTGCCGCGGTTGTGTTTGAGCCGAGGATCGTCGCCAGGGCCGAAAGCTGCTCGCTCTTGGATTTGCGAATCATCAACACATCGTTGACGAAGAATGCCGCGCAGGAGAGCGTCAGGGCCACGCCTACCGCCGCAACCGTCAGCAGATTGAGTTGCGCAGCGAGTGTGCGGTGTCGCACCGAGAGGAAGTTGCGGCCGCGCCGCTTCTCGTCCGGGACAACCGCCGGGGGGCCATTAGTGGGTGCGATACCAGCCAGATCGGTGGGTAAACTATCCATTCCAATTCGCCTCAGCGCATCGAGAAAATGCAATGTCTCTAGCTAGTCTAGGACACGGGCGACCTGAAGCAACTTAGAACTGATAATTAATTCCTGGCGGAGTGCGGATTTTCGTGCAATATGCAGGCGGACATTTTAGCGGGCCACTGCACATATCGGCCAAACTGGTACAGATAGGCCGCTTTGATCCGGAGTTCCCGAGGAGTAGACCACGAAACACACGAAACACACGAAAAAAGACAAAAAAAGACAATATAATTGGGTAGCTCTCGTCCTTATAAACGATCTTTTTTTTCGTGTATTTCGTGTATTTCGTGGTTCCTCCCCCCTCCACCCTCCACCCTACTACTAGTATCGCCAGGTCAGCGTCCCGTAGACGCTGCGGGGAACCTCCGTCACCTGAACCCGCGAGGAGGATTCGTTGCCAAACTCCAGGTGATGATTTTGCAGGAGGTTTTGGCCGACCACGGCCAATTCCCAATGCTTCCGCGGCCGCCAGCCCAAACGCGCATCCATCGTGATGTAGCTGGGAACATGAAGGTCCGCCAGAGTGTCAACATACCGGGTCATCAAATCGAACTCCAATCCAGGGCCAATGTCCCAGGCCGAGCGGAGATAAACCTGGTTCTGCGGATCGTTACCCCCACTCGTGCCGCCGAAACCTTTGCTATGCACCTGCATGTGCAAGTAGGTGTAATGCCCGGACAGTCGCCAAGATTCGGTGACTTTGAAAGTGGAAGCCAATTCCAACCCGTAGGCTTCCGCGGTATTTTCGTTGGCGAAGGTTGCGGGAATTACCACGTAGGGTGGCGACGGGGCACCGAAATTCAGGCTCGATAGGTTGTCGTAAACGTCGTAGAACAAAGCCACATCCCAGGAAAATTGGTCGGTGGTTTGTTCGCGATATCCGATCTCGTAGGCCATCATGTCCGCCGACTTGAAACTTGTGCTGCCCGTGCCGTGGAGAAAGACCGGGGCAACGGGGCTAAGGGCGACGTTAAACACGAGGCTTTCGTCTGCGCGGGACGGTGTGCGCACGGCGCGAGAAATTGCCGCCCAGGTCGAGTGTCGATTGTCGGGCGTCCACAACAGCCGCGCGCTGGGCTGAATTTCAAGCCCCGTGTAGTCATTGTGTTCAAGCTTTGTGCCCAGCGTCAGGGCGAGTCGGTCCTTGACCAGGGCAATTTCGTCTTGAAGGAAACCACTGGCCAAATTTCTGCTTTGTCCCTGCGGATCGAAATAGATAGTAAATGGGTGATAACCTAATATGTTGTCATCGATATGTCGGTATCCCGCGCCGCAAACGACTTTCTGTCGATCGGTAAGAGCGAAGCGGTACTGAAAGTCGAGATCGAGCGTCTTAACTTCTTCAAGGAGGAGTGGGCCATCGCGCCGATATCCATCGTAGTACGTCTGCAACGCCCAGTCGGATTCTTCATCGAAAGTGCGCCGCCATCGCGCCAATAGGTTTTCGCCGGAAACCTGATCGTAGCCGGCAATCGTTTGCGTGAATGGCGGCGGCCAAGGAGTCGTCAGCGAATCGCGTACTCCCGATTCGCCCGCGTAGCAGTCCCCCTGGACGGTCAGGGTATCGCCGCTACAGCGGTCAACATCCCAATCGGCGCGGAAGCCCACGCGTCCCTGTCGCCAGGAGTCGTCAGGACCGGCCCCGCCCTCTACCCAGCCGGGGCCGCGCTCAAACTGCTTGCCGTAAACTCGATAATAGGCGTCCTCGCCGATGCGACCACCGTAGCGTGCGGCATCGGTCAGACGCTCCTGGGTGCCGCCGCCCGCCATGACATACGCGCCTTGCGTGTCCTTGGCCTTCTTGGTAATGATATTGATCACGCCGTTGACCGCGTTCGACCCCCACAGCGTTCCCCCGGGTCCGCGAATCACTTCGATGCGTTCGACATCCTCCAGCACGACGTCTTGCGTATCCCAGTAGACGCCGGAGAAGACGGGTGTGTAAACGGTTCGGCCGTCGATGAGTACAAGCAGATTAGTGGCATACCGACTGTTGAAACCGCGGCAACTGACCGCCCATTTGTTCTGATCGATGCGGGCAACTTCCAACCCCGGTGCCATGCGCAGGGCCTCTGGGATGCAAGTGGCGCCACTGCGACGGATCATCTCGGGAGTGATGACGAAAATGGCTGCGGCGGAATGTCCCACCGTGCTGGGTGCCTTCGTCACGGAGGTAACCGGGATATCCATCGAGGGGACTACGATGGGGGTTCTGGTCAGTTGTTCGAGGTCGAGGCTGAGAATATCGTTGACCGCCTTGCCACTGCGGGCTTGAGGTTCTGTCGCCGCTTGCGCTGGTGCGACAGGACTGCTGGAAGGGCCTACCGGCTCTTGTGCGAAGGTCAGTAGCGGTGAGATCAGCCACGCCGCGAGCGAGGCCCCGAGCCTCGCCTGCACTGGCAGCCAATTGAATCTGCGGTCCATGAATTCTCTCTCCCTTGTTGGCCTACTCGTTATTCACCACACATGAGGCATGGGACAATACCGACGGTAGCTAGTCTAGGACACGGGCTACCTGAAGCAACTTAGAACTGATAATTAATTCCTGGCGAAGTGCGGATTTTCGTGCAATATGCAGACGGACATTATTGCCTTCAACGACAAATCGCACCGCCCCCCCGAGATCAAGGAACTTCTCGGAATCCCCCACAAGCAATATATTCTTCCCTGTGGCCTTGCCGAGGAGCGCAGTCTGGACCTCGGGGGTGACAAAAGTCGAGAGGAAGAGGATATGGCATGCCGGGATGCCGTTCTCGGGCGAAAACTGTCGAATTTGGATTGGCCGGTTCTCGATCTTCTTGACGAGCGCGAGCTGGTCCAGCTCGGCGGCGATGGGATCCTGCTTCAGGATTCCGATCACAAAGGGCGCCTCGGCACTGGAAAACGCCTTGGCGGGCCACTGCACATACCGGCCAAACTGGTACAGATAGGCCGCCTTGATCCGGAGTTCCCGACTGGCCGCCGTCGCCTCGTCCTCTTGCGCATGGAGCGACGCGATGCCGAAGCTCAACGTCAGCAACAGCAAGAGACTTTGCGACAGATAATGCAGTTTGAATCTCACCATTACGGGCTTAGGACAAGCGAATCAATACTGTTGTATTCGGGGAATAGACCACGAAACACACGAAACACACGAAAAAAGACGAAAAAGACAACATGATTGGGTAGCTCTCGTCCTTATAAACGATCTCCATTTTTCATTTCATTTCTTTTCTTTTCTTTTTCGTGTATTTCGTGGTTCCCGCCTACGATCTCCATTTTTCTTTTCTTTCCCTTTTCGTGTATTTCGTGTGTTTCGTGGTTCCCGCCTTACATCTTCTCCGCTCGACGATTTGTTGTCGAAATGAAACCAAGAACTAAATGACGATGCGTTCGTACTCGACTTTGGGGTAGTGGCCGAAATTGACGATCAAGCCGAGGCGATAGCCAGTAGCCTTGAGGTAGTTGTGAACTTGCGCACGATGTACGTCGACCAGTTCCGTGACTGCTTTGATCTCCAGGACGATCTTGTCAAACAAAATAAAGTCAGGGGTGTACTTTCGTTTCAATTTCATTCCCTTATAACTCAGGGCTAGCGCTGCTTGAGGCTTGAATGGTAGCCCTTGGGTGGCCAATTCCAACTCCAAGCATTCTTGATAAACAGGTTCAACGAAACCGCAGCCCATTTCCTTATAAACCTCGAAGCAGGCACCTATTATCAAGTAGCTCTCGTCCTCATAAACGACCTCCCTTTCTTTCCCCCTTTCTTTCCCCTTTTCGTGTTTTTCGTGTATTTCGTGGTTCCCCTTCTCTTCCTTGCAGACCGTTATTAAAACCGTGCCTCCAAACCAAAACCGACGCTGATCCCCGGCTCCGGCATGAAGACAGGGAGGCCGTTGGGACCGATGATGGCCAGCGAGCCAGGTTCGCTGTAGTAGACGTTAAATAGGTTGTCAATCGACATTGTAACTCGAATCTGCTTGCTCAACTGATAGTAGCCATTCACATCGAACGCGATAAATCCCTGACTCGGCAGTTCGGAGAGACTTAAAGCGACGTGGTCCTGAGCGGCCGCCATGCGCGCGACAAATTGCATACCCCAACACTCCTTCTCCGGCTCGAAGATACGGACGGCCAATTTGCCGTGCAGGGGGTAGATCCCCGGAAGTCCCTCGGCATGTCCAAGCGGAACCTTGGTGCCCGCCGGCGCGGACCAAGAATTGTCCATGAGGAAGGCCACTGGTTGATAGTTGGTCCCCTCGACGAATCCCATATTGCCGTAGAGGCTCAGCCCATCGCACATTTTCACCTCGCCGAAGATTTCGCCGCCGTAGAGGGAAACCAGATCGACGTTGACGTATTGGTACGCGGCCACCACATTATCTGCGTTTTGATTGGGTGGTGAGTCCGTTCGCCATAGCGGTGGAAAGTCCTGGAAGTTCCGGCCCAGGACATGCGTTGCCTGATAATCATTCGGAGGATACATGTCGGTCGCGGCCGGGACCGGCATGATGTAGTTCCAGATCGTCGAGTAGAAGCCATGCACGCCATAGCTCACGCGATCTTTCTTGTAGGTGATGCCGAGGTCGCATTGCAAATTGCGTTCCGGTTCAAGATTCGATAGACCGAAAACATAACTATTGCCGAAGCGGGCAACCGGTTGGTAAACCGCTTGGCTGTACAGTTCGTTCAGTTCCGGCATGCGCATCCCATAGCCGGTGCCGAAGTTCAGGGTGTAACAATCGTTGAGCGCGAGCTTGCCCGTCACGTAAGCCATTCCCAGGGCATGGCCTGGCGATTCCAATCCCGGAGCAAACCATCCATCCGGATTGGCAAATAACGGATCGTTGACGTCCAGATAGGGCTTGGCATAATCGACACGTCCGCCCGCCGTGAGCGTGAACCGTTCGTTCACCGGCATCACAACATTCGTCAGGACGCCCACATCATCCATGCTGGAACGGGGAATGCCGTAGATATTGCCCCCGAAAGCGATTGCACCCGCCGAGTCGAAGTGCGTCTCGGAATAGGCCTGTTCGTAGCGTCGCCAGTCGGTGCCGAAGGTCCACTGGAGCGAATCGGCATCCCCGAGCGTCCGCAACCCTCGGACTCCCAGGGAACTCGACGTGCCATGCACGATCGTATTGACCGGATCGCCGGTGTCATAGGTAGGGTAGTTGTAATACGGGATCGAAACGAACGGGTAGTAGAAGCTCTGCTGCTTATCTTCCCGAGAGGCGTCGCCGCGGAAAGAAGTGTCCTGGAACCAGGCCTGGAGTACCAGTTGTTCCGGGCCCTTGCGGTCTTCCTGGATGACGTATCGGACATTGAACTGGTTGTTTACCGAGTTATTGAGGTCGTAGATGATGCCGGGGAGATCGACATGGTTCATCTCGGTGCGCAAATAGTCGAAATCGATCCGCGAGGCGCGGTCGAGGTCGAAACTGAAGGCAAACAGGCCATCCCATTTCTGGTAGGAGGAAGGGACAAGGAAGCTTTGGCTGCCACCACTGCGGTAGTCGTTAGCGGTGCGGAGGCCGTAGCTCACACACATGCCCCAGTCCTCGGCTCCTGCCAACACGTTCTCGCGTGTGGATAAAGTCTGGCCGTTACTGCCATAGTTGGAAAAACTGGAAACATGGGCCTCGGAACCGTCCTTGTAGCGTGGCGGTGCATCCAGCTCGCCCATCAGAAACGCGAAGCCGGGGCCATACAGGGAACTGTAGGGGCCGTCGATGACCGTCATATCCCGCACGACGCCCGGATCGACCTGGCTGAAGAGCGAATCCAAATCCTGAAGGGTCTTCCGCTGCGTCATTCCGTTTGCGCTGGCATTGATCTGTGCGGAATTGTACCCCCGCACTCGGGAGTCCACATTGATCCCCGAAAGGCGTCGATTGGTGACGCTTGGAAATTCTTGGATCATTTGTCCCGTGGTGCTCACGCTCTCGCCGCCGGAATCTCCGGGTGTGAGGATGCTTGACGGAGCCGTCAAGTTGGTTGACTGCGGGGTAGCACGGATCGGCTCTTTGGCCAGTTGTTCGAGGTCGAGGTTGTAGATATCGCCAGCAGTCTTACTACTGCCGGTTGGGGGTTCCGCCGCCGCTTGTGCGGCCGGGCTGTTGGAGGGGCCTGTCGGCTCTTGTTGCGCGAAGGACAGCAGCGGTGAGATCATCCACGCTGCGAGCGAGACCCCGAGCCTCGCCTGCGACGGCAGCCAAGAGAATCTGCGGTCCATTAATCCTGCCCCCCTAGGTTGGCCTTGAGCTTGATCATAACCTTGCAGTAACGGCAGGCCGTAGGGTGCGTGGAGCGAACCGGCCGGGAAATGGTGGGTTACGCACGGAGTCGAACCATGGGAACATTTACCCTGTTCTGGATCGGTTCGCGTAACGCACCATTTTGCTCGCGGTCCGTGCTTCACCCACCCTACGTCGAGCTAGCAGCGACAGCAGTTGGCAAGGTTGTGATCAATGCCGCCTGCTTGTTATGCACCGCATATATGGCGCAGGCAGACGGTACCGACGGTAGCTACTATGCCGCCTATATCGTATCGGCCATGGAAACCGCAGTCTTTCTCGATTTTGCGAAAATGGCAGGCATTTTTTGACCACGAAGGGCGACTGCCACGGGAAGTGAACCTTTTTTGACACTCGAGAGGAACCCGCTGGATAGATGGGGGCGTTCCTGGAAAGAGACATCCTGGAAAGGAACAAATCTTGACACCTGTCGCAAATCCGCTAAAATGGGAAGAAAGATGAATTTCGGGTGTTCGGCAGGGGCGAGAAAGATTGGAGCGTCGAGTTTCTCGGCTGGCTGAAGTCTCCTTTAGGTAGCTCCCTGAAGGTCGAGCGAGCCATGTTGATCACGAAGCAGCGAGTCGTTACCGATTAGTAGGTGAAGCAGTCGCCCTAGGGAGAGTTTTAGGCAATTCGTGAACAGGAGTAACGGACCATGACCGATACCACGACCAAAAAGCCTCTGCGCGTCTCGACCGATGGCACGGCCGGGCCGTACATCGAAGTGCCTGTCAGCCAGCTTGACGAAGTCCAGCGACTTCTCGACAGCCGCCACATTGGCTATTGGCTTGACGAACACGTTATTTCGTTCAACGGGGCTCCGGAAGAAGCCGTCATCAACTTGGGCCGCGGAGGTGATGCGGCTGCCGTTCAGGCAATCTTGGACATGGTTTGTTGAGTACAGGGTCCGTTGAGCAGAGGGTCCGTTGAGCAGAGGGTCCGTTGAGCAGAGGGTCCGTTGAGCAGAGGGTTCTCATGGCACTGGCTGACGATATCCGAGTACTGCGCGACCGTGCTTTGGCGGATCTCAACGCTGCCCACGATTACTACACCGACACGGAAATCGCCTGGCGCATCGTCCAAGAAGTCGTCCAGACCGGCTACACGTTCTCCATCCGAAACACGGCCACCGGCACCGTGACTACGCAGGCCGATCTTGCCGGCAAAGCGCGGGGGTACGTGGTAGAGCAACTCGCCGAGGCGACCTTTCAACAATTTATCTCGATCTTTGAAAACGACTTCTTCAACCTGCTGCGCCTTTGGCTGATGGCGTATCCGCAAAACCTGATCGGGAAGAAGGTGGACTTCAAAACCGTCTTGGATGCGCCGGACAAGGACGCGATCACGTTTCTGGTGGTCAACAAAGAACTGAACGAGATTATGTACGACCGTCCTACCGGCTGGTTCGCGTACATGGAGGACAAGGCCAAGCTCGGCTGCCCGTCGCCAGATGAGATCGAAAAAATCGCGGAAGCCAAAGCTTCACGCGACGTGTTGGTTCATAACCAGGGAGTCGCGAGCAAGACCTATGAATCGAAGGCTGGGAAACTCGCCCGCTACAAAGACTCGCAAAAAATTGACATACTCGATCATTACCACCGAGAGACTTGGGAACTTATCCGCAAGGTAATCACCGATATCGCGAACGCAGCCATCGCCAAGGTTCCGTGATCTTGGTGAAGGTGAGAGTTCAACCCTTGGGAGAAGTGGCTCCCCGGATGCATGAATCCCGCCGGCAGACATCCGCGGCGACGGTCCCTATTGTCCGGGACCGCCCGGCTGCATGGATCGCGACCGTCGCCGGCCGCCGAAACCTTGGCCGGGTGACGAATTGCCACCGGGTTGTTCGGCGTTACCCATCGACGGTTGGTTGCCGGACGAGCCGCCGGATGTGCGGCCGAACCCTCGGTTGGCCCACGGCGGCGTTGAAGAAGTTGAATTATTGTTGCCGATAACGCCCGGGGGGGTGGTTTCCACATTTTTGGCTTGCACGGCGTCGCCCGCGAATGCCGCCAAGGCTTTTTGGACGGCTGCCGCGCTGGTGCGATGCAGGGTGACCACCCGCACCGTTTCGTTTTGCGAAGCTGCCGCCACGTCAAGTTGCTGGACCACTAGCTTGACCTCTTCAAACAAGGCGTCGGTTGCGGCGATGACCAGCGTGTTCGTGCGAGTGTCAACGCCGACCGAGATTCGCGTTGCCTCGTCACGTCGGTTCTGCCCGCCCTGATCGCCGCCGCCTTCCTGGCCTCCTCGTCCGCCGCCGCCACCGCCGCCGCCCATCCCACGCATGAAGAACGGCATGAACCCACGTCCCTGCTGTTCCTGCCCCTGGGCAACCACGATGCGATCGGCATAGATCTGACGAAGCACGTCGGCGATGTCCTTGGCATGTGCATGCTCAACCGCGATCATCCGCGGCTTGGGCGAGACCCCGATCTCTTCCGGGCTTTCCTTCAGATCGAGAACCTTGAGCAATTGCTCGACTGTGTCTTGATCGGCGCGGTTTGCAAGCACCAAGAGGGCATTCAATCGAGACTCGGGCGTAATTTTGATTGGACCGGTGGCCAATACCCTGCGGCTGGCAGCAAGCCGTGCAGCCTCCGAACCTTTCTCAGAAGAACCTTCGGATTCGTACGATCCGCCGGCGAGAATTTTGTCGAGTGTTTCTGCCACGGCTTGGGCTTTGGCGTGCTTGAGGTAAAAAACCGCCATCGGCCCATTTACCGAACGGTCGGCCGCCGCCGTCAGGAGGTGCTCGAACTCGTCGAGAGCCTCAATGTCCTCCGAAGTAATCGTCAAACCCTTGGGGCCGGGAATCACGATAATCGCCGCAGGCGATTTGCCCTCCACGGCGGCCTTTCCAGGAACAGGATCAGCTACCAAGACGGAAGGCGGAAGGGGAACGGCAGCCTTCCCAGGAACAGGATCAGCTACCAAGGCGGAAGTCGGAAAGGGAACGGCGGCCTTCGTCGGGACAAAATCAGCCACCCAAAAGACGCGGGCACCAAGCAACTTGCCCGAATGCACAGGTGCGGTCAATGTCACTTTGGAAACAGGCGCAGCTTTGGGGCTTTCCTGAGGTTTCTGCCGCGGCTTCTCCTCCGGCCACTTCGGCGGATCTGCCGGTCGCTCGTCAAGCGTGGGCATTCTTTCCTTCGCTTCCCGCGACCGATCGGGCAATTCCGCGCCGCTGCCTGCCGAAGGGGCCACGATGCGAATCTTGTTCGGCCGCATGGTGGGCCAGACTTCCTCGACGCGCTGCAGGGCTGCTCGGGCAGCCTCTTCACTCATCGGCAGGGTGCGAACGCGGCCGCCCTGGCCGGCATCGCCCGGGTTGAAATGCTCACCCAATTTGGTCAGCAGATCACGAATCTGTAGGATCTGGGCATCTGTCCCGCGGATCAGCAACTGGCGATTCGCCACATCGGCATCGATTTGGGGAGCCGTGGTCGACGGTTGCTTTGGGTCGCCGGAACTGAACAACTTGTTGATCGAGACGAGGGCACTTTGCGGATCGACGCGCGTCAGCCGGATGACCTCGACCCGTTGTCCCTCATGCTGCAATTGCGCGAGCGTGGTCCGTATCGTGGCATGTTGGGCAGGACGTGCCAGGGCGATCAAGCTACTCGTCTTGGGATCGACGGAAAGACGCACATCCGACTGCCCCACCAAGAGCGTCTGCAAGACCGCCAGAACCGACACCCCATCGCAACCGTTCAACGCATAAACCTCCAGTTGCGGAGTACCGCTGAGACGGCCGGTGCCTTCGGCACCGGGGGATGGCACGTCGAGACCCTCGATGATTTCGCTTGCACGAGCCACTTTGTCCGGCCGCCCACTGACCAGCAATCGATCGCTGCCGACCTCCTGGGCGACGCGGATCGAACCGTCGGCCGCCAGGTTCTTCTCTTCGGGAATCTCCAGCAACTGGCGGAGAATCGGCAGCACTTCCTCAGGTCGGGCATACTTCAGGCGGAATGTCTTCAGCCCGGACGACACCGTTCCCTCGGGGCCTTCGATCCGTTTCAGAAAGGCGCGGACCGCGCGGAGTCGCCCTGCCGTATCGGTCACGAATAACTGCTGCGACTTGGCCAACGCCACCACCGATCCCTGCGGGCCTAGCAGTTTGCGAACCTCGGTCTCGGTGTCTTCGGGGCGGATCTTGTTCAGGTTGAAGAGTACGCTCACGAGTTCAAACTCGCCTTTGCTGTCCAACAATTCCAGCGGCACCGTTGACACCAAGTTGGCTGGGATTCCGTCTTCAATGTTGATGAGCATCAACATCCGATCGCGGCGCACGAGCGTGTAACCTTTGGTCAGAAGAACGCCATTCAGCAGATCGATCGCTTCGGCCGGCGTATACTCTCGGGTATCGCTGTAGTTGAACGTGCCCGAAGGCGGTGCATCCATGACCAGCGAAAGATCGGCCTGCTGGGCGAACCAATCGAGCACATCCTTCCAAGGCTGAAAGCGAAACTGGAAACGGAGCTTTTCCGCCTTTTTCCCCATGGCGACCGGCCGTTTCTCAGATTTGGATGGTGGTGCCTCGGGCGAGGGGGCAATCGTAGCCCCAGCGGCAGTCGACGCGGCCTGCGGGACCTTCGCCGATTTAGCCCCCGTTTCAGAAATGGGTTCGGACGAATTTGCTAGGTCCGCGGAACTGAAAAAGAGTACCGCAAGAACTGCAATGCTTCTCGCATGACAGCATTTAAAGCTTCGCATAACCACTCCAATGGCAACAAGGGCCACGTGGCCAACTTTGGCCGTGCATATCTCACAATATATTCTATTGTAATTCCCAGCCTTCCGCCGTGCCAGTTTTGAGAATAAAGGCTCTCCGTCTATTCTACAATTTCTCAGTGCTATTTGTATCCTACAGTTACTCAGCAGACCACCGCATTCCCCAAACGCATGACGATTTGGAGCGCAACGTGAGAACGGCCTCGTTATTGACAATGCCTCTTCGCCGACCGATACAGGTCTGCGCCCTGATTGCGGGTACATTGGCCGCACTCGCGATTGGGAATTGGGCGTTTGGTGATTGGCGGTCCCTGGCGTTTGGCCCCGATTTCGTTCCCATGGCACCCAGCACAGCTTGGTGCGTATTGTTGTTGAGTTGCGGCCTTTTGCTTCATGGCCAATGGCCGTCCAATGCGCTGGCACGCGCCCTGGCCTACCTCGTCGCGATCAGTTTGACGATAATGGGCCTGACGGTGTCCATTCAATGGATTCATGGATTCGGATTGCCAATCGAGGGATGGCTGACGACCGCGCCGGATCGGATTGGAGACATTCCCGTGGGCCGGATGTCTCCACTGACGGGCACGGCACTCCTGCTGGCGGCCCTGGCTCTCTTGCTCGAACTGCCCCCCTTGGGTCGCCGCGGGTGGTGTCGTCAATTCGCTTCGGCGCTCTCTCTTACCACGTTATTGATCAGTTTGGTCATGGTTTTGAGCTACGCAGTGGGTATGCCCCTGCTTTACGACTCGCACACGATCCCCATGGCCCTCTGGACGGCCATCACATTCCTACCGCTGGGGCTGGGTCTGTTGGCCGCTGCGGGCACCGAGACGCTTCCGCTTTCTTTATTCCAGATCCCACCGAAAACCGCATTGCGGAGGCCGCGAGGTTGGATTGTAGGCGGGCCGGTGCTGATCTTTTTGCTCTTGGTGGTGGGCATCGGGACCGTCGGCTATCGCTTTTTCAGACATAACGTCGCTGTGTCTTGCGAGAGCGCAAAGGAAGGGCTGACGGCCATCGCCGATCTGAAGGTGCGGAACATTGTTGATTGGCGAGAAGAACGGCTCAGCGATTCGCAGGCGGTCATGTGCGACGTGTTCTTGGGCCAGCAGGTGCGTAAGTTCCTGGGCGACGCGGCACCCGCCACCGTGCCACCCGAGCTGCTGGCCAGGCTTTGCTCCATACGGGAGCACAACCAGGGCCTGCGCGCCGTGTTGGTGGACCCGCAAATGAATGTCCGGCTGGCCTCTCCCGCGAACAAGGTCCACTTCGGTCCCATTGCGCAAACACTCGCTAAGGAAGCCCTGCGATCCAATCGCGTTGCGATGTCCGATCTGCACCCTAGCCGCTTCACGGGCGAAATCCATCTCGATCTGGCAATCCCCCTTAACGACCGCCTTGATTCGCCGGGAGCCGGTGCGCCGCCGCTCGGTTTGATCGTCATTGAGGTTGACCCGGAGAAGTTCCTCTATCCCCAGATCCAGAATTGGCCAACGCCGAGTCCCACGGGCGAAACCTTGCTGATCCGACGGGAAGGCGACGAGACGCTCTACTTGAACGAACTGCGCCACCGGAAGGGGACCGCATTGTCCCTAAGGCTGCCGATGAACCACACTCTGAACGGGCCAATGAATGAGTTTCGCAAGGATAGCAGCCAATCCGCTTCGTGTGCCGCCTGCCACGCCGCACGGAGCGTACCCCGTGCAGCGGAATGCGACCTAAAATCAATCGCCATGCCTACTCACGTTGCTGCCCAAGCGATATGCGATCCCGAAGTGGTAATGGAGGGCGTCGATTACCGGAACAAGCCTGTATTGGCCGCCGTGCGCAGCATCCCAGGTACGCCCTGGTTTGTCGTGGCGAAGGTGGACCAGGACGAGATCTATGCCCCCATGCGAGAGCAGGCGTTGACGACGGGGGTCTTAACGCTGAGCTTCATTCTGCTGGCGGCTCTCGGCGTGAGCCTCATCAGCCGTAGGCGAGACGCTAAAGAGTGGGAAGCATCTGACCAAATCATCAACAGCCTCCCTGGTGTTTTCTACATGTTCGATGAGAAACGGTTCGTGCGATGGAACGAGAACTGGGAAACGGTCACAGGCTACTCAGCAAAAGAAGTCGGAAAGATGTACGGCACCGACTTTTTTGAAGGTGCTGACCGAGTGCATATCATGGAACGAATGCAGGAAGTTTTCCGCACGGGTGAGTCCAATGCAGAAGCAGAGATCGCGACCAAGGATGGCAGGCGGATTCCTTACTATTTCACCGGCCTGCGCGTCATGTTCGACGGGAAGCCGCACCTCATTGGATTAGGCATGGATATCACCGAGCAGACGCGAACCAAGAAAGCACTACTACAATTCAATGAACAATTGCAGTCGGCAGCGATCCAGGTGAAGAATCTCATGACCAACGTGGTCACGCTTAACAATTTCTCCGCCAGGTTTGATAACCCGAATCTGATCCCCTGCTGGGAATCCAAGAAGTGCGACAACACCGCCTGCTCGTCCTATCGGAACCATAAGAACCTGCGCTGCTGGGAGGTCGCTGGCACCTTTTGCGGTGGCAAAGTCCAGGGGAAACTCGCGCAGAAACTCGGCGACTGCCGCCTCTGCGTAGTCTACCAAAGTGCCCGGAACAACCCGATCAACGACTTGGGTGAGACGTTTAACACCATGATAGCCGTCCTTCATGACCGACACGAGGAAATCAAGGAAATCAACGAACAGCTTGAATTGACTACCAGTCAAGCCAAACAAATGACCTTAGAGGCCGAATCCGCGACCCGTGCTAAGAGTGAGTTCCTGACCAACATGAGCCACGAAATCCGCACGCCGATGACGGCCATCCTCGGCTATGCCGAAATCTTGACCGACAGCTTGAAAGATCCCGATTACCTGGAAGCCGCCAACACCATCAGACGTAACGGCAAGCATCTCTTGGAACTGATCAACGACATCCTCGACTTGTCGAAGGTGGAGGCCGGAAAGATGGAGATCGAGCCGACCCGCTGTTCGCCCTACGAGCTGCTGGCCGATGTTGTCTCGCTGATGCGAGTCCGTGCCGACGCCAAACAGTTGAAGCTCGATATCGACATGGCTGGCCCCCTGCCTGAGACCATATTCACCGACCCGTTGCGACTCCGCCAGGTATTGGTCAACCTGGTGGGCAATGCCATCAAGTTCACCGACCAAGGCGAGGTCCGCATTACCGCCCGACTGACAACTTGGGGTGCGGCCGTCCGGGCGGCATGCGTAGGGTGGGGAGAGCGCAGCGAGCCCCCATACGAACCAACTTAAGATTTTTGGTCTTGTAAAAAAAGCGGGAAG
>JBAWVO010000007.1:0-49947 GCA_037147235.1 Planctomycetota bacterium | reverse complement strand
TCCCCATCCTTGCAGGAAACGCCCTCCACGAGGTTCCGTTCATTTCCCCGTCCCGGAGGGACGTTTGAGAATAGCCCAGCAGTTCACTGCTGGGTTTGGAAAGCGATGAAAATCGAAAGTCCCGTAGGGACGGCTGATATCGATATCGGGGACATGTTACCTAATTTGGTAGTTTTGCGTCGTGTTCGCTGTCAGCCGCTTTCGACCACGCTCCGCAGTCCGCGGGCAATCAGCACGGCTCGAGGGACACGAAGCTTCTTGGCAAGCCGATCCGTTTCGGCCAATAGACCAGCTTCCACCGTGACGCTGATCGTCTTCGAGCCCGCGCCGATCCGGGGCCGACCGCGTTTGCGGGCACGCTCGAATCGTGCTTGCTCCTCGGGTATCGCAGGCCTGAAACTGTCGCCGATGCTCTCCTTATGGGACACCGCCTCCTTCTGTTTCTTCGTCCGCGATAACCGCAGCGAAGCGATCGTCCTGGCAAATGGCCGCGAACTCTTCGGAAAAAACGGGCGGCGGATTGGTGGGCGGCCAGAACTCCTCGGCCCTCACACGGCGAATGACGTTCGTCGCTGTTTGGTCGGCGTCGTCAAAATCCGCCTGCGTCCATCCGGCCGCCAAGTGCCCTACGGCACTGATGTCCTTGGGAAGGTTGATGTAGGCCAAATCCACGGGGCCTTCGATCCCCAGGCCCGCGACCAGGTGACGGTACAAGGGGAGTTGCAAATCGATCCACTCGCCACTCTTTTTCCGGTGCGCCTTTTCCGGCGATTTGGCCGCGTCGGAGGTCTTGTAGTCGAAGATCATGCGATTGCCAGATGCCTCCTGGATGTCAATCCGGTCGATGCGGCCACGGAGGAACATCGGCTGGCCATCGACGTCGAGGTACGCCTTGCCTTCCGCCGGGCTGACCTCAACGTGCTCGATTCGCCAGCCTTGAGCTGCCCAAGCGGCCTGCCACTGGGCCAGGGCAGCAAGCCGCCGCCGAAGCTGCTCGACTTGCACGAGAATCGACGGCATGGGCGTCTTGCCGAAGTGCGAGCGCACGACCGCAGCCAGTTGTGCTTCGAGATAGTTGGCAATAACGTCCGCCTTGCCCGCGGCAACCTCCGGATCCTTTCCCAAGGTATGCAGCACCTCATGGGCGAGCGAGCCGAAGGCGGCCCCATCCAACTCTTGGGCCGAGTCGTCCAGGCTCTCTAACTTCAGTACGTGCCGCAGGTAATATCGGTACGGGCAGCCGAGGTAATCCTTGAATTCCGTAACTCGCATCGATGTGATCGGCGCGGCCAGCCGTTTTGGCCGAGGGACTTCCAGCCGAGACTGCTCCTGCCCGGCTTGCAACTTGCCCAAGGTGATTGCACCTGACAACGAGGCTGGCTCAGCGGAGAAGAATGCCATCACTCGCTTGGCCATCGTGGGATCGTCGCAAGTGAACAGCAGCCGGCTCGGTAGCAAGGGGTCGCCGTCCGCGCTGCGCCGCCCGGTAATCAGGCGGAGATGCTCCTTCGATGCTACGAGGACCGACAGCGTGTAGGCATCACGGGCGTAACGACGGTCGTTATCTTCAATATCCAACTCGCGACGAAGCTGGTTCGGCAAGAATAGATCCGAATTGAGCGAGGCCGGCACGTTTCCTTCGTTAAAGCTGGTGACGACCAAGGCAGGTGCGTCATCCAAGGCCAGTTCCAGCCAGCCCAGAATCTCGATGGCACCATGGTCCGGCGGCGGTGGGATTGTCTCCCCATCGACTTGCCGGAGGACAAACCGCATGACCTCGGTACTCTGGAGCGACGGCATCAACTCGGCGGGGACTTGCCGATACTCATCAAGTACCTCGCGGATCTTGTTGCAGGAGGCAAGGATCGAGCGGTCAGGCTCGATGTCGGTGTTCAGCGGTGCGCGGCCAAAGACTTTGACGATGAGTTCGAGGATTGGCGGGGTCCACTCGGCTAGTAGGCGCGACGTGCCACGCAGTTCACGGCACAGACTTTCGATTGCCTGGTAAGCCCTCACCCCCTGCCCCTCTCCCAAAAGGGGCGAGGGGAGAGTGTTCTCACCCTTCCACAGACCCTCCAGCGTGTGGGGTAAATGTTCGGCGCGGTAGCGGTCGATCTCGCTTAGCCAGTCCCCTGTAATTCCCTGGGCGGCAAGCCAGTCGTTGACCCAAGGATGCCGCAGCAGGGCGGCAAAGGCCGAAAACCCCGAGGTTTCGACGTAATCGGCCACGGCAGCGATTAGGCGGTAGGGAGCCGAACGTGCAATGCCCACACCAACGCCGTAGCGGGCCGGTAGGTCGCATTCCCGCAATCGCTGCTGGAGGTAAGGCACGAGTTGCTCGTCGGGGACGCCGATCGCAATCTGCTCGGTGTTATAGCGACCGTCGAAATCGGCAAGGGTCCGAACCACGGCCGCCGCCTGATCGACGGGATCGTCCGCCACCTCGATCTGTTCGGCTGCCAAGGGGATTTTTTGTTCCAGCCACGCGGACGGGCTGACGCAGCCATGTTCGTCGAAACGATCCTCCAGATTCGGCGGGGCAAACACCAAAGCGGTGACGCGATCCGCAACTTGGTCGAGCATTCTCCGCTGCGAGCGGTTGAGGTCCGCCGTACCAATCAGCACGATTTGGGCCTCGCTGCGGCATTCGCGGTTGCGGATAGCCACTAAGCGCGCCGTCTGTAGATCCCACAACCCCAGGCGGTCGAGGGTGGCCAAGTAGTGCTTTTGGATTTCGGCCAGTGCCTGCCACCGCGAAGCCTCTTGAAAACCCTCGATCTGTGAACCGCGCAGGGCCACGCTGGGGAAATCGAGATCCTCGGCCGCTAGCTCGCGATGAAGTCGGCCGAACATATCGCCCAGGGAGAGCCACGCCAGCAAGTCATCCTGTGCAGGAAGCGAGGGAACAATGGTCTGGACTTGGCGCGGGTCGCTGACACGCAGGGCCTCGATCCACGCCACTTGCTGGATCAGGCTGCCCGCAAAAGGCCGTTTTGCTTCGTAGAGCAACTCGGGCAACTTGCCTGCCGTAACGATCCGCGGTGGGCGGAGTTGCAACTGCCGCTTTTCCGCCTGCTCGACGAGGATTTCGAGTAACCGCCGCCCTGCCCGACCGCCTGGCAGGGCAAGCACGACGTTTTCTAGGTTGAGTTGCCCTACGGACGCGAACCGTTGGACCAAGTAATCAACGGCGGCCGCCAGGGCCGGCCGGCTCCAATCCAAGAATATACGCTTAATGGTCATCCGAGTTCTCCTATTTCTAACCCTGATTATTACATAATACGCACGAAAAAGAAGATGGGGATATGCTAACGGTCAGACACATACGGTGGCTCCGGGACTGGCATTAACCGTAGCGTACTTGCGATGACTGCCGATTGTCTTTCTCCTGTAAGATTAGGATCGGCGCATCAATAAGTGTCGCAAGAAAGGTAGCAGGCACACTCCGTGTGCCGTCCGCCCCCGCTCGGCGAGACAAAACACGACAGTTATTGATGCGCCGATCCTTAGCACGGTTAGTAATTCCCGGGATGCCTCATCATGTGACGCAGCGCGGCAACCGTCGGCAGCAGATATTTTCAACCCGATACTTTATCTTCCGCCACGCGCCGGAATCCCGACGACCTCGTACACGGACAACGGCTTCTCTCGCAGCACCTGCAACATCCGCAATGCCGCATGCGAGGGTTTTCTCTCACCCTGTTCCCAGCTTTGCACGGTCTTGGTTGACACATTCAAGACGCGGGCAAATACCGCCTGCGACATCCCGCCTTTCGCCCGCAGGGAAGCCACGTCTTTCGCGGAGATCTCCGGAGGCGGGGCGGGTACATCCATGGTTCGCAAGGTCAACTCGCCCTTGGCGAACTGAACCGCCTCGGTCAACCCGGCCTTGAGTCTCTCGGCCAATGGCTTTCGTTGTGATTTGGTGATCATAGCTCTTATCCCTTCTGTCGCTTGGGGTCGGCAATCCGTAACTTTCTCAGACCGCCACAGCCAGGCATTACATCGCCTCTTTGCGGATTGGCGATGAGTTCCTTCTGAAGCTCGCCATAGGCATCGCCAGCCAGGAAGGCCGGTTGCCACTTGGAAAACTCGGTGGTCTCGACAAATCTTCTCATCTGTTTATCCTACTGTGTAGGACACGCCAAGGCAAGCCGGATTCTGCTTTAAGATACCGCTTTATTGGTAAGGCTCCCAGAAGGGTGAAATGGAAGACCGCATGATATCCTTCCTATGCGTTGGTCTTGGCAATGAGGCGGAACAACTCCTTGGCAACTTCCTCGGGCCCCTTGGCTTCGTAGCCGGGGATGCCCAGTCTTGTGCGGACAGGACGATGCGGACCATCGCGCCGTGATAAGGCATCCGGCCCCGCTTCATCATCACGATGTTGTGAAGCGTCAGGACCATTTTCTTCAGATAGCCGAAATATCCGAAACGGTTCTCTAACGGGACGGCCGCCACCAGCAGACCTTCGCTCTCGTCATCGTAAAACACGGTGGGCAGATCGCCATACGGGGCCAGCGATTCCGGCGGGGCGCCATAGACGTAGACGGCATCCGGACCGGCAGTGATTTGCTCGTCGGTTGCCAAATCGAACAGATTGGCCAATGAGCAGCCCAAGTCCAGAAACTGCTGGTGAAAGTAGATGTAGATCACCAGCGGTCCCACGCGTGCCGGATAGCAGAGAAATTGCGAGGTGTTGAGATGCATCGTGGAGAGCGGGTTTTCGGCGACCCGCTGAAACTGCCCAGTCCGGGTGTTCATCGGTGGATCGATGATCTACGGCACGATGATCAGCAGCGCAGATCAAGCTCGCATGTTTTCATGCTAGAATAAACGGATTAGCCGTGATGAGTACCCATTGGTAAAATGGGGGATGAATTATTTTATTCCCCTCCAGTCGCCGGAAGCCGAACATGGAACTAATCCGAATCGAAGACATCTATAAGACCTATCATTTGGGCGAAGTCGTTCTGCCCGTACTTCGTGGGGTGTCGCTCTCCATTGCCCGTGGCGAGATGGTCGCGCTGATGGGTGCCTCGGGTTCTGGCAAGACAACTTTAATGAACCTCCTAGGCTGCCTGGACCGGCCGACCTCAGGTCAGTACTGGTTCGATGGGCAAGAAATGAGCGGTTTGTCACCAAACCAGCGCGCCATGGTCCGTACGCAGAAGCTTGGATTTGTGTTCCAGAGTTTCAATCTCCTGCCCCGGACTACGGCCCTCCAAAACGTGCTTCTTCCGCTGGACTATTCCCCCCAACGGGTTGCGTCTGAGGACGCTCGCCAGTTGGCTAATGCCATGTTGAATCGCGTAGGACTGGCCGATCGCACGGACCACGAGCCTTCGCAGTTGTCCGGCGGACAACAGCAACGGGTGGCGATCGCCCGTTCGCTGGTGAACCGACCCCTGCTCATACTGGCCGACGAGCCAACAGGCAACCTCGACTCGCATGCAGGTGCCGAAATTCTGCGGATGTTCCAGCAACTCAATGCCGAAGGAAGCACGGTAATCCTCGTGACTCACGATCAAAACGTCGCGGCCTACGCCCACCGCATAATCCACATTCACGACGGGCAAATCGTAGTTGATGAAGCCGATGTTGAGCCGTCCAGGGACGGAAAAAGAGAATCGCGGGGTCGCAAACCACGACCTCCGCATGCTGCGGGCCGGGGCGAGGCGGAACTCGTGGGGGAAGCCGATGTTGCCGTTATGGCTGAGCAAGTGAGCGTCGCCACGATTGCAGAGCCGGCTGTCCTGCAATCCACGGCAGATGCCCCGTTCCGCCGCAGCTCTCCGCACGGCGAGACATCGCGGAAACCTCGCGGCTGGGGTGTGCCAGCCATTCCGCGAACCTTCCGCACGGCCTGGAAGGCCCTGCGGCGGAACAAGACGCGCACGGCCTTGACGGCCTTGGGTGTGATCATCGGCGTGGGTGCAGTAATCGCCATGATGGAGATTGGTGAGGGATCGAAGTTCGCCATCCAAAAGACGATGGCTAGCATGGGGGCCCACACGGTCATGATCCATGCAGGCGAGGCCACGAGCGGTGGCGTCAGCCTTGGCGAGGGGAGCGCGGTGACGCTTTCCCCACAGGACGCTGATGAAATCCTCAACCAGTGTCCGTCGGTCGCCGCGGTTGCGCCTCTGGTGCGGGCTCGGGCGCAGGTCATCTATGGAAATCGCAATTGGAACTCGTCGCAAATCAGTGGCACGACGCCGTCGTTCTTGACGGTTCGCGACTGGCAGGAGTTTTCCGCTGGGCACATGTTCACCGAGCACGACGTGCGCACCGTGAGCAAGGTCTGCGTGGTCGGAGAGACCCTCCGTCGCGAACTCTTCCAGGATGAATCGCCGATCGGAAAGCCGATTCGTATTCAAAATGTTCCCTTCGTGGTAATTGGTGTGTTGAGCCGCAAGGGAGCGAACATGATGGGCATGGACCAAGACGACATCGTCCTGGCTCCCTGGACGACGATCAAGTATCGCGTGAACGGCAGTTCGATGGCCGCCAACAGTCCGGTTGCTGCGGGAGACACAACCATCCGAGTCAACACATTGAGCAAACTTTACCCAGGTTCCTCTCCACTGTATTCCTCCCGTTCGGCAGCCCAGTTGGCCAATACGCCGCAACTGATCCGCTTTGCCAACGTGGACCACATGTATGTGAAGGCAGTTTCCAGCGAGGATGTTGTGAAGGCGATGGACCAAATCACGGTTCTCTTGCGTGAGCGGCACCAGATCGGTGCCGACGAGGTGGACGATTTCCGCGTCACGGACATGGCTGAGGTAAGCAAGGCCATGTACGCCACATCGGAGTCGATGGGTTTTTTGCTCCTGGTGGTCGCGCTTGTCTCGTTGGTCGTTGGCGGGGTGGGAATTATGAACATCATGCTGGTGTCCGTGACCGAGCGGACACGAGAAATCGGTTTGCGGATGGCGGTCGGTGCCAGGAACTATCACATTCTGTTGCAGTTCCTGGTCGAGGCATTGGCCCTCTGCTTGTGTGGCGGGGCACTGGGAATCTGCTTGGGCCGGGGAACGTCGATCGTGGTACGATCCGTCATGCATTGGCCCACGGAGCCATCGCTATTCGCGATTATTGCAGCCGTGGCCGTCTCGGCCACGGTGGGGATCGTCTTCGGTTTCTTTCCCGCCTGGAAGGCATCACGGCTAGACCCGATTGAAGCCCTCAGGTATGAATAGCCCGGATTATTCATAAATTGTAGGGTGCGTGGAGCCACCCCTAGGGAAATGGTGGGTTACGCACGGAATCCAGCAAACGGCAACCTTCCACCCTGGTTTAGACCGGTTCGCGCAACGCACCACTGCGATTGAGTTTCCGTGCTCCACCCACCCTGCGATGAATAATCCGGGATAGAGGAGAATGCCAAGCCCCATAGCGAGGCTGAGTGGAAGCCGCACTTACATCAGAGCCGCGATCGCACTCTGGTATACCCCGGGCGTCTCCTGTGCATTGGTGATCGTTATATTCAGATCTCGTAGCAAGCCATCGTCGAGTGAGTAAATCCAGCCGTGGACATCCAACTCCTGCTCGCGCTGCCACGCGTCTTGGACGATCGTCGTTTGGCAGACGTTCAGCACTTGCTCGATGACGTTCAATTCACAAAGCCGGCGGCCAGCGGCCGAGGTGCAACTCAATGAGTTCAAGTGGGTTTCGTGCTTTTGGTAGACGTCCTGGACGTGACGCAGCCAGTTGTCGATCAACCCAAGGCGGTCGCGCCGCAGCGAGGCCAATACGCCGCTGCATCCGTAATGGCCGCAAACGATGATGTGTCGGACCTTGAGCACGTCGACAGCGAACTGCATCACGCTAAGGCAGTTGAGATCCGTATGCACCACGAGATTCGCCACGTTGCGATGCACGAACAGTTCGCCCGGCAGAAGGCCAACGATCTCGTTTGCCGGCACGCGACTGTCCGCACATCCTATCCAGAGATAATTTGGCGATTGTTGCCGAGAAAGCTCGCGGAAGAAATCTGGGTCTCTCCGCAGAATTTGGTCAGCCCAAGCTCGGTTGTTATCAAAAAGATGGCGGAGCCTTCGCATAAGGTGAATTCCTACGTCGAAAAGACATTTTTAAGGATAAATGTCCAGTTAGAATAGACGCTTTGCCACACACACGCAATCCCCATTACATACTGCCGGGTTCTCGCATACCGATGTAGACGCAGTCCGATAAATCGGATACTTTGTCCTCCCGCTATCGGGAGACCGGAGACACCAGCCATCGCTGAAAAACCTTTGGAGTCCGGTGTTTATCCCGCGGAATTTGCCAATGCTCAGTCGCGCGTGGAGGCCCTGGCCAACACTAATCGTAGTGTGCTTGCGACGACTTGTCTTCCTCTTGCGACGTCACATCGTCGCATGGCGTTTTCATGTTTCGCAGCTTGGCTCTAAGCGTGACGTGGCTGAGGCCCAGGATTTTCCCTGCTTGGCTGCGATTCCCGTCAACCTGCTGCATGGCCTCGTGGATGATCAATCGATCAAATGCCTCCCGCGCCCGGCCGTAAACGTCGCTCTCACCGTTGGCGATCCAAGTTTTGACCGATTGTGGCAAGCTTTGCCAGTCTGAGTCAAAAATTGTGGCAAGGTCGAGGTCCGATTCCGTTTGAGATGCGTAATACTGCTGTACATCGGTCGGCAGGAATTCCGGCAGAATGGTTGGCCCTGCCGCGACGAGGATCGCCTGGCGGATTACATTTTGCAGTTCGCGCACGTTTCCCGGCCAAGAGTACGCCTGTAGTAACTCCAACGCCTCGGGCGAGATAGACTGCAACGACGCCCCCAACTGCCGGTTGAAGCGAAAAAGGAAATAGTGGGCCAGTTCCGCAATATCATCGCGCCGATCTCGCAGTGAGGGCAATGAAATCGTTACACCACTCAAGCGATAATACAGATCCTTGCGAAATCGACCCTGCTCGATCAATGAATCCAGATCCTGATTGGTGGCGGCAATAATCCGAACGTCGGCGAAGAGGCTCTCGCTCCCTCCCACTCGCTCGAAACACCCCTCTTGCAGCAGTCGCAATATCTTGGCCTGCGTGTGCGGTGCCATGTCTCCCACTTCGTCCAGGAAGAGCGTGCCGCCATGACATTGTTCAAACTTGCCGATACGGCGGTGTTCCGCGCCGGTAAATGCACCGCGCTCGTGGCCAAATAATTCACTCTCCAGCAACGACTCTGAGATAGCTGCGCAATTGATGGCCAGCAACGGAGCCCGGCTGCGGCGACTGTGGTGATAGAGTGCCCGAGCGATCAGTTCCTTGCCCGTTCCGCTTTCCCCAAGGATTAGGACGTTTATGTCTTGTGGGGCGACGCGGCCGATCTGCTTGCAGACGGTCTGAATAGCAACCCCGCTGCCAATCAATCGGTCGGGTTTGTCCTCGGGCCGCTCGCCCTCGTCGATAAGCGTGGGAACATGCACAAGCTGACTAATAGCCAGGGCCTGATCGACCACGCGCTTTAACTGGTTGGCATCCAGCGGCTTGGTAAGGTAGTCGTAGGCACCAAGCTTCATTGCCTCAATTGCGGTGTCGGTGGTTCCGAATCCCGTGATGAAGATAACGAGGCATCGCGGGTCGATCCGCCGCAACTCGTGAAATACGTCAAGCCCGGAGGTGCTTCCGAGCTTGATGTCGAGCAGAATGACGTCTGGAGAATGCTCCATCGTCAGACGCATTCCTTCCTCGGCAGTCTCGGCTCCCAGCACGGTGACCTCCGTGCGGCTGAAAACCGCCTTGATGCTGAGTCGGATACTCGACTCGTCATCGACCACGAGTAACTTGGGCATCGATCACCTCCTGATCCGTGCTGCAAGGTGGGGCTCGTTTCACTCGTCCCACCCTACTTTTCCGCAACAAAAACTAAGTAAAAGCCTGCTCCAATTCATCGAGCACGGAAAGTTCGGCTGCGGAAATCTTCTCGCCGAATCCAAGAAAGCCGCCCGCCGCCTCGGCAACTTGTCGAGCGCGATCCAATAATTCGTGTTGGAGTCTCTCGATTTCTTGGCTGTCCAACCGCTGACAGAGATCCTTAACATAATGTTTCCAGGCTTCCATCACTTCCGCCTTGGGTCGCCTTTTTAGCCATTGCTCCAGCAACGGGTAGCGGCCGTCCTGTGGCTGAATACCGGCAGCCTTGGCGAATGCAATGATCGTTTTGCGCTCTTCGGGCTGGACCCTGCCATCGGCCCAGGCGACGAGGACCAACGGAACGACTTCCAGGGCTGCCAGTGCCTCCGGTCCGATGTCCAGTTCGATCAAGCGATCAAGCAACACCTCGTCGTGAATACCGGAAACCTGGGCCAATTGGTCGCGGCGTTCCATTTTCGCCATGCGTTCTCGAAAGTCATTCCGAAGTTGTTGATCTTGCTCATGGAACATGGCATCAATGAGAGTCATTTGGGTTTTCTTTGAATAGCTTGGCATAATTTCCTGACCTTTTCTGTAAGCTGATTAAATCCTTGCATTAAGCCCGCGAGTACCGTTGCTCATCGCGAGCGATTCAGCGGCCTCGTAGATTCAATAAGGTTCTTCTGATTCCCTGAAAAACTACCTTTTCTCCCCGTAATTACTGGATCAGAACATTCTTTGCTCAATGGCAATTCGACCGTGAACAGGGCACCACATGGTTCGCGGTTGGCCGCGGTGAGTGTGCCGCCGTGTTGTTCGACGATCCGTCGGCTGATAGCCAAGCCCAGGCCCGTGCCTCGTTCTTTACTGGTCACGAAGGGTTCAAAGAGTCGCTGCATGATGGTTTCGGAAATTCCAATTCCATTATCGCAGAACGAAACCCGGCCTACAAGACATTTCGCATCCACTCGCGGTATCGCAATCCGCAGTTCTCCTCCTTCCGGCATCGATTCGATGCCATTGAGCAACAAGTTGACGAACACTTGGTGGAGTTGCTCGGGGTCGCCATTAACCAATAGGGGCGTGTTTGGGCACTCCTGATGCACGACCACTCCCTGCTGTTTTGCATAGCCTTCCACGAGGTTCATGGCTCGGCGCAAGGTATCGCGAAGATCGTGGTGGACCTTCTGCATTTGGGGAGGTCGGCCAAAGTCGAGAAGACCCTGGATCGTGTTCTCCATTCGGATGACTTGCTCCAGCACCACATGGATATGCTCGTCCGTGAGGGTTTGGCCTGGGAGCCCGTCTGCCGCTGTCTGCATGAGGAGTTTAACCGAGGTGAGGGGATTGCGGAGTTCGTGAGCTACACCCGCAGCCATTTCGCCTACGGCCGCGAGTCGGTCGGCAAGCATGGTTTCTCGGCGGGCCTGCTCAAGTTCATTCACGACTTGCCTGATCTGCGATGCGACCCGATCGACATGTTCTTGCAGAGCGGGTAAATCGTCCGAAGGACCCAGGTCGACTAGGCCTACTTCGCGATCCAGTCCGCTCGCGGCGTCTTTCAGGCTGATGCTGATCCGGGATATCGAACGCTGAAGCCTGTGGGCAATCCAAAGCCCCGAGATTATTCCGACGGTTGGGCCTACAATCCAAAGTGCGAGCATCACCCGACTAAAGACCACTCTCAGGCGGTCCCGTTGCGCGGTGGATTCCGCGACGATCCCTTCTTGGATTCTTAGCAATCTTTTGCACGACTCGGCAATGGCGTGTGCCGATCGCGACAGTTCTACGAGAGGCACTCCGTCCGGCCCTTGAGCCGACTTTGAATCAAGACGGGCATGGATGCGTTGCCGGTATTCCGAGAACTGTTTTCGAATGACCTCAACCAACGCGATGGCCTCGGGTGTCACGCTGCCAGCAGTGGCGTCGGCAAGATGGCCTTCAAGTGCCTTCTCCAGTTCGGTTACCTCGATTTGCGTGTGATTGTCGGCACGTTCAGATACTTCGATCGCCGTGGCCTGTAGTTGCCACAAGACATCTTGCATTGAATCGGTGGCTTGAATTGTCGTGAAATTCTCGGAAAAGTCCCCCGAATGGGAATGGTATACCCAATTAAGGTAGTAGACGGTCGCACCGCCGACAGCAAGCCACAGCAGACTGACAGCCGCAGTTGGCGTTACGAGTTTTTGCCACAACATAATCGTGTTACCTTTCTTGGTCACTTCTATACGCAATTGCAATGCCAGCCGCACCAAGAAGTCTGCGGGCGACACCCATTTGTCGCAACTCTATTCTAAGGAATGACTTGCGACAAGTCCACCTCCGCCAGTCCGCTGCACTGCTTGAAAGAATCTTTCATGCCAAAAGACATTATCTTTCACATTTCGACCGTGTCACACAACAGGCGGCGGCCGGAGAGAGTGAAGGCTTCCGCCGTAAAGTCTTCCCGCAACTATAGTTACACACAGAATATCTATCATTTTCATAGGATGGCACAATCGTTGCTCTAGTTCCGCTCGACAAAGTAAGGATCGGCGAACCAATAACTGTCGCAAGAATAGCAGCAGGCACACTCCGTGTGCCGTTCGCCCACACTCGGCGTGTGTGCATGACAGTTATTGATTCGCCGATCCTAAACCAATGACGCCCTCGCGGCGAAAGGAGTCGCTACATGACTTTCAGCATTTGTCTGAACCACGCGGTTCGGGCCTCGCGCACCAGTTCCATTGTTTTAGCCGCACTTCTCATCGTTGTGGTGGCGGGCGGGGCCAAGCGGGGCAGGCTCTTTGGGCCGTCGCGGGGCGATTCGGACGACAATGAACCGAAGCAGACGTTCTATCAGCCTCGTGAACTGCAAAGGGTGCGCCCGACGGAAATCGCATTACCCGCGGCTGACCCTAAGCCGGCGTCGATGTTCGCGAAAAATCTGCTGACCGACGAAGAGAAGAACGCATCTTCGGTTGACCAAGGCAGCAAACCGGCGGCCCCCGCAGCGATCGGTGACCCGTTGGCGGCCGGCAAAGTGGCTCTCATGGTACAGGAGATCGCCACGGCCATTCGTTTGCGCCAACTGGAGTCGGAGTTCTCCCGCTGGAGCAGTTATATGGCCAGCCGCATGGATGTGAGTGCTGGAAAGAACACTGGCTCAGAGCTTGCCGGCAATTGCCGCCTGAAATGGTACGATCGGATGATGCGCAATCCAACTGCCGCACCGGCGGAAGCGGAGAGATTCACGCGAGAACTGCATCAAGCAGTGCTGGGCGGGGTGGCTGGAGTAGCGAAAGTACTGCGTATCGCACGGGAAAAGCTTGATTTACCCAAACGAGACCTCCCGCCGATGCCCAAGGTGCAGTCCCATGAACAAGCCCTTGAAGTCCTACAGCAAGTGCTTGTGGCTGTACATTCTAACTACTCGGCCGCCCTCGCTCCGTTAAGCAAGTCGGAGATCAACGAGGTGGCGGACCGTTCGTACTCAGTTTTTGTCGGGGGAAACAATGTCGGGCACACATTGAATGATCGTTCTTCCGCTCGCCGACTGTGCGACCTGATGGAGAAGATGGACCGGGGCGCAATGCTGGCGGCGGCCGAGGATATACTCCCCTTAATCACCGAAGAGTTCCGTAAACAACTCGATGCGATTCCCGAAGAAGGGGACGTGAAGGTGCCTGGGGTGTCGGGCCGCGTACTCAAGAGGATTACCACGCCGGTTGGCACGATCCTGGTTGGCGGACGCGATAAGAACGTCTACCGTCTCGATGAAATGCCGGATGTAGCCGCCGTGATCGACCTGGGGGGCGACGATGAATATATCGAGGGAGTTGTTTCCAGCCAACGACCCGTGTTGGTGATCATCGACCTCAAGGGCAATGACGTGTATCGCGGTACGCGACCGGGAATCCAGGGTGGGGTAATTCTGGGCGTATCGTTGTTGCTGGACTGGGAAGGCAACGACATATACGACGCACGCGATGTGGCCCAAGGCTCATCAATCGCCGGAATCGGCATCCTCATCGACAACGGCGGCAACGATGTCTACAAAGCCCAGCGTCGCGTGCAGGCACATGCCTTGGGCGGTCTGGGTATCTTAATCGATCGCAGCGGCGACGACCGCTACCGCTGTGCGATGTGGGGCCAAGGCTTTGGCGGGCCACTAGGTTTTGGACTACTCGACGACGTGACCGGCGATGATCGCTATTTCGCCGGTGGTACCTATCCTGATTCCTACAAGGAAACTCCGGGATTGGAGGGATGGGGACAGGGCGTTGGCGCAGGCATCCGGCAGGTTGCCAACGGCGGGATCGGCGTGCTGTTGGATGGCTCGGGCGATGATGTATATGAATTCGACTACCTTTCCCACGGCGGCGGTTACTGGTTTGGATTAGGTTTTCTACGCGACTTCGCCGGTAACGACAAGCACTTGGGTTCCACCGAAAAGGCGTATAACGGCGGTTCCCGCACCCAGCCCGAGTATCAACGGTTTGGAAATGGCTGGGGTTGTCACTTTTCCATGGGTTTCCTCTTCGATGACGCCGGGGACGACGTGTATCGTGGCTGGATCATGGGCATTGGCTTTGGCTGGGACTGCTCACTGGGCATGTTGGCCGATTTTGGTGGCAACGACCGTTATGAAGGCAATAGCAGCACGGTCCAGGGACAAGGGGCTCAAGGCAGTATGGGGATACTTTTCGATTATGGCGGCAACGACGTCTATACCGGACAGAGCCAGGCCTATGCGTTACCCAGCATGTCCTATCATCCTTTGCCTGCGTGCGGCGGGAACTTCAGCTTCCTGATCGATTACGGTGGCAAGGATGAGTATGGCTGCAAAGCCAGCAATAATGCTATTACTCAGCGCGGTTGGGCGGGTGGATTTCTCATCGACCGCCCACGCACCGGCGAGACTACCGTTGATGCCGTTACAGGATCGCAGACGGCTAATTCTACCACCAAAACCGTTGCCCGACCGCCAGGGCAGTAACTACCTGAAAGAGCCGAAAATGTTAGTACTAACTCGAAAAGTTGGGGAACAAGTGGTCGTTCCGCAATGTCAGTTGACGATGACCATTCTCGATGCCACACCTAGCCGGGTTCGTCTCGGGATCTCGGCCCCGGCCAACCTGGTTGTGCATCGTGGTGAAGTGCGCGAACGGATTCTTGCTAAAGTGCCCTTGGACATTGGAGAAGCTATGATGTCAGTCCGTATTCTAATCGCCGATCGGGATGAGTTTCTTTTGGCTACCTATCGCGAGCATCTCAGCCAACACGGTGCAATCGTGGCCACGGCCACCACCGGCCTGGCGTGCATGGAAAAGTTGCGGGACTTCGCGCCGGATATCCTCGTACTGGACCCAACGATCCTATGGGGAGGGGGCGAGGGAGTATTGGCTTTGATGCATGAGGAGCCAGAGATTCGGCCCATTTGCGTGCTCCTTCTCATGTACGGTGGAAATCGGAGCCTCCTCTATCGACTTTCGTCATTCCGAGTCGACGACTACCAGACAAAGCCGCTCAGCCCCAGGCAGTTGACGGAACGCTTATACACCATGCATACGTTGTCCACCGCCGCAGCCATACTGAACAACACGGTGGCCCCAGCACCATCAAGGTCATTCGCCTTTACGCGGTAGGTGGTGGCAAGGCCGTGAATGAACATAAACGAGTTGGTATATGGATTATATTATTTTCAACTGGAACACCATTTTTTGGGGCGTGGTCGCCTTACTACTCAGCTTTGCGCTGGGCACCATGGTGTTGATTGCATTTGTGGCGACATTACCCCCCACATTCCTTCAGACCCCGGATACATCGTTGGGCAGTACACAGGCGAATCCGGTACCGCGTTGGGTTCGTAGGATCGGAAAGAACCTCGTCGGACTTTTGGTCATTGCGATCGGCCTAGTTTTGGCATTACCAGGGGTTCCAGGACCAGGACTGCCGTTTGTTTTGGTTGGGCTAATTCTTGTTGATTTTCCCGGAAAACAACAATGGGTGCGGAAGTTATTGAGTGTGCCAGGAGTCTTGAGCGGAATCAATGCGTTACGTGTACGTCTCGGAAAACCATCTCTGGCAAGTCCCCAAGGACCGGCAAATCAATAACTGTCGTGAAATATTTAGCAGGTACACCCCGTGTGCCGTCCACTCACACTCGGCGTGTACGCGATACGCGACAGTTATTGATTCGACGATCCTAACACATGTTAGTGAGAATGGCCAACGGAGATTTCAAAACCTTTAATCCCTTCAAGGAGCATAACGATGCAATTGCAGATTCGCAGCAAGAATTTTCGGTTACATGTTGACGATCGCGACACCATGGAACGCCGCATACAATTCGCCCTCAACCGTTTCGACGGACAGATATCGTCAGTGATCGTGGGCCTTGAGGATTTGAACGGTCCCCGAGAAGGCGTCGATAAACAATGTCGCCTCGTCGTGCGGATGCCGAATTGTGGAAAGATAACCATCGAAGAGACTAGCCACAACGCATTGGCCGCCGTCGCGTCGGCTGCGGACCGGGCTGGTCAAGTTGTCAGTCGGACACTGCAACGGCGACGAAGTTCGAGGCATTGTCGAACATCCATTTACCCAATGTCACCTGAACCTGAACTGCCTCAGAGCTTGCACATCGAGACGAATGTTCCTAGCGAGGCACAACAGCAGGAGTTCGCATGATGTTGGTCGCAAATGCACGAAATGGCCAAGATGTGGTACATCGATACCATGACGCGCACGAATTCAAGAGGAACTCAGACCTAGGAAAAGCTCCATTGCCTATTCACTCGGCTATGGATCTACAATATATTCTCGCGAGTTCCATTTCCCACCGCACAGGTGGGCGGGTCCGTTTGCCAAAGGTACAGATCCTCGGATCTCGCGTCGTTGTGAGTGGTTGGGCTGCCTCTTATCATGCCATTCAACTCGCCCTGGCCGGCCTCCTTGAAACATTCCATGCAATGGGGCTTGATCGGCCGGAAGTGATTGAGTTGGATATCGAGGTTGTACCAGAAGAACCAGTAAGAAATCATAAGCCTGAACCTGTACGGGCACGATGAGAGGAGGTAAAGAGACACACAACATGGCAATTACCTTCGACATTCAGAATGCCTCGGGCCTTACTCAAAACTGCGCCGCCGAGAGGCTGCAAGAAGATGGTTACAACGAGTTGCCTTCCAGCCGGCAGCGCACTATCCTGACGATCGCCCTGGAAGTCGTCCGCGAGCCTATGTTCTTGCTGCTGGTCGCGTGCGGCGTACTCTATATGCTCACGGGTGAGTTGACGGACGCCCTGATGCTCCTCGGCTTCGTTTTCGTGGTCATGGGGATCACCATCGTCCAGGAGCGGCGAACCGAGCGGGCCTTAGAGGCACTCAAGGATCTGTCCAGTCCAAGGGCTTTGGTCATTCGGGACGGAAAGCAAATGCGCATCCCCGGCCGGGACGTCGTCCGCGGTGACATCGTGCTTGTGTCCGAGGGTGACCGCGTTCCGGCAGATGCCGTTCTCCTGCAAGGGATAAATCTCTCCATTGATGAATCGTTGCTCACCGGCGAATCGGTGCCGGTGAGCAAGGTTCCAGGCACCGGTTCACCGGAAATGGGACCGCCGGGCGGTGACGATTTGCCTTTTCTGTTCTCCGGCACCCTGGTCACCAGTGGTCAGGGCGCGGCGGAGGTTCAGCGAACCGGCATGCGGACTGAACTTGGCAAGATCGGCAAGGCCATTCATGGTATCGAGTCGGAGCAGACACTCCTACAGAAAGAGACGGGCAAGCTCGTCCGCTATCTGGCCGCCGTCGGATTGACCCTCTGCGTAATTGTCGTGGTGGCCTTTGGCCTCAGTCGCGGCAACACGGCCGACTCCTGGAAGGAGGGTTTCTTAGCAGGAATCACCATGGCTATGGCGACCTTGCCCGAGGAACTCCCCGTGGTCTTGACGATCTTCCTGGCATTGGGGGCGTGGCGTATATCGCGACACCGGGTGTTGACCCGCCGCATGCCGGCCATCGAGACCCTTGGTGCCGCAACCGTACTCTGCGTCGATAAAACCGGAACATTGACCCTGAATCAGATGTCCGTGCAGCAATTGTCCAGCGAGGGAGGTGACTTTGAAGTCGCTGGTCAGGCAGACGGCATGCTACCGGAGAAGTTTCATCGCACCCTGGAGTTCGCGGTACTCGCCAGCAAGCGGGATCCCTTCGATCCGATGGAGAAGGCGATACGGCAGTTGGGCGATCGGCACTTGACAGGCACCGAGCACCTTCACGCCACATGGACCCTGGTACATGAGTACCCACTTTCACCGGAACTGCTGGCACTCTCACATGTCTGGCAATCACCAAGCGGTGCCGACTACATAGTCGCCGCCAAAGGCGCGCCGGAAGCGATTGCCGACCTGTGTCACTTTGATGCACCGCAGAACGAAAAGCTGGCGGGCAACGTGACTGCGATGGCCGGTCGCGGGCTACGTGTGCTTGCCGTGGCTGAAGGCCGTGTTAAGCCGACCGAATTACCCTCCGGCCAACATGACGTTCACTTCAAGTTTCTGGGCCTAGTTGGCCTTGCCGACCCAGTTCGCCCGGAAGTCCCCGCAGCCATCCAGGAGTGTTATCGCGCTGGTGTCCGGGTAATCATGATTACGGGGGACTACCCAGTGACGGCCCAAAGCATTGGGCGGCAGATTGGCCTGAATTGCCCGGAGTCGGTCATTAGCGGCCCGGAACTCAATAAAATGAGTGAACAAGAACTCGCAGAACGTATTCGGGTTGTCAATATCTTTGCACGCGTCGTGCCGGAACAGAAACTACAGATTGTGAACGCCCTGAAGGCCAATCGCGAGGTGGTCGCCATGACGGGCGATGGGGTGAATGACGCACCAGCCCTCAAGGCGGCCCATATCGGAATTGCCATGGGTGGGAGAGGTACGGACGTGGCTCGCGAGGCGTCCGCCCTCGTGCTGCTTCAGGATGATTTCGCATCGATCGTTCAGGCCGTGAAGATGGGACGGCGGATCTTCGATAATATCAAGAAGGCCGTCTCCTACATCTTCGCGGTCCACGTTCCGATTGCCGGATTGTCGATGGTCCCCGTCTTCTTTTCCGATTGGCCGCTGTTGCTCCTGCCGATTCATGTGGTCTTCCTCGAACTGATCATCGATCCGGCTTGTTCGGTGATCTTCGAGGCGGAAGATGCGGAGCCTAATACGATGAACCGCCCTCCGCGCAACCCCACGGAGAGGCTTTTCAACCTCCGCTCGGTCGGCTTGAGTCTTCTTCAAGGTGCGAGCGTTCTGGCCGTTCTACTGGTCGTATACTGGGCGGCGGGACTGCTAGGGCACGCGGAGGATGGCACCCGACGGGCACTGGTATTTACGACACTGGTCGTGGCCAACATCTCGCTGATCCTCACGAATCGTTCTTGGTCGCGCACCATCCTGTCCATGTTCAAGGAGCCGAACGCGGCTTTGTGGTGGGTGGTGGGTGGTGCCGCAGTCATGTTGACCATTGTGCTTAATGTGCCTTTCGTTCGCGAACTGTTCCATTTCAATCAATTGCATGTCGTTGATGTGGCGATATGTATTGCTGGTGGTATCGTCAGTATCCTCTGGTTTGAAGCGATCAAGGCCCTCAAAATCAGACTGGCCTAAACAATCAAGGAGTTGAATATGCAGAACTTTCAAGAACACAGATGGCGCTATTTCGGACGGATGGTCATGACAGGGGGCATCGTAATAGCGGCAACCGTCGTTGTCTTGCAATACATCGGCGATAGGCAATTCCTTCACGCTCAAGCAGCGGTGCTCGCGGCTCAAACCGATCAACAGACTTTGGCGTCGGTCGATCTTGAACTGCTCAAGGCAGAGGGACTCTCCAAGGCATTTCGGCTCGCTGCCCAGAAGGTGTTGCCCGCAGTGGTTGTAATCAAGGCCGGTGTATCGCCGGATTGCCCGCGTTGTGGCCGTGCCCACGAGCCAGAAGAGGAAGACACTGGGTTGTCAGCCGATGTGAGCCAAAAGAGATCCCTCGACAGCCTTGGGTCGGGATTTATCGTAGCTCCCACGGGAACCGTGTTGACCAACAAACATGTTGTAGCGGATAACCGCCGCCTGGTTGTTCAAACGGCCGACGGCAAGCAGTTCCCCGTTAAAAAAGTCAAGATCGACCAAGAACATGACGTGGCGGTATTGAGTATCGAGACGAAGACGCTGCTGCCCTTCGTCTCCTTGGGCGACTCGGAAAAGATGGAGATCGGAGATTGGGTACTCACAATTGGCTGTCCGCTGGAACTAGAGCAGACCGTCAGTGCTGGCATCATCAGTGCGAAGAACCGGTCATTCTGCCTTAATCACCAAACAAGGTATTTACAGACGGACGCAGTCGTCAATCCGGGAAGCTCCGGAGGCCCACTCGTAGCACTCAACGGTACGGTCATCGGCATTACCACGTCGATTGCCTCCCGTGATAATGGCTATCAAGGGATCGGGTTTGCTGTTCCCGTGAATTTTGTGAAACCGCTGCTTGCAAAGTTCAGCGAAGCACCGGCCAAGGCGGCGGTCCCCAGCGAGCGGTAATGTAAATATGGGTCTGTAAATTTGTGAGGAAGACATAAAACAAGGAGAAACACGGTCTGTCGAGAGGAGGTGCTGTATGGAAACATGGGAAACAGTTCTGGTCTGCACGACGATTGGGCTGATCGTGGTTATCGCCATCGCCAAAGTGATATTCGTCCTTCGGTTCGGCGATGACGGTACGCCAGAGGGTCGCCGTACCATAACTCGTTACAACATGACCAATCAACCTAGCAAATGACCATGAAAGCACTAGACAGCTTTGATACCGGACCATCTGGCAAATCGCTCAAGGAGGAGATTTGATGAAACGTAATCTACATTCGGTAATGACTTCCGGGCTTGTCATCTTTACAGTCGCGATGTCCTGTCAGCGACTGCAAGCGGCGACTGCGTTCGTGGAAAAGGCACTGAGGCGAATGCCAATGCAAGAAGGTGTCGATTACGATCAACCGAGTGCTGCCGATATCGAAAATTGCAAACTCGTCGCAAAAAAGAACGGAAATCAGGTCGGCTGGATCGTAGAGGCCCCGAACGGCCTCCTGCTGCGGAATCTTATTGACACCAATGGCGACAATATTATTGACCAATGGAGATATTTCAAGGACGGTGTCGAAGTCTACCGCGAGATGGATACAAGGTATACCGGGAAGGCCGATGAGTTTCGCTGGCTGCACCAGGGTGGCAGCCGTTGGGGCGTTGATGGGGACGGCGATGGCAAGATCGATCAATGGAAAGTGCTCTCCCCCGAGGAGACAACGGCGGAGTCCGTTGCAGCGCTGGCGAACCGTGACACAGCGCGGTTCGCCAGCGTCCTCCTCACTCCACGAGAGCTTGCGGCACTCGGCCTAGGCGACGAGAAAGCCAAACAGATAGGTCTACAAATCGAAAAAGCGGATAGTGCATTCAGGGTCGCAGCCGCTCAGCAAACGACAATTATACCGTCCAGCAGGTGGGTGCAGTTCACCGGAGGAAGGCCGAGTCTCATGCCAGCAGGCACCGATGGGGCGACCAAAGACCTGCGTGTGTACGATAACGCCGGAGCCACAGTACAGACTGGTGGTAGATTCGTCCACCTGCAGATCGGCACTCTCGTACAGGTAGGCGATGTGTGGAAGGTAATCGAGGCTCCTATCCTGGATAGCAAAAGAGAAACGCCGTTGGTCAGCGGCCACACCTTCTCACTTGTTTCAGCTTCAAACAAAGACGCGGAGGCTCAGCAGGGGCTGGCCGAGGAAACTCTGAAGCAAATGACGGAACTGGAGAAGTATGATCCCTTGGACTTGCGCCGCGCGGACATTCTGGAAAAACTGGCCCAACAAGCTCGAACCGTCGCGGATCGTGCAATGTGGTATCAGCAAATGGCGGACACGCTAAGCTCGGCGGTGCAGTCTGGCAATGCTCCCAGCGCGATTAAGAGGCTAGAATCTCTCCAAGAATTCCTCCAGAAAAACAAGACCGACAAGGCACTCGTTGCCTACGTCCGATTTCGCACTATTACGGCGGAGCATTCACAGAAACTTCAGTCACCAAAGGCTGACTATGCCAAAATCCAAACAGAGTTCAACAAAAGCCTGGAACAATTCATTGCAGATTACCCAAGCGTTCCCGATACAGCCGAGGCCATGTTGCAATTGGGAATTGCCCGTGAGTTTGATGCCCAAGAAGACGATGCCAAGAAATGGTACACACGCACGGTGAGCGAGTTTGGTGGCACGTCTGCTGCGTTGAAGGCTAGAGGGGCAATTCTTCGCCTCGATTCGGTCGGAAAAACGATTTTTCTGTCGGGCAAGAGCATTACTGGCGAAAAGCTTCTATTGGCGGACTACCGCGGCAGGGTCGTTCTTATCCACTACTGGGCAACTTGGAGTGAACCAAGCAAGAGAGACTTGGCTACACTCACGCAACTCGTGACTAAATACGGGCCACAGTTCACGGTGATCGGTGTCAGCTTGGACAACAGCCCCAAGACCGTGAGCGACTTCCTGGTTGCCAACAAGCTACCTTGGGCGCATATCCATGAGGAAGGCGGCATGGATAGTCCACCCGCGAATCAACTCGGAATTCTGACGGCACCGACAATGCTCTTGGTCAATCAGGAAGGCAAAGTGGTCAATCGTGCGATCGGTGCGGCTGAGATCGAAACCGAATTAAAGAAGCTGCTGCGTTAAGGCGAATCAATAATACCAAAAGGAATTGAATGATGCGAACGAAACAAACGGTTACTAGTCTGGTAATACTAACGCTTTTTTTGACTGCGGCTCCGGTGCTCGCCGATACGGCCGAGGAGACATTCGCCAAAGGTGAGACGTTGCTGAGGAATGGGGATTTTTCCGCAGCACTGCAATCTTACGCTACGGCAGCCCGCGCTGATCAGAGCAACCCGGAGTACATGCAGCATTACACGATGATGCGGCGAATCGTTGATCTTCGCAATCGCCTGAACACCGAAACGAACCCTCAGCGATGGGAATACATGGCTAAGGGGCTGCGAGCGTTCTACGCCAGCGAACAAATCTATCCAGACCTGCTCAAATTGGACCAGGAGCTTCACCTGCGGCTGAAGTCGGCAGACTCAGCGGCGATGCTGGCAGAGACGCAACTGGCACTGGATCAGAATGCCGCTGCCACAAAAACCCTTTCGCTGGAGCCGAGTGAGGCGACTGAGATGACGCAATCGCTATTGGGAATTGCGCTCGTGCGGTGCGGAAAAACTGACTCCGCCAAGCAGATTGCCGAGAAACTCAGTTTGCCCGGCGACGCCAGTCCTAGTGTCACCTACGCTGCAGCGCGGCTTTATGCAGCGACTGGGGACTCAGCCAGAGCGATCGGACTGCTGAGTGCTTGTTTCCAGGCAGTTGCACCGAGCCAATTGGAAGGTTTTAAGAGCCGCGCCAAGCAATGTCCTGAGTTTGCAGCGATCGCATCGAATCCCGAGTTCGCTCGCGCCCTTGAAACCAAGTCCAAGGTGCCTGAGTCAAAGTGCAGCGAGGGCAGCAGTTGCGCCGGGTGCCCGATGAGCAGAAAGTGCCCTAAGAGCCAGAATGACCGCAAATAACACTCGATGTGCATTTCAGGCCGGGCTACTCGTAATGACGCTGACAGGCGTATTCCTGTTCGGTACGAATGCTGAAGCGTGGTGCCCATTTGGCGGTGCCGAAGCAATCTACACATACCTTCGTGAGGGCAACCTACTTTGTTCCTTGGGCGTATCGAATTTTTATGCCTTGGGGGCCGTAGTTTTGACAGTCCTTCTCTTGCGCCGCGCATTTTGCGGATACGCATGCCCCCTCGGTGCGATCTCCGAATGGCTAGGGGTCGCCAGCCGTCGATTTGGCATGCGAACATTGCGAGTTTCGGCAAAGCTAGACCGCGTGTTGTCGCTCAGCAAGTACGTGGTCCTGGCGGCAATTCTGGCGGCGACATGGCAACTAGGCGAATTGGCCTTTCGGGGCTATTGCCCCGCCTATGCTCTGCTAAGCCGACACGGTGCCGACATTACCGTCTGGGCCTATGTGGTTGCGGGAGCGGTGGCAGCAGTCTCACTGCTTATCACGATGCCGTTCTGCCGCTGGTTCTGCCCACTGGCGGCGGTCTTGAATCCAGTCGCTCGCATTGGTCTCGCGCGAATCAAACGCGATAGCACGAGTTGCACCAATTGCGGCCAATGCGCAGCATCGTGCCCGATGGCAATCCCAGTGGACCAACTGCGGCAGGTCACTGCGTCCCGCTGCCTCGCCTGCATGAACTGTATCGAAGCGTGCCCGAACAGGGGGCAGCGTGCGATTTTCTGGGGACCACCGGAATGTCTGGGGCACGCATGGCCCAAGGCGACGGTTATCGCGATCCTGCTCGCATGTAGCGTGGCGGCCGTGGCGGCTGCGTACTTGATGCCACTGCCCGCGTTCGTGAATAGTCGTGGCGCAGCACCTGATCGAGTTGCCTCATTCGAGTTGCGAATCCGGGAGCTTACCTGTCGCGGGCGAGCCAACCTTTTGGTAGGGTTCCTCGAACGCGATGATATTTATCAAGTCCCTGGCGCAGGCCCAGATAATCTCGGCTACTATAAACTCGAAGCCTGGCCCGATCCCGTTATCGCTTTGGTTCGTATCACCTATGATCCGGAAATCACCGACGAGGACAGCATCAAGCGGGCGATAACCGAACCATACTATGGCATGGCGGAGAACCGCTGGTGGCTGTCGCCCTTCCAAATCGAAGGTTACACCACGCTAGGCTTTGAACCGGAGAATCAATAACCATTCGTTCGTTTTGCTCGACGACTACTCCTATGTTTTAGAGAACCCGTTCGTCCGCCATGGACTAACGCCGCAGGGTATTGTCCACGCATTCACCGGCATTACCGTGGGCAACTGGCATCCAGTCACGATGCTTTCCCACATGCTCGACTGCCAACTGTTTGGCACCGAGGAGGGCGCGGGCTGGCACCATACGGTCAACTTGGCACTGCACGCGGCCAACACGGTCCTGCTTTTCATCGCGCTGCGGCGGATGACGGGAACCCTCTGGCGCAGCGCATTGGCAGCAGCACTTTTTGGCCTGCATCCTTTGCACGTTGAAACGGTCGCCTGGGTTTCGGAACGCAAAGATTCATGCCGCTTTGCGCTGGGGCGGGCTGAAATCGAGCGAGAACCGCTTCGCGGGGAGCTTGGAACGCACGAGGCTGGGCAGAAGCTTTTGCAGACCCTCAATGCGGGTGACGACGTCGACAATCTGTTTGTTGCCGCTTAAAAATTGCTGCTGGTTCTGCTCCAGCACTTCGGCCTTGAGGCGTGACAACTGGGTTAGGCAGGCACTCAGTTCAGCCTCGCCAAATTCGCCCTGGCAGGCTGCCCGTTGGGCGTCGAGATCCAGATGGCTACATTCCTGCTGGTAGAGTCCTACCTCGACTTTGCGGCGGCGAATCCACTGCCAAGCGAGAAGAATGGCAGATAGAATCGAGATTATCGAGCCGATAAACCCCTGGATCTTGGTCAGCAGTTTCTGAAACGGCCAGGGATCGGCGCGGTGAATATAAGCAACCGTGCCGCGATGCGCCCGATAGTCGCCCGACCGCTGGAGCAATGCCGGATCCAGTTTCTTGACGTTTGCCCGTTGGGCAAAATCGCTTTCGTAAAACACCTCCAGAAGTCGCTCGATGGCCAAACTCGACACGGCCCGATGCGCGATAAGCACGCCTCGGACCCCAATCGAGTGGATCGGTTTCGGCGGCACCGCGGGACTGGCGCTATAGGTGTGTGCCGGGATCAGGATGTCTTCAAAACAGGGTTTCCGCAGCGAGAGCGCCTCGCCCATCGGTAACTCCAATAGTTGATAGCCGAACTGGCGCACGAGCTTTTCCCCCAGCGGCGAGGGCAAGGGCGAGAGGCTGAAAATCGCGTCGGGCATGGTATCGGGGGATGACTTCATCAGATCCTCAAAGGCGCGTGAGTCAACGACAAAATCCTTTCCGCCCGTCAGGCCGATGAACTTGAGAATATCCTCGGCCACGCTTCGCACTCCGGTCCCCGTCGAGCCCATGAAGATGGTGTGGCCGCGAAGTCCCTCGAGTCCCCGATCGTAAATCGCCGGTTTGACGAAAAGGTGCAGGGTCTGACAGTCCAGCAGGGTCACCTGCCGGACTTTTTCGGCGGGAATCGACAAACCGGCTGGAATCGTCGTCGCGTCCAACTCGTGCTTGCTCACCTGCTCAACGGCGTCTTGGGCTCGAAGTTTCCATTGAATCTCGATCTTCAAATCTCGGGATTCGGCCTCGTCGCAAAGGATGTCGGTCAAGCCTTCGCGATACTTCAATTCCATGCCGGCCCCGAGTTTTAGGGCCTCCACGGTCGTTTGATTGAAAAAGTACCAAAGACCTACGGACGCCCCCAGGGCCAGCAGGGCCAGCAGGGCGAAAACGTGCCTGCTCATCTGCTTGGGAAGTGGCAGGTCGGGAATCGGAAAGGGAAGTCCGGCCATTGTGTGTCTCGTCGCATGGGAAAGGTCGACAGATCCTGGCGAAAAAATCGCCGCGTACCGCAACTTATCCGTAATGTGGCTTCAACTGTCAAGATGAATTCGTGTCAATTTGGGAGGGCTGCGCCGGCTATATCCAGGTTTCTGGTGTCAGTTATGCCGTTTGCACCGCATCCTCCTTGCGGCTGGCCTATGACGGATCTAGCGGTTCTCTCGCGCCCGACTTTTCTGATGTCAGGGTTGCATCGGTTCTGCCGATGGGAAGCACGGAGCCGATTGTGATTCTTTTGACCGCCTGCGCTGATTTGCGATCTGTGTCGAAAGAACGGCTATTGCCACAAAACCCACCTGTTCATTCCAGTAAGTCCCTGCCTCAAAACACCGATTGCCCACCGGCGCGAGGAGTTTAACCATGCAACATGCCTATCGACATACCCACTTGTTTTACCTTGCAGCCGCGGCACTTTGCCTGAGCGGATGCACGAGTTTTTCAGACTACTTTCACAACGGTTTCAAGGTGGGACCCGAGTATAGTTCCCCCAAAGCCGCAGTCGCGCCACAGTGGATCAACACCACCGATATCCGCGTGCGCTCCCAGTCCGCCGACCTGAGCCGCTGGTGGTGCGTTTTTAATGACCCCGTACTCAACGATTTGGTCAACCATGCCTATAACCAGAACATCACCCTGAAAGCGGCAGGCACCCGTATCCTTCAAGCTCGGGCTATGCTGGGAATCGCCACGGGCGAACTCTTCCCGCAATCACAAAATGCGGCTGGCGGCTATCGCCGCAGTGCTTCCTCATCGAATCCCCTCTTTCCAGGTGGTGCCAAATACAGCGATCAGTGGAATTTTGGGTTCAACTTGGCCTGGGAACTGGACTTCTGGGGTCGATTTCGCCGCGCCGTGCTGGCTAGCGAGGCCCAACTGGACGCATCGGTGGAGGACTACGACGCCGTCTTGGTCACCTTGGTGGGCGACGTGGCCACAAGCTACGTCCTTATGCGCCAGTACCAAGAGCAGATTGCATTGGCCAAGCAGAACGTGAAACTGCAAACCGACGTCCTGAAGATCGTCCAAGCCCGTTTGGATGCCGGACGCACCAGTGAACTGGACGTCGATCAGGCACAAAGCACGCTCGCGCAAACGGAGGCCCAGATCCCAGCGTTTGAAATCCTATTGCGACTGAGCCAGAACCAGCTTTGCGTCTTGTTGGGTATTCCGCCCACCGACCTGCAAGCCCGTCTGGGACAGCGGTCAATTCCCACGGCACCGCGGGAAGTGGTGGTGGGCATTCCGGCACAATTGCTGGAGCGACGGCCCGACATCCGCCGCGCCGAACGTAACGCCGCGGCCCAGGCCCAGCAAATAGGTATCGCTCAGACCGACTGGTATCCGCACATCTCGATCAACGGCACTCTGGGCTACTCGGCCCAGAATGCGTCGCAGTTGTTCACCTACCAAGCCTTCAATGGCAGTGTCGGACCGTCGTTTCAGTGGGATATCCTCAACTACGGCCGGATCGCCAACAATGTCCGCTTGCAGGATGCTAAGTTTCAGGAAACCCTGCTGATCTATCGCAACGCCGTACTGACCGCAAACGCAGAAGCCGAAAACGGACTGATCACCTTTCTGCGCGCCCAGGAGCGGGCAAAACTCCTTACCGAGAGCGTTGTCGCCGCCGACAAGGCGTACAAGATCGTCGTCAGCCAGTATCGCGTGGGTACGGTTGATTTCAACCGCGTCGCCACCATCGAGCAGAATCTGGTGCAGCAACAGGATCTCCAGGCCCAGGCTCGCAGCCAAATTGCGGTGGGCCTGATTCAGATCTATCGGTCGTTGGGTGGCGGTTGGCAAATTCGCCTCGGCCAGAGCGTGGTTTCCAGATTGCCGCAGCCGACGCCAGCCCCAGCGGGCGAGGAGAATGCACCCGTTCCGGTACCCAATCTGGATCTTTAGGTGCGAAAATCGGGCTCTCCGCCGGATTTGCGGATAATTGTGGTGCGGGCGTCTCGCCTGCCCAAGGTGTTGTGGCTGAACCAGGCAGGCGAGACGCCCGCACCACAAACTTGGCGGAGAGCCGATTTTCCAAGCCCCGATTTTCCAAGCCCCGGCTGGAAATCCAAGGAACAATCGGATATGATTCAGGCGAGGTCTGTATCAAGAATCGAAACTTCTGGAGGTTTGCCGTGTCTTGGAATTTCCGAAAAACAACTGCATTGCTATGGTTGGGGCTAGGAATTATGGTTGGATTGATGGTGGCCGGCCTTTGGCCCAGCGTGCCTTTACACGCGGTAGCCACGGACAAGATCGACACCTTTAGCATGGCTACCGGACCGGTCGAAGGCGAGTATGAGGCTGTCTATTTCCTCGACCACCTCACGGGCGATTTGCATTCCTACGTGATCGGCCGCTCGGCCATGGCTACCAACGGTTTCGGCGTGATCCAACATTGCTATCGCAACGTACTCCAAGATTTCAAAACCGATGGCGATAAAACTCCCAAGTTTCTCATGGCTACTGGCCTCTGCGACCTCAATCGCGGCGGTGGTCGTGGGGGGAACATGCCGAGCAGATCCCTACTCTACATTGCCGATGTCGCCAGTGGCCAGGCCGGTGCCTATGCCTTGCCTTTCAATACAACGCAGCACGTCAGTGGCCGACCTATTCTTAACGCTGAGTTTCTCCCGATCTGCAGCTTCCCCATCCGCAAGGTTCTCGCAGCACCCAAAAAAGGCAAGGCCAGCGACGCCTTTTGATCGTTGGCGACAGGATATCGAGCTGCCCGGATGCACCCAGGCAAGGGAGTAGCCCGGAAATTGAATAATTGATTCCGTTCCGCGAAGTGGGCATCCATTTCCAGAAAAACAGCAATACCGACGTTGACAGGACGTGTGAACTCGTTAAATTAAAGGCTGTTAGGATTCTGCATCCGCGCGGAATGCTTACGGACGGGCTCTTGCAGGCGACAAAAGAACGACCGCCAAAGCGATTGAAGGGAGGATCCCATGGACGATTTGCGGGATGTACAACCCGTCTCGCCCGAGTTGCTAAACCTTGTTCCCAGGACGTTGGTTGAGGCCGAGGCCCTTGCCGATTCCATTGAAAAGGCCGTCCAGCAAGAAACTGCCGGAGGCGTGGCCAATCTTTCGGTTATCGTTCACGGTGATCGTGTCTGGCTTCACGGTTCGTGTTCCAGCTACTACTGCAAGCAATTGGCTCAACATGCCGCCATGGCCGGCCCCATCGGCCTGAATTTGACGAACTGCATTGAGGTTGACTGAGCCAACGCCGAATACACGTCGCGTGGCGATTACCGTTCGCGGTATCGTTCAAGGTGTCGGTTTTCGCCCGTTTGTTTATCGAACGGCCCGTAATCACGGGCTGATCGGCTGGGTTCAGAACGAGGCCGACGCCGTGCGTCTGGAAGTCTCTGGACCTGCGGCTGAGGTTGTTGATTTTCTGGAATCGCTGCAGAGCGGGGCACCACATCAGGCCAGAGTCGACTCGGTCGAGGTCGAAGAATTGCCGGTGGCTCTTGTCCAAGCCATAACTGGTGTCACATTCGAGATTCGCTCTGCCGCAGGCGATGCACAGCCGCGGCCGACCATTCCGGCCGATCTGGCCACCTGTAATGCCTGCTGTGAAGAGATCGGCGACCCGAATCAGCGTCGCTACCGCTATCCTTTCACAAATTGCACGAATTGTGGGCCGCGCTGGTCGATTATCCGGCAGTTGCCGTACGATCGGCCGCGGACGTCCATGGCCCAGTTCCCGATGTGCCCCATATGCCAAGCCGAGTATGACGACCCGGCCGATCGACGCTTTCACGCCCAACCGATCGCTTGCCCAAACTGCGGACCGCAGTTGTGCCTCTTGGATGCGCGCGGCCAAGTGATGGCGGAGCGCGACCAGGCGTTAAAGACGGCCGCCAACGCCCTTTGCTCGGGCCAGGTCGTGGCACTACAGGGACTCGGCGGCTTTCAACTTCTCGTGGACGCAACCGATGCCGATGCCGTTGATCGATTGCGGCAAAGAAAACACCGCCCGGACCGGCCTTTTGCGCTGATGTTTCCCTCCCTCAATGCCGTGCGGAGATGCTGCTTGGTTTCTGAAAACGAAGTGCGTGAGTTGTTGTCTCCCGCCGCGCCCATTCTTTTGCTACCGCGGATAACCGATCCAGTTCATCCAGCCGATAACATCGCCGTGAATGTTGCCACGGGCAATCCGTATCTCGGCGCGATGCTGCCCTACACGCCGCTGCACCACTTACTGACGGAAGCCGTTGCGAGGCCCCTGGTTTGCACCAGCGGTAATCTTGCCGAGGAACCGATGGCCATCGAGATCGACGATGCCTTGCAGCGTCTCGGAGGTCTGGGCCAAAAGGCAGATTGTCAGGCTGGAAAGCCTGACCTACCCGGCGGTCGGAGCCGAGCGTCAAGAGAGATCATCGCTGATCTGTTCTTGGTCCACAATCGTCCCATCGTGCGACCGGTGGACGATTCCGTTGCCCGCGTTGGCCTTGATGGTCTTCAGGTATTGCGGCGAGCCCGAGGTTTCGCCCCGCTGCCGATCAGGCTGAATTTTGCTGCCCCCGCGATCCTGGCCGTCGGCGGGCATTTGAAAAACACCATTGCCCTGGCGGTTGGCGGCGAGGGGCCCCCCTCGCCCCCTGCCCCTCTCCCGAGTACGGGCGAGGGGAGTCCGTTGCCCTCGCCCCCTGCCTTTTTCCCAAAGGGCGAGGGGGGGAATCTGCTTGCTTCCGTGGTATTAAGCCAACACATTGGCGACTTGGAAAGTACGCTAAGCGTAAGTGTCTTCCGTCGAGCAATCGATGATCTGCTGGAATTCTTTGCGGTGAAACCGCAGGCGATTGCTTGTGACCTGCACCCGGATTACGCTTCGACTCGATATGCCGAAGAATTGGCTTGCGGGTTGAGAGTTTCCCTCGTGCGCGTGCAGCATCACCATGCCCACGTAGCCGCGTGCATGGCGGAGCATGGATTGGAGGGTCCCCTGCTGGGGCTTCCTTGGGACGGCACGGGCTACGGCCAAGACGGCACCCTCTGGGGCGGCGAGGCCCTCTTGTGCCACGGTGCGGAATATCATCGCGTGGCCCATCTGCGTACCTTCCCACTGCCCGGCGGCGATCAGGCTGCCCGCCAGCCGCGGCGGGCAGCACTGGGGCTGTTGTACGAAATGTTGGGGCCTCGGGCATTTGAGGGCAGACAGGTTGAAAACCTATCCCACGTCATCGACGACTGGTTCTCGGAATCCGAGCAACAGACCCTCGCCGCCATGCTTGGCCAGGGACTGAATTGCCCTCGTACCAGCAGCATGGGTCGGCTCTTCGACGCGGTTGCCGCCTTGTGCGGACTCGGGCAGGAAATGACCTTCGAGGGCCAAGCGGCGATGAAACTGGAATTCGCCGCGGAGGCCGAAGTCACCGAATCTTATTGCATACCGCTTCAGGCGTCCGCAGGCGGACTCATCGCCGATTGGGAACCGATGATCCGGCAAATCCGAGACGAACGCCTCCGGGGCGAACCGGCCAGCCAAATCAGCGCACGTTTCCACAATGCCCTCGCCGGCTTGGCCCTTGACTTGGCTAACGCAGTTCATTGCGACGAAGTTGTGCTCACCGGCGGTTGCTTCCAAAATAGCCTGTTGACTCGGCGGGTCCGACAGCGTTTACTGGAAGGTGGGTATACCGTGTATTCTCATCAGCGAGTTCCGCCCGGCGACGGCGGGATTGCCCTGGGACAAATTTTCGTCGCCGCCCAACAAATGCAAGGATCGATCGATGTGCCTGGGAATTCCCGGTAAAGTGGCCGAAACGTATTTGCAGAACGACCTACCCATGGCCAAGGTCGAGTTCGGCGGTATCCGCAAGGAAATCTGCCTTGTTTACGTCCCCGAGGCCGTCGTGGGTGATTATGTCATCGTACACGTGGGCTTTGCCATCAGCCGCGTGGATGAGAAAGAAGCCGAGGAGATATTCTCGTATCTGGAACAGATTGAGGAAGCGGGGAAGCAGGAATGCGGCAGCTAGCCTATTCCTGCGGTTCGCCGATCTGGCGAAGATAGCCACCGAGCCGGGCCTGCAAGTCGAGGAGGTTTTGCCATTGCCGCTGCTCAAGTGTGATGCGATCACCCTTCTCCTTCTTGACGGTTTGGAGCAGGCCCCGCAATCGCAGGTGGAAATAGTTGAGCAACTCAGCCAGTTCGGCCGCCTGGCCGGGATGCAGCGAAATGGGTAGCTCGGGAGGAGCGACGACGTGAAGCAGGGCGTGTAGCTCGCGCTCCTGATCGGTGGCCAGTTCAAGATCCAGGGCCATCGCGCTTTGCTGCTCGGAAAGTTCCTCGCTTTCCAGTTGCACGGCCCCCGACATATCCGATCCACGCAACTTGGCCAGCCGCCGGGCAATTTCTTCGCGCGACCCGACAACCATCACCGTGCGGCCTACGGCAATCACGTCACCCGGCCGGATGAGACAGAGACGGACGCTCTCGCCGTTGACCTTGGTGCCGTTGGTACTCTCCAGGTCGGCAAGGACCAATTTGCCCTCGTCCTCCTGGATCTTCAGATGGAAGCGGCTGATCCGCTCGTCATCGAGCTGGACGGGATTGCCTTCCTCCCGGCCTACGGTTAGCGGCGTGGGAACGTCGTCAAAGGTTCGCCCGCGATCGGCACCATCCAAAACCCGTAAGGTAACTAACGCCATAACACTTTGCCTGACTGCCGATTCGCCTATGCCGACCACGAAGGGACTGCACCTACTTTTCTAACATGAAAGAAAGCATTCGGTCAAGGTACTCGACAAATTCGGTTTCTCGGATTATGCTGAGAACTTGTTTCAAAAGCTGGTTCAGGCGGCTATTTTCCCCGTTTGCGTTGGTTTTTTGGAATAAGTTTGAATCAGATTTTGGACCTATTTGCCTGGGTAAGGATAATTTATGAGCAGCAAACGCATTATTTTGAGCGAAAATGACATTCCCGCCGCCTGGTACAACCTGCTGGCCGATCTGCCACAACTGCCACCCCCACCATTGGACCCAGCAACAAACCAGCCGATGGATCCAGCCAAACTCGAACGAGTTTTCGCACGGGAGCTGCTCCAACAGGAGATGAGTCCCGAACGTTGGATCGCCATCCCCGAGGAAATCCGCAAAATCTACGCAATCTGGCGGCCGACGCCTCTGGTGCGTGCCCGTGGGCTGGAGCAGGCATTGGGAACCCCGGCCAGGATTTATTTCAAGGACGAGAGCCACAGTCCTCCCGGTAGCCACAAGACCAACACGGCGGTTGCCCAGGTCTACTACAACAAGCTCGAAGGAATTCAGCGTCTGACAACGGAAACCGGGGCGGGCCAATGGGGTGCCGCGTTATCGTTCGCCTGCAAGATGTTCGATCTCAAGTGCAAGATATTCATGGTCAAGGTGAGCTACCATCAGAAGCCCTATCGGCGGATGATGATGCACATCTGGGGTGGCGACGTCACCGCCAGCCCTTCGATTGAAACGCAATGCGGTCGGGCAATTCTCGAGAAAGACCCCGACTGCCCCGGCAGCTTGGGCATCGCCATCAGCGAGGCGGTCGAAGCAGCCGTCACGCAGGAAGGCGTTCGCTATACGCTCGGCAGCGTGCTGAATCACGTGCTGTTGCATCAGACGGTCATCGGCCTGGAGGCGGAAAAGCAGATGCTACTGGCCGAGGACTACCCGGACGTCGTGCTGGGATGCGTCGGCGGCGGCAGTAATTTTGCCGGCTTGGCGTTTCCTTTCATTCGCCACAAGATAGCAGGCCGCGACATCCGTTTTGTCGCCTGCGAGCCACATTCCTGCCCCACGATGAGCCGCGGCCAATATCGCTACGACTACGGCGACACCAGCAAACTTACCCCGCTGATGAAAATGTACACCCTGGGACACAGTTTCATGCCGCCGGGCATCCACGCCGGCGGGCTGCGTTATCACGGCATGGCCCCCATGGTCAGCCTGGCGAAGGAGCTTGGGCTGATCGAGGCCGCCGCCTTTCATCAAGTCGAGTGTTTTGAGGCGGCGCAGCTTTTCGCCGCGACGGAAGGCATCATCCCCGCCCCGGAAAGCGCGCATGCCATTCGCGGCGCGATCGTTGAGGCATTGCGGTGCAAGGATACCGGCCGGGAGAAGTGTATCCTCTTCAACCTCAGCGGTCACGGCCTATGCGACATGAACTCCTACGAGAGGTTCTTCTCGGGTCACTTGGAGGATTACGCCTATCCGCAGGAGAATATCGAGGCTGCCTTGGCCGAACTGCCGGTGCTGCCGTAGAATGGATGAAGGCTCTTCCGGCTCTGGGTGCGGAATGCAAATAACTGCTTGGGCCACCAGTCCTTCGTCGTCATGGCACCTGCCGCCGTGGGTCGGTGGGATCCTAGCGTTCCGCCCATCACCGGGCACTCGCTCGCGGTGCGAGAATTTTCTTTCATGGTTTTTGTGGTTTGAGGGTTGTGGTCTTCCGTGGGGGTAGGGCGATTCTGGGCGAACGCGCTGGTAATTTTATGCAACCGCCACTGGCGTGACAAAATAACGAGGCCAAGTCCATGAAATATGAACGCTAAATTCTAACGGTCCTTCGAGGGATCGCTCGCATCCTCGGCACGGTAATGGCCTCCATTCTCTTTACCATCATCGTTGTCGTCGTTATCTTCGGGGGCGGGGACACCTTCGACCCACTTGCCCAAATTCTACGAGCCAAACCGTTGTTCGCCGGTATGCTGATGCTGGTGGTCGGTTTGATTGTCGCCTGGAAATGGGAACGGATCGGTGGCTTGCTCACCCTCAGCGGACTGGCATTCATCGCCGTCGTAACTGGTGATTTACCACCCAACGAGATATTCTGGCCTACGCTGGCGGTCGGGCTGATCTACTTGGGGTGCGGGTGGCGAAAAACAAAGACCACGGACTGATTTCCCTGGTTTCGTGCTACCTCCGTTGCATATCAATCAAAAAACTTTAGGGGGCAGTCATGCGTTGTCATCGCTCAGATAAACTGCCCCAGACTGCGAATTACCGATAACCCTAATACCGGATCAGGCTAACTGTTGGGTATTGGGCAATCCGTCTCCGCCCTTCCAGCCCGACGAGTTCGATCACGAAGGCACAGCCGACCACGACTCCGCCAGCCTGCTCGATCATCGAGCAGCAGGCGGCGATCGTACCGCCGGTGGCCAACAGATCGTCGACCATCAAAACCTTGCAGCCGGGCCGGATGATGGCATCGGCGTGGATCTGCAACGTGTCGGTGCCATATTCAAGATCGTAGGTATGCGAAAGCGTCTTGCCCGGCAACTTCCCCGGCTTGCGAATGGGAATCAGCCCGGCGTTGATTTCCAGGGCCAGCGGGGCGGCAAAAATGAAGCCTCGGGCTTCGGCCGCAGCGATCAAGTCAATTCCCTGCCCACGAAACGGCTCCGCCAACTGCCGGATCGTTTCTCGAAACGCTGCCGGCGACTGAAGAAGAGGGGTAATGTCGCGAAACAGAATCCCCGGCTTGGGGAAGTCGGGAATATCGCGGATAAAGTCAGCCAGATTCAGGGGAGTTGCATTGGACATGCGCGGGACCTTTCGGTGAATTATTATCGGGAAACGATCAGTATAGCGAGCTGCGCGGCGTGACGGAAGCGGTTTTAACGCATCTTCCGGTTCTAGGTGCGACGGTAGGATGGGCTTTAGCCCGTCTCCGATAATCGCTGGCTTGTCGGGCTAAAACCCAACCTACAATTCTCGCTACTTTCGCTACGATCGGAAAAACCTGCAAGTTCCGTAGACTTTGACACGATATTAAAGGTGTCACCGTTTACTTTGTTTGCGAGGATCCACCGATGGGCAAGAAATCTGCATATATTGCGACCGGATTCCTGTTGGCAGCCGTGCTTTTATCGTCAACCGGTTGCGGGCCCGTTGTTTTTGGCCCGAACCTGGGTGCCTTGGGCTATCCGATTCCCATTTCGCCCTATTTCCAGAAGAAGGAAGAAGACGCCTTCTGGAATCACAAGCGCTACGATCGTGTACCTATTCTCGGTCCGTTACAGGCCGGGGCACCGGAAATCGTTGACGCTCCTTCGGAAGACGAAGTCATGCGGCAGCTCGAAAAAGCCAGACCGGTGCAGGGTGGAATCCCCTTGTTGCACGAAGTGCAGCGGAACCACGTCCGCATCGTCGTCGAGTCGACCCAGAACAGCGTCGATCCACCTCGCGTGATGCCGTTGATGGGCCCCGTACAGCTCCACCACGCCCACTTCAAGTGTATCGTCTACTTCACCGAGATCACCCACGTCGGCTGGCCGGTTCCTTATACAACCACCGATGAGGATTGTCAGGAAGTGATCAATATCGATCACGACCACCTGCACATGGTGGGCAACGTGAATCCTGGACCGGGTACAGGCTACCCAAATCCTCCACCGAGGTAACCGACTGCCGGAACCGAATTAAATATCTCTTCGTGTTCTTGGGGTGCGGCCGTCCCGGCTGCTTAGGCAGGCGAGACGCCTGCACCACAAGTTGTTCTTGGATGGATACCGAGGGAACGCAACCCCAGGTGTCGCGAACCAGATGGATCGCGATAACTGGGGTTTGTCGCATTGCTGTCCTAGTTTTTCCCTCACCGTGGGCCGGTCCGCAGTACGAAAATGATGTAGGGGAAATTCGTTGCAACTCGGTTAAGATCGGCAATCTGGATGAACTCTGTCGGGGCTGGGCACAAACTGGGCATGTTCGTTGCGATGACGCTGGTTCTCCTTGGAACGAGTATCGCTGCTGCCGTGGAAAGTCCCGAGCCTGCCTCGCCCGAACCGATTGCCGCAAATAACGACACCCTGCCGCCCGTGCCGGTTCCCATTTCCACCCGCAACTTGGCCAAGGTACTCACCGACGGCGGCCCGCTGATGATTGCCCTGGCCGGATGTTCGCTGCTGGTGATCACCTTCGTCCTGGAGCGAGCGATCAATCTCCGCCGCAGCCGGGTGATTCCCAAACCCTTCGTCACGCGACTCCTGGAACAAATCGGCAGCGGCGAGATCGACCGTTCCCAGGCCATGGAACTATGCGAAAAGAACGGCAGCCCAATCGCCCAGGTCTTTGCCGGGGCAGTTCGTAAGTGGGGCCGGCCGAGCGTCGAGGTCGAACAGGCAGCCATCGACAGCGGCGAACGCGCAGCCAACCATCTGCGACGTTATCTCCGCGTGTTCTACGGCGTGGCCAACGTCGGGCCGCTCCTGGGATTGATGGGAACCGTGCTGGGAATGATCGAAACCTTCAATGCCATCGCCTCACATGATGCTCTGGGTCGGGCCGAACTGCTGGCCGGCGGCATCGCCAAGGCACTCCTGAACACGGCCGGCGGGCTGGCCGTGGCCATTCCCGCCTCAATTTTTTACGTCGTCTTCCTCAGCCGCGTCGATCGGCTGATCATGGATATCGATGAAGCTTCACAGGAAATCGTGAATCTGATTTCGGCCGAGGAGTTGCAAAACCGTTCCGCACGGCAGAACAAAACACGGCGACCGCCCACACGAGAAGCCGCTTAGCCCCAAATTTGAATGACAAGTCTTTGCCATGCCGTTAAAAACCCATCCCGACGAACAGCCCGTGTTGAACCTGACGGCCATGCTGGACGTCATGTTCCTTTTGATCATCTTCTTTGTCCTGAATACTAAGTTCTTGGACGATGAGCGACAGATTAGTTTGCAGTTGCCGCAGGTTACCGATCAGGGCAAACTGGCGGGAGCCGCCCAGCAAAAAACCATTAACGTCTATCGCGACGGCTCGATCACACTCGATCAGGCATCCGTAACGCTTCCGGAACTGACCGCCCGACTGGCTTCGGCTCGAAGTCAATCGAAAACGCTGGGCGTGCTGGTGCGCGGCGACGGTCATGGCGAACTCCAGCAAGTGGCCGACGTGTTGAACGCCTGCAAACAGGCTGGCGTCAGCGATCTGGCGGTCTCCGTACGACTCACGCCCACGCGGAAATAACTGCGGAAATAGAACACCCATGGGAGCATTGGGAATCGACCACCTCTGGCCCCTCCTGTGCAGCCTTGACCGGTTCATGCTCTTCCTGCTGGTCGGCGCAATCGCTTTTTCGATTACGCTGGTCGTACTCCTATGGACTCGCTGGGGACACATTCACTCGCTCGAGAAATGCGTACTGCTTTCGTTTCTTGCCCATGCCCTATTGACCGGTTATGCCGCAACCGTACAGATTGCCAGCTTCTGCCCGGCCCCGCGAGAACAGTTCGTCCGCATTGCGCTGGTTGACGGCCCGCCGGGCGCAGAGCATGGCCAGACCGCCGGATCCGACCCCACGGCCAGCTCCGCAGCCACGAAAAACCCTCCGCTGGCAGCAATTCCAGCGGACAAAGATCGCGCCGCGGTGAAGAAGATTGCCGATCTACCCGCATCCAAAAAGCCGTCGGTTGTGGAAACTGTCGCGAAGCCGCAAGCGGCGACACAAGCACTGAAACAATTAGCGATCACGGCCTCCGCGGCTTCCGGGTGGCAGGTGGCCGAAGCGGCAGGGAAGTATTTGCGAGACTTCAGCACGGCCCATGCCGACGAATTGAATAAGGTAGTTACAACGCTGACTTCCGCGCCGCCCGCCCCAGCCTCGATGCCAACTCCGACAAACGAGGCGAAGACTACCACATCGCCAGTGCCAGCAAATGCCTCCAGTGCTGCCAGCATGGCAGCGGAATCGGCCATGCCTGTTGGGTCAAAGCCGATGCCGGAGACGTATAAACTCCGTGTGACGGGCGATCACGTCGGCGCGGCCCTGGCTGGTGGCGGCAGCAAGGAAACCGAGGCCGCCGTTCTTGCCGCCCTCCAATGGTTGGCCGCGAATCAAAGCGAAGATGGCCGCTGGGAAGCCCGCCGCAACGGGGCCGGCCGCGAGACCACACCTGATGGTCGAAGCCGCCCCAACGCCGGAGCCGACGCCGATACCGGCATGACCGGCCTAGCCCTGCTGGCAATGCTCGGTGCCGGCAATACGCACCTCCGTGGTGCTTATCCGGAAAATGTCCGCCACGGCCTGAACTTCCTCCTGCAATCCCAGGATGCCCAAGGCTGCCTGTCAGGATCGGCCGATCACTATGCCGCCATGTACTGCCATGCGATTGCCACTTTCGCCCTAGGCGAGGCTTATGGCATGACGGGCGAACGGCGGCTGGAGCAGCCGCTTCGCAGGGCCATTAATTACACGATCGCCGCCCAAGATCCTTACGGCGGCGGCTGGCGTTACAAGCCCCACGACGCCGGCGACACCAGCCAGCTCGGCTGGCAGTTCATGGCCCTACGGAGTGCCGAGACGGCGGGAATCCCCATGCCGGAGACAACGCGGCAGGGCATCATCCGTTACTTGCAATCCGTAGCATCCCACGGCAATGGCGGCCTGGCGTCCTATCGGCCGCTGGAACCCCCCAACCGCACGATGACCGCCGAGGCGATGCTCTGCTGGCAGTTCCTCGGCCTCTCCCGCGAGCATCCAGCCTGCGACGAGGCGGCCAACTATCTGCTCAGTGCCCCACCGGGCGTTGGGCGAACCAACTTCTATTACTGGTACTATGGCACGCTCGTCATGCATCACTTTCAGGGCGATGGTTGGCAGCGGTGGAACACGGCAGTCGCCACCCAGTTGGTGGGCCTGCAAAATAAGGAAGGCCCGCTGGCCGGCTCCTGGGATCCCGATTCCGTCTGGGGCGGCTATGGCGGCCGAATTTACAGCACGGCCCTGGGGGCAATGTGCCTGGAGGTTTACTACCGGTTTTTGCCGGTGTATAAAAAGCGAGGCTAGAACAACTTCGCGTTGCCCCCCTTGACGCAACCTCCCCCCGCATGGTATAAAATTTCCACTACGATATTGAACGTGTCGTCTTATCGGCCGCCTAGAGTTATATACAATGCGGCCCCGTCGTCTAACCAGGTTAGGACACGGCCCTTTCAAGGCCGGAACATGGGTTCAAATCCCATCGGGGTCACTTTTTCCAAAGTGTTGCAACATAAGAAGTTGTAACCACCAGCATCCCTTCGTAAACGTCGGAAAAACCGTACTCAGCCCGCTTTGCTTACCCACCGTTGCGAGGGCTTGCTGACGGTTGCTGCGTGCAATTCTGCAACTCCGTCATCCTCGGTATACGTCTTTACGGTGTGCTACCCGCAACACCAGCACGATCAATCGGTCATCATGACAGCTTACAGACCGTGTTTCTTGCGGTATTGAGCCAGGGTAACGCCCCCCTTTTCCTTGCGGGCTTTTTGGGCCGCCCTCACGTCCGCCCGATCCTCCAACTCCTCCAACAGCTTCAAGTCTTCCATCGACACCATCGCGACCACGCCCTTGCTATGACGCTTCAACACCACCCGCTCGCCGGAATATGCCACGCGGTTGATAACCTCCGCTAGGTTGCCCCGCACTTCCACCATGCTCATTTCCATCGCGGTTTTCTCCAATAAATGTACATTGTGTTCTCTACGTACATTATCGGATGTTTCCCGCATCATGTCAATTCACCAACTAGCTGAGCTTCCGCCACCATGACTACTCCCTCCTTCCAGCCGCCATATCCCTCCTCATCTACCGAGAACCACTCCCTTGCCTACGATGCCCTCCTCATCGTCTCTTTCGGTGGTCCGGAAGGCCCCGAGGACGTTCTACCGTTTCTGGAAAACGTGACCCGCGGGCGGGATATTCCCCGCGATCGATTGCTGAAAGTTGCCGAACACTACGAGCGGTTCGGCGGAGTTAGTCCGCTGAATGCGGAGATCCGTGCCCTGTTGGCAAAACTGGTGCAAGAGCTGAATGTCCAGGGGCCGCACCTGCCCATCTATTGGGGAAACCGAAACTGGCACCCCATGCTGACCGATGTCGTGCAACAGATGGCCGACGACGGCGTCAAGCACGCCTTGGCCTTCGTGACCTCGGCCTTCGGTTCCTATTCGGGCTGTCGGCAATATCGCGAAGACATCGCACGTACACGGCAGGAAGTCGGTGCTAATGCCCCGCAAATCGACGTGATTCGCCGCTTCTACAACCACCCGGGTTTCATCGAGTCCGTGGTAGATCGAGTTCATGCCGCGCTAAGCAAGGTGCCGGATGACCGCCGACAAAAGGCTGCCTTGGTCTTCACGGCCCACAGTATTCCGGTTGCCATGGCCAATTTAGGCCCCTACGAAGCGCAGCTTCACGAGGCGTGCCGACTTGTCGCCGATGCGGTTCCCTACTCGAACTGGCAACTGGCTTTCCAGAGCCGTAGCGGCCCTCCATCGCAACCTTGGCTGGAGCCGAACGTCGAATCGGCGGTTCGAGCGATCGCTGCAAAGGGTGATGCTCGTGAAGTCGTGATCGTGCCGATCGGATTCCTCCACGAGCATATCGAGGTTATTTTTGACCTCGACGTCGAGACTCAAGAGCTATGCGAAAAATTAAATCTCACGATGATTCGCGCGGAGACGCCTGGACTGCATCCGCGGTTCGTGCAGATGATTCGGGAGTTGATCATCGAGCGGACGAGTCCGGGCAGCCCACGACGGGCACTAGGTCCCGATGGCCCGTCACCCGATGGGCCGTCGCCGCTTGAATGTCGGATCGGGTGCTGCCGGAGCGCAGCCGGTGACAAAAAGTCATCCGAATCATCGATTTCGCCCCAAGTCCTTACAAAACCTTAACATAGCCTCGGGTTGTCATTTGGCAACGGATACTGTATAATGGTCGTTTGTAAAGTGGCGTATCGCCTTGCCTTGAGTGATTCATAAGACCAACATGGACCTGAGTAAACTACGTAATATCGGCATTTCAGCCCACATCGATTCGGGAAAGACCACCCTCAGTGAACGGGTGCTGTTCTACTCCGGTCGCATCCACCGTATGCAAGAAGTGAAGGGAAGCGGGACGGGCGCTACCATGGACCACATGGACCTGGAGCGGGAGCGTGGCATCACAATTACCAGCGCTGCGACCTCGGTTGAGTGGGACGGTTACGACATCAACCTGATCGACACTCCGGGGCACGTTGACTTTACCGTCGAGGTCGAGCGAAGCCTCCGCGTTTTGGATGGGGCAGTTCTCGTCCTATGTGCCGTAGGTGGGGTACAGGCCCAATCGCTAACCATTGACCGTCAGATGCGGCGCTATCGCGTTCCCCGCTTGGCGTTCATTAACAAGATGGACCGTACCGGTGGCAATCCCCAGAAGGTTGTGGGGCAGCTCCGTGAGAAGCTCGCCTGCGACGCCGTGCTGATGCAGCTTCCCATCGGTCTGGAGCACAATTTTGAAGGCGTGGTTGACTTGATCCGTGAGGAGGCATTGTACTTCGACGGCGACAACGGTGAGGATGTCCGCCGCGAGCCCGTTCCGGCCAGCATGGTGGAGGAAGTCAAGGCTGCCCGCCAGCATTTGCTGGAATTGGTTTCGATGTACAGCGACGAGATGATGGAGTTTCTGCTGGCCGAAGAAAAGCTTCCCTTGGAACTGATCGATCGCGTCATTCGCGAGGCGGTGCTCAGCCAGCAATTGACCCCTGTTTTCCTCGGATCGGCCTATAAGAACAAGGGTGTTCAGCCGCTTTTAGACGCGGTCAACCGCTACATGCCCTCGCCGCTGGAAAGCCCGATCAAGGCACTGGCCCACGAAGACCCAAGCAAGGATGTGCTGCTTACTCCCGATCCCAGCAAGCCGATGGTCGGCATGGGGTTCAAGATCGTGGAAGACCCCTACGGTACGCTTACGTTCATGCGGTTATACCAGGGCAGCATCAAAAAGGGCGACAGCTACTTCAACCAGCGCACGGGGCGCAAGGAGCGATTCAGCCGGATTGTGCGAATGCATGCCGATCAGCGAGAAGACATTGATACGGCCCATGCCGGCGATATTGTTGCCGTTTTGGGGCTCGATTCGGCGAGCGGCGATACCTATTGCTCGCAGTATCCGTATTGTACGCTGGAAAGCATGTTCGTTCCCGAGCCGGTCATTAAGGTGGCGGTTGCTCCGGCCAAGCGCGATGGCGCCGACCGTCTGAGCAAGGCATTGCACCGTTTTCGCCGCGAAGATCCGACGCTCCATATTTCGACCGACGAAGAGACCAGCGAAACGATTATGGCCGGAATGGGTGAATTGCACCTCGAAATCTATATCGAGCGGATTCGACGCGAGTATGGCGTGGAAGTTGAGGTTGGCCCTCCCAAGGTCAACTATCGCGAAGCTCCGACCCAGGCATGTAAGTTCAATACCAAGCACAAGAAGCAGACCGGCGGGTCCGGTCAGTACGCCCACATTGTCGGTCACATGGAGCCGCTGCCGGATGACTCTCCTGATACCTTCGTCTTTGAAGAGAAGGTCGTTGGCGGACGTATTCCCAAAAACTTCATCCCCGCGGTTGAGAAGGGCTTTCGCCAGATGGTTCACAAGGGGCCTATCGCCGGTTACCCGGTGGTCGGCCTGAAAGTGACCTTGGAAGACGGTTCCTATCACGATGTCGACAGCTCGGAAATGGCCTTCCAGATTTGCGCCCGGACCTGCATGCGAGAGAATTTTTCCGCCACCAAGCCCGTGCTGTTGGAGCCTGTGATGAAAATCGAGATCGAGTGCCCGACCGACTTTCAGGGTTCGGTGGTGGGCAATTTGACCTCCCGTCGCGGCATGGTGGCGGCCACCGAAGTTAGCGGCGTGAACTGCCGCATTGAGGGCGAAGTTCCCCTCTCGGAGACCTTTGGTTACTCAACCGACCTGCGCAGTATGACTCAGGGCCAAGGCACCTTCACCATGGAATTTGCCAAGTATCGCCGCATGCCCGGGTCAATCGAGCGAGAGGTCATCGCTGCCCGCAAGCTGCAGGCGAGCATGGCGGAAGTTTAAGGGCGCGAGGCATATATCAGTGGCTCTCCGCGGTGACGATCCCTGGTACGACTTATTGCCTGCCGAGAAGGACGCTCTGGAAACCAAGCTGAGAGCAGAGGCAAGAGGCCTCTTTCGCGAGGGCAATCACAAGGAGGCGAATGCCAAACTTAGGCGGGCCAAAGAAATTTCGCGCCGAAAGTCAAAACGCGCCCACCAAGGAACTGATTGATGATCCGTCGGCCCATCACCCTGAAGCCCAAGCCCTCATTCAAGGAAAAATATCAGTCTTTGCTTCGCAAGGATTGGTCGATGGCAACGCTTCGGCAAGTTCTGAAGCTGCTGGATGAATTGCTGCGGGCATCCGGTGCCGCTTTGCGATTTGCCTGGAAGGACTCAGAGCTTGCAGGTCCTGGCAGCAAGATGGAGCTTGACTTGGGCGATCTGCAAGAATTGTTGACAATTCATCGACATCTTGGCTTGCCCGGCATGCCGTTGTTGCCTGACAAACTTGTTGAACTGCTGCCAGCCTCTGCTGGCCTAGTCGAATCGGCGGTCCGTACATGGGTCTACTTGGATATTCAGGCGTTATTTGACTTAAACGGTGAAACTGGTTTCTTTCGAGATATCCAAAGCATCCTCTTCCTGAATGCGGTTGAGTCGCTCCTGCCTGAGTTACAGACGGATGAGTTGGAGCCGTTCCATAACATACTTATTCATGCGCTGGGATACCATAGTGCAATGGTCTGGCGCGATGATCCGGCGCATCAGCAGTACTTGTTGTCGGCGTTGGCTCACCATCTCGGCGATCGAGATCTTGAGGAGAATGCATTGCGGTCTGCATTTCGTCTGACCGATCCCGATGAGCACGATTACTTGACTCTGGCACAATCGTATTGGCATTTCTTGCTGGAGAACCAGCGATTCGAGGATGCCGAGACGTTCCTTCTTGGCGTGTATCGAAGGGCTCCCCGGGAACAGCTTGACGAAATCAGGGAAATGATTGACGAAACCTTCGCGGAGCGTTCCACGGCGAGTGTATGATTCTTTTTCAGGTTGAAGGCATTCAGAAGCATTACGGCCCCGAACCGGTCCTCGACGGGGTGACGTTCCTGTTGCGCCCGGGAGAACGCATCGGCCTCGTCGGACCTAACGGCAGCGGCAAAACCACTCTGATGAAGATCCTCGCGGGCAGGGAGGAGGCTGATGGCGGCTCGCTCGCTCGCCATCCTTCGCTCCATGTGGGCTATCTCGAACAGCAACCCGAATGGGAACCCGGCCGCACGCTGCTGGATGAGGCAAAAAGCGCACTGGCCGGCCTCATGGCCTTGGAAGAGGAACTGATTGCGGTTGCCGAGGAGTTGGGCCATTGCGATGACCCGCTGGAACACAAGCGTCTGGCGGATCGCTACGACCACATCCAGCACGAGATGCAAAGCCGCGACGCCTATAACCTCGACTACAAGATCGAACGCGTTCTGGACGGTCTTCGTTTCCCCCGCAAATCATTCAACCAGCCCGTGGAGTTGCTCAGCGGTGGCGAGCAGAACCGTCTCATGCTGGCCAAACTGCTGCTTGCCGAGCCGAACGTGATGCTCTTGGACGAGCCGTCAAACCACCTCGACATTGAGGCCACCCAGTGGCTCGAATCGTTCCTGGCCGAAAGTGCCGCGGCCATGCTGCTGGTCAGCCACGATCGCTACTTCCTCGACCGCGTGACCAACCGCACCTTGGAATTGTTCCAGGGCACCGTCGATAGCTACACGGGCAATTTCTCCGCGTATTGGCAACAGAAGGCTGAACGGTTGTTGGTCCAGCAGCGAACCTACGAAAAGCAGCAGATTGAAATCGAAAAGGCCAAAGATTTCATTCGCCGCAATCACTACGGCACAAAACATCAGCAGGCCGAGGATCGCCGTAAGAAGCTCGACCGCATCGAAGTCGTTGCCGTGCCGCGCACGATCGTCCTTCCGCCGATGGGCTTTCCGCCTGCTTCGCGCAGCGGCGATATGGTCGTCCGCGCGCAGCGGCTGGCCAAAGCATTTGAGCGGCCGTTGTTTACCGCGGTCGATCTGCAAATCGTCCGTGGTGAACGCTGGGGATTGATCGGTCCCAACGGCTGTGGCAAGTCAACCTTGCTGCGCTGCCTGCTGGGCGAAGAACAGCCCGATGCCGGCACCGTGCAACTAGGTGCGGGCGTAAATATCGGCTACTTTGATCAGCATCTATCTGGCGTGTCGGACGATGACGACGTCGTCGATTCCATCCGGCCCAAGCATAAACAGTTTTTGACACAGCAACGCCGCGATTTGCTGGCTCGCTTCGGCATCACGGGCGACACGGCCCTGCAGAAGGTCGGCAAGCTCAGTGGCGGCGAGCGGAACCGCGCGGCCCTGGCCCGACTGGCTGCGGCCGATGCCAATTTCCTCGTGCTCGACGAGCCGACGAACCATCTCGATCTTTGGGCTCGCGATGCCTTGGAGCAGGCACTGGCGGCCTTCGACGGCACCGTACTTTTCGTGAGCCACGACCGTTATTTCGTCAACCGTGTGGCCGACCATTTGATTGTCTTCGAGCCGGGCGGTGTGCGAGTGGTCGAAGGTAATTACGAGGCCTATCAGCTTCTCCTGCAAGGCGAGACAGCCGCTGCGACCCATAAACCCCAGGCCGCCCTCCGCGGCAAGTCCGGATCGGCACCTAGCAAGGCATCCGCTCCGTCGGGAAAGTCGCATTCCAAGCAGAAGTCGCACTCCAAACAGCCGCCGAATCACGCATCCGGCAAGAGTGCGGCCGCTGGGGCACGAATGGAAGAGCACGGCGGCAAGAAAGGCAGCGAAACAGGTGCGGCCCAACGTGAAAAACAACGCCGTTTTCCCTATCGCAAGCTATCCGACATCGAGGCCGAGATTTTTCAGCGGGAGTCGCGGATCGAGCAGATCAACGAAGAACTAGGCGACCATGGCACTTTCCGCGACGGCGGCCGCCTTCGCGCCGTCAAGCAAGAGCTGGCCGAACAGCATTCCTCGCTCAAAAAGCTCTACGAACACTGGGAAGAAGCCAGTAAGATGAACTGGTAGAGTAAAGAATAGAATCTTTTTTTTGCGCCCTTTGTGTTCTCTCGCGGTGAATACCAATAAAATCTTTCGACAGAAATACGAGGAGCAGAAAAATAGGAAAGAAAGCAAGGAACCGCGGATGACACGGATGGGCGCGGATAGGGGAAGATAAAGATTCTTTCCATCGCCCTGTCATTCATCTTCCACTCTTTCCCCCCTTTCGTGTCTTTCGTGTCTTTCGTGGTTCCATTCGTGTTTCATCCGTGGCCAAACCTAAAAATGGTGGAACCCTGTTGTGGCCGGTCTCCGACCGAGCCACCACGACCGACCGAAGGTCTCCCTTTCACCAGGGAGACCTTCGGTCGGTCGTTTCGGCAGGGTCAGGAGACCCGCGCCGAACAGGTCAGGAGCCCCGCGCCGAACAGGTCAGGAGCCCCGCGCCGAACAAGGGAAAAGGGTTATGCGTTTTACCCGCAACCAGATTCCTATCATTACGGCGCAGACTAGTAGCAGAGTCAAGCAACCGGGTTCAGGTACACTTGCAACACGGAAACCGACAGTGGCGAATTCGCTCGTGGGGGGGGTGAGGTTGCGGTTATACGAGGTCATGCCACCTGGACCTTGGTTCCACGTCCCGCCGCGCAACCCCCGGTCCTCACCAAAGAGATTTTCCTCGGTCCACTGATAAACGTCGCCGCCCTGGTCAAAAGTCCCGTAGGGGCCGGGAGAGGCCGCAAAGGTCCCCACGGGTGTCAGGTAATTCGTTGGGTCGGTGTAGTCGCTAAGATAACCATTGGCGGCGTTCGTACTCGTGAGTGCCAACGCCAAGGAGTTGATCGGATCGATGTCGCTCTTCGTCGGATAGACCCAGTAGCCGGCGTTCGTCCCGCCGGTCTTGTAGTAGGCCGCCTTGTACCATTCGTCGTCGGAAGGAATGAAGTAGGTGGCCCCCGCGTTGCGCGTGACCGCTATCAACGCCGCGTTGGATGTGCCGCCGCTCAGGGTGTAGGCCCCCGTCTCGGTCGTGCCGTCGCCCTCGACCATGGTCGGCTGGCCGTTTTGCAGCCAGTTGCAGAATCGAGCAGCATCGCCCCAGGATACGGCGAACACCGGCATATTACTCGCGCCCGGGGCCGAGCCCGTCACCGAGTAGCTGAAGCTGCCGGGACTGCCGCTCTGGCCAATACCTTGGGTGGCAAAGTCCGTACTCATGTAGCTGTTGTAGAGGCCATAGGTGTCGGTCTTGGCCACGGCGTTGAGAAAAGCCGCGTACTGGCCCAACGTCACATCGTATTTGCCGATCTGGTAGTTGTAGCTCACCGCGCCCCATCGCGCGACATTGTGGAAGCTGGTGGCTGGGTCGGCCACGTTGCCTGCATCGCCAACGGGCACAAATTCCAGGCTGGTCTGCCCGGTTGGCATGTTGAACACATCGGTGGCCTGCGCCACCGCCACGGCAGAGGCCACCAGGGCCACCGCCAACAATCCTCGAATCGTCGTCTTGCAAAACATCTGCTGCGTCTCATTAGGTAAATTAGATACAATCGTCACAATCCGTTTATTCTACCAAACCTCTCATTTCTTTGCAAGCTTTTTGATAAAACATTTTTTGATAAAACAGATATTAAGTCGCGTAGCGACGCCCTGACGGTAGCCGTGGGTTTTAACCCACGGTCTGAGGCATTCCGTCACCCGTTCGTCGCGTAGCGACGATTGAAAACATTCAGGCGTCGCTACGCGACGCAAATGTTTGCATGCCGCTCTGGGTCCGTGGGTTAAAACCCACGGCTACCATCGGCAGTCGCTACGCGACCAGGAGCAGGACGTCAAATTAATCAACCCCAGAAAATCGCTGCTCCTGACCCCGCCGAAACGTCCGACCGAAGGTCTCCCGGTAAGCTAGAGACCTTCGGTCGGCGGCGTGGCTCGGTCAGAGACCGGCCACAACTGCTAGCTCGAAGTAGGGTGGGTGAAGCATCGAACGGTGCGTTACGCGAACTAATCTGGAACAGCGACTAAGTGCTTTCAGCGTCTTGACTTCGTGCGCAACCCACCATTTCCCGGCCGGTTCGCTCCACGCACCCTACGGCCTACCGTCACTGCTAAATCGTTTTTCGTGATTATGAAACAGTACGTAAGTCGTTTAGCAGAAAGGTGTTTTAGCTATGGTTAATAAAACAATGGGGGGAAGCCGTTAATTTCAGCACTTCGGAGTCGCGTCGGTTTGCCCCCCCTCGTAAGTTCCGCATCTTACCGAATCCGAGTGTTCCACAATCACGAAAAACGATTTATACTGCTCGCGGTTGAGACTGACACTAACCCGAAGCGCGAGCGAGGTTGCTAAGTCGTTGCCTCGCTTGCGCTTCGGGTTGGTATGGATTGGGACAATCTCAACCGCGGACAGTATACCCGATTAGGATCCGAGCAACAGACATCTTTACTTAAATGCTCGTCTATGGTCAATTTTACCCTATGCCCTAGTGTGCTACAAGAGAGGTGGTCGATCATGTGAGGGTCGTTTACGGCCCTTATCCGCGAAGCGGTATTCGGCCCGTGCTTTAGCACGGGTTACACGACCAAAACCTCCCATTCCCCCCGCGTCCCGAC
>JBAWVO010000006.1:0-50799 GCA_037147235.1 Planctomycetota bacterium | reverse complement strand
TGCTTTGGGCTCGGGTGCCTTCTCGGGGGCCTTCTCAGGTGCCTTCGGTGGCTCGGGTGGCTTTACGGGATCAACCGGAGGTTCCGCAGGCTTATCCGGCACCTTGGCAGGTTCCGCGGGCTTGACCGCTTCGATTGGCTTGATGTCCGGCTTCGGTATCACGCGTGGCTCGGCGGGAACCTCAACCGGCCCCACTTTCGGCGGTGGTGTCGGATCGGTCTTCGGTTCCGGTATGACGACTTCTGGTTTAACCTCCGGCTTAACCTCTGGTTTAACCTCTGGTTTAACCTCTGGCTTCGGTTCGGGTGGCGTGCCAGGTGTCTTGCCCGCAGGCGGCGCGTTGAGATTCGGGGCTTGCGACGATACGGCGGAATTGTTTCCTGACGGAACAACCTTGTTCACACCTTCGGCCGACTTTATTTTGCTACCCACGGGCTGGCAACATGCAGGCATCGTGACCGATTGACAAGAGGTCGGTTGCACGCTGACGCGGCAACACGCGCGGCGATGGCCGCAACGGTTAATCAACCGGTTCATGTACCGGCATGCCCAGGCACCATCGGTCATGACCAGCAAGGCTACAACCATGGTTGCCGAAATAATTCCCAGACGACGCGCCATACTAAATTCCTTCCGCTAAACGATGTGAAAATGCAGTTCGAGTTACGCTACTTACGTTGACTACGAAATTCTCTGTGTCCACAAAACTACCCTAATCTATCTACAATACTTTCCAGCCCTTTGCTTTGCAACTATTTATCCAAAAGAATTTTGTCTGAAAAAATCCGCGTAGGTCATGGTTTTACCGAAAAATACCCGCATTACGGGTGGGTGCCGCATGTTTTTTGGCCATGGTCCCTGGCGGGCGGCGACCATTTCCGCCATATTAGTTGGCCATGGTCCCTGGCGGGCGGCGACCATTTCCGCCATATTAGTTGTTTGGTGGCAGGAAAAGTTCCCTTCGCATGAAAGAAAATATGCCGCAATCTCACAGTACCACGATTCTGACCGTTCGCCATAAGGGCGTTGTCGCCATTGGCGGGGATGGGCAGGTCACCGTCGGCAATACAATTATGAAGGCCGATGCCATAAAGATTCGCCGACTGAATGATCAGAAAGTCATCACCGGTTTTGCCGGGGCCAGTGCCGATGCGTTTGCTCTGCTGGAACGATTCGAGGCCAAGCTCAAAGACTTTCCGGCCAATATGCCGCGCGCGGCTACCGAGTTGGCCAAGGAGTGGCGGACCGATCGTGCCCTGCGGCGGCTGGAGGCATTGATGGCCGTGGTCGATTCTCGATTTACGCTTCTGGTGACCGGCAACGGCGACGTCATCCAGCCGACCGACGGCGTATTGGGCATCGGTGCGGGAGGCAGCTATGCCGTGGCCGCGGCGAGGGCCTTGCTCAAGCATAGTTCGCTGTCGGCCGCGGAGATTGTCCGCGAGGCCCTCGTCATCGCCGCGGGGATCGATATCTATACAAATACCAACATCATGGTGGAGGAACTTCCGTGCGAGAACTAACCCCTCGGGAAATTGTCAAAGAGTTGGATCGGCACATCGTTGGCCAGAACGCGGCCAAGCGGGCCGTGGCCGTGGCCATTCGCAACCGCTGGCGGCGGCAGCAGGTTCCGGTAGAAATGCGGCAGGAAGTTGCCCCCAAGAACATCATGATGATCGGGCCAACCGGCGTGGGCAAGACAGAAATCGCCCGGCGGCTGGCAAAGCTCACCGGCGCCCCGTTCATCAAAGTCGAGGCGAGCCGCTACACGGAAGTGGGCTACTACGGCCGCGACGTGGAGAGCATGGTTCGCGAACTGGTCGAGAACGCCATCGGTCTGGTCCGGCAGACGGAAAAGGAGAATGTCCGCGAGGAGGCCCAGCGGCGAGCGGAAGAGCGGCTACTGGATCTCTTGGCCCCCAGTCCGCCCGCCTTCAACACGACCGACGAAGGCCCTGAGTCGCCGGAGCGTTTTCAGCGTACTCGCGAGAAGATGCGGGGGATGCTGACCACGGGCGCAATGGACGATCGTCGCGTGGAACTCTCCATCGAGCAGAAGTCCGTGCCCATGATGTTCACCGGCATGGGCATGGAGCAGATGGACGTCGATCTGCAAGGAATGTTGGAGAAGATCGTGCCGCGGAACAGTTCGCGGCGAGAGATGTCGGTTCGCGAGGCGCGCCGCGTGATCTTCGAGCAAGAGTCCGACACCCTGATCAATACCGAGAAGGTCAACGCCCTGGCGATCGACCTGGCCGAGAATCTGGGCATCATCTTCCTCGACGAGATCGACAAGATCGTGGCGAGCGATTCGTCGCACGGGGCCGACGTGTCGCGGCAAGGCGTGCAGCGAGACCTCTTGCCGATTGTCGAAGGCACCACGGTGCAGACTCGCTACGGCTACGTGAAAAGCGATCACATTCTCTTCATCGCCGCCGGGGCCTTTCATCGCGCCAAGCCCAGTGACCTGATGCCCGAGTTGCAAGGGCGGTTTCCCATTCGCGTTGAGCTTAGCGATTTGACGCGGGATGATTTCATCCGCATTTTGACCGAGCCGCGTGGGGCATTGACCAAGCAGTACAAGGCCCTCCTGGAGACGGAAGGCTGCGAACTGATTTTCACCGAGGATGCCGTTCATTCCTTGGCCGAGTATGCCTTTCAGGTGAACCAGCGGACGCAGAATATCGGTGCCAGGCGGTTGAACACGATCATGGAGAGGCTCTTGGAGGAACTAAGTTTTGAGGCCCCCGAGATGGGTAGCTCCCGCGTCGAGATCAACGCCGCCTATGTAAAGCAGCGGCTGGAAGATATCTCGAACGACGAGGATCTGAGCAAGTTCATACTGTGAGACGGTTATCTGGAAAGCTGGTATTCTGGCTTTAGGTGCGAAACATGCGTGATTGTAGGTTGGGCTTTAGCCCGACAATCCAGCGTCTATTGGAGACGGGCTAAAGCCCATCCTACCGTCGTACCTAGAACCGGAAGAGCCCATTCGGTTCCCTACTTCACGATCGACCGGTAATAATCGATCGAGCGCCGCAGGCCCTCTTCAAAATCAACGGATGGCTCATAGCCGAGGCACTTTCGGGCCTGGGTGATGTCGGCCAGGCTTTCGCGGACGTCGCCCACCCGGGCCGGCTCGTGGCGTGATTGGACGTTGATGCCGAGGAGCCGATTGAGCAGCTCGATCAGCTTGAGCAGATCGGTCGCTCGGCCTTCGGCTACGTTGAAGGTTCGGCCGGCCACGCCGGGGGCGTCGGCCGCCAGAAGATTAGCTTGCACGACGTTGGCCACGAAAACGAAATCGCGCGACTGCCGGCCATCGCCAAAAACGACCGGCTGCCGGCCGGAGAGCATGGCCGTGATGAAAAGCGGAATCACCGCCGAATAGGGGCTGGCCGGATCTTGCCGCGGCCCAAAAACATTGAAATAGCGGAGTGCAACGGTGTCTAATTTGAAGGCCGCCGAGAAGGCGTGGCAATAATGCTCCGAAGCCAGCTTTGCCGCCGCGTAGGGGGACAGCGGATCGACCATGTCTGTCTCTCGCTTGCAGCTCAATGGCTGGTCGCCATAAGCGGCTGCCGAGGCCGCGAAAACCACTCTCCGCACCCCCAATCGCCGCGCGGCGTCCAAAACATGGACCGTACCCGTGCAGCAAGCGGCGTGGCTGTCCAACGGACGGTCGATACTCCACTGGACGGAGGCCAAGGCAGCCTCGTGAAAGATGCAATCGACCCCCTTGACCGCCCGGTCCACGGTGGCGGCATCGACGATATCGCCCTCAATCAGCTCAATCCGGTCGCGGAAGGCGGCCAGGTTTGCCAAATTGCCGGTACTGAGGTTATCGAGTACGCGGACGCGGTCGCCACGCTGGACGAGGGCCTCGGCGATATGAGAACCAATAAATCCGGCACCGCCGGTAACAAGAAATGTTCGCATGACTATGACTCCCGTGGGAAAACCTCCAATTCTAGCATATAATTGAATCGCTTGCCTTTCACGCAGAATGCAAAACTGGAGGAGTAGCGAACATGTCCGACGGATTTCCTGACCCGCATAGCGATCCCCAATATCCGCCTCAATCGATTCCCCCCTACGGCCCCGATCTTCGCAACGAACCTCATCGCGGTGGGGTCCGCCTTGGCTGGGCCTTTGGGTTGCTCTTGTTTTTGTTGTTGCTGTGGATTGTGCCAACCTTTGTGGAGCAGATCCAATACGCTGCCACGCGAGGCAAACAAAGGGCCGAGTCCGAAGTCGCCCGGCAGTTACTCGATGAAGGCAAGGGTGCCACGATTGCACAATACCGCTACGTCGTCAAAGCCGTCCAATCGTCCGTCGTCGGCGTGAAGGCCTCGCGCAGCGTCGACGGGCAGGACACCGACGAACTGTCGTCTTTCCTCTTCGGCCAGGGGCGAGGATTGCGCGAACAGGACCAGGGTTCCGGCGTGATCGTCGACGTCGAGGGCTACATCATCACCAATTACCATGTGGTCAGCCGCGCTTCGGAAGTCAACGTCGAATTGAGCGACGGCAGCAAGCCGCTGCGAGCCCAAATCGTGGGCATCGATCCGGCCACCGATCTGGCCGTTTTGAAAATCAGTGGCGCGAACTTGACGGCTGCCCCATGGGGCAAAAGCTCCGATCTGGAAGTGGGCGATCCGGTCTTGGCGATCGGCAATCCGTTCGGCCTGGCCCGCACGGTTACGGCCGGCATCCTGAGTGCTACCGGGCGGCATGCCGTCGTGGAGCATGTCAACTATCAGGACTTCCTTCAGACCGACGCGGCCGTGAATCCGGGCAACAGCGGCGGCCCCTTGGTCAACATGAAGGGCCAGGTCGTCGGTATCAACACAGCGATCGTTGGTCCGACCTACCAGGGGATCAGCTTTGCCATTCCCAGCGACATGGTACATCAGGTTTACGAGCAGTTGATCAAGTCGGGCAAGGTTGCCCGCGGTTGGCTGGGGGTATCGATGAAGGAGCTTACGGCGGAGGAATCGGAGAGGCTGGGCGTTCATGGTGCCCTGGTAACCGGCATCCTTCCCAACGCACCCGCCGCCGAGGCCGGCATCCAGCGCGGCGACGTCATCACCAAGTGGAACCATAAAAACGTCAGCGGCCCCGCCGAGTTAGGTTTGCAAGTTGCCTGGTCGAAGATCGGCGAGAAAGCCACCGCGACCGTTCATCGCGATGGCGAGACACTCGAGTTCACCGTCACCGTCGGCCAGCGGCCGGAAAGGCTGCGGTAAATCAGAAATCGTACCACACCCCGGCCCACCCTACTCCATGCACCTCCGGAAATCACGCAAAGCCCTTTCGGGCCAACGGCCCAACGGGCCAGGGGAGGGGCGACGCTTCTGGGAACCTTGACGTTACCATAACTACTCCTATAATGCGGCAAGGGTAGAATAGCTGTTCGGTGGCAACGAAGAACTGGCGGTGATTTAGAAATGATACGCGATTTGTTCTATGGCGTGAGTGAACAGGGAAAAGCGGGCAAGCATCGCATGGACGATGCGAGGGCACTTTTGAATTCCGTCCGCTGGCGCGGTGCCATGTACATGGCCGGATATTCGGTTGAGTGCCTGCTTAAAACGAAACTCATGCGAATGTTTAACTGCCGTCATTTGCGTGAGCTTGAAGAAGATTTGCAGGGTAAGGGTATTCTTGCCGCTCAAGCAACGATCTTCACGCATCAACTCGAGTTGTTGCTGCGATTGACCAACACCCTAGACCGGTTGCGGCAGAATGAGGAACATTGGCGGCTATTTAACATGGTGAACCGCTGGGTGCCCGCGTGGCGCTACACCGCAGACCAGTCGAATCCGGAAGACGCGAAAGATTTCCTGGATGCGGTCGGGAAGGTTTCGCATTGGATCGAGAACAACATTTAAGGAGATCGAAAATGGCCGACGCTCAATTGAAGCAAAAGGTTCGCGAATCGTTGAGAGGAGCTTACTTCAAAGATCAGGATGACTTGGTGGATGTCTCCGATGGCCCCGACGACAGCATCCATGTCGTCATTGTCAGTCGTAAATTTGACGGGCACCGCATGAAGGAGAAGAACGACCTGATCTGGTCGGTTCTAACAAAGAACCTCCTGCCAGAGGAATGGGGCAAGGTTTCCTTATCCGTCGGTGCAAGTCCGGAAGAGATCAAGGCTACCTAGAAATCGTACCACACCCCGGCCCCGATCAAGCTCTCGTAGTGGTCGTGGAACTGCCGCTGGAAACTCATGCCGTTGAAGTATTGAAGGCCCGTGCGAAGCGTATGGCCGGTGGGACCGCGCCATTGCCAGCCGGCTTCGACGGTGACGTTGCCGCCGTAGTGTACCTCCTCGCGAAGCTTGGAATTGATGGCGGCAAACGGCGAACCGTAGAGCCCGTTCGGCTGTGCGGGGCTATAGTCGACGCCGAATTGAAACTCCCACGGCTGAGAACCGCCATCCACGTGAAAGGCATAATTCGCTTCGCCATAAAACCGTAAGTCGCAGATCGGGCGATAGGCCACCCCGAGTACCAGTTGCTCGCGAACATAATTCAGCCGCATCTCGTCGGGATGGGCCAGCATGTAGAGATCGCCCAAGTGCGAACTGAGATGATAATAGCCGAACTTGAATTCCCACGGTCCCTCGCGACGCGTGATCGGAAATCCGAGGCGGAAATCGGTCGATACCATGCTGCGGCTACTATCCAAACGTGGCAACGCGCCGCCGTCGACATCAAGCTGCCAGCCTTCCGGCCAGGCGGGATCCTGCGTACCGTAGCGGAGGATGCCGACGTGAGCACCCAGGTTAATGTCCCAGATCCAGCCGATTTTCTTGTCGTAATATAATTGGCTGCCGAGGCGGCCCTCTTCATTGCTGGCCAGATAGTTTTTGAACATCAGCCCATCGGGCAAAACCTGCCAGGTCCAAGGCACCGTCCAGACGACCATTTGGGGAACATGAGGGTTCGGCAGAGCAATGGTTCCGGCGGGCGGGGCGAGGGCGATGGTGGGCGCAGGCTCGTCAAACGATTGCGGCGGACCTGGGGTAACCATCGGCTGCGGCCGAGGCACGTATTGCCCAGGCGTGTATTCCTGCGCGACGGGTTCCGTGGCACTGGCCTGAATCACCACCGCATCGCGACTATCCAACACCGTGATCGGCATCGCATCGATCTGCGCATGCGCCGCCGTCGCCAGGACGGTCCAACCGAGCCAGCCTAAAAGCAATGTTCCAGCGATTCCACGTTCCGAACAACTCGCCATTCGTCGCCATTATCCCTTCGGAGGCGTAAGTCTACCGCCAGCCATGCTTTGGGATCAAGATCGAAGTTTTGCATGGGACAATAATACACTGATACCAAAATCCTTGAGTTGGTTCGTATGGGGGCTCGTTTCACCCTACTTCTGCACCTAAAACCGGAAAAGCCCCCTTTTTCCGACCTTGCTGAAACCCGATCCGGCCTACTGCGAAGGCTCGATCCGCAGCACGATATCGAGTTTCGCCAGGGTTTCGAGTTGCGTGACTTCGAGGGTGCCAATGACCATTTTGACCGACTTGGCCCGCACCAGCTCAAAAAAGCCGAGTGCCTTCAGCTTCCCTAGTACCTCGTCGTTCAGCGAGCCAAGCAACACGCGGATCTCAACGCGGCCGGCCTTGACCTCGATCTTGCCGAGCGTCAGGTTGCCGTCCTTGCCCTGCTTGGCCACCTTTTCAGCTAGGTCGCGCAGTTCGGGTGCCAGTTTGCTCTGCCGTATCTGTTGTGCCGACGCGACGTTCTCTACGTCGTCCACTTTATTTGCGAGTTCCTTTTGGTTTTTCATCAGCCGAGCCGTCTTGGCTGGGGGAGGAGTTCCAGGCATCCCTCCGCCGAAGCCAGATCCTTGGCCGAATCCCGGCATCGGACTCGCCCGACTCAGCGACGACGACTTCCCTTTTCCGTCCTTCCCTTTCCCGCTGCTCCACCCCATCCCGGAATTCATGGCAGCTTGGCCGCGGCTGCCGAAGACGCCCTCATAGCTTACACCCTCGGGCATTTCCACGGGGACGGCGACGGTTCGGGCCTGTCCGCCTTTGGTAATGTGCAGTTCCTCGACGGCCACAAAACTGGTGAACTGCGTGAGCAACTGGAACCGAAGGCCCAGGCCGAGGATCTCTTCCTTTTGTGCCGGATTGGGCTGGCCTCGTTGTACGCCGGCCAAGTCCTGGTTCATTAAGTCCTCGACCTTCGCGCGAGCCCACAAGGGGGCCAACACATCGTTTTTCGGCTCGTCGTCAGGGAAATTCACTTCAATTTTCCGCTCAAACTTCTCCTGGCCCGACTGGCCGCGGAGGGTGACCACGCCCTTGCCCGCTTGCTTGTACTGCCCTTTGATCACCACGGGCGTGGAACTGAACAGGTCGGGTATCTGCTGAGGGTAGAGTTGGGTGACTTGGAGATCGCCGAAGTCGAGTTGCACGTCGGTGAGTACCGGCGTGCGGACGCGCTCGTAGAACCGCTCGGCCACGCCGGCCGCATCTCGCTCATCGAGCACATATTGCACTTCGCCGCGGCCCGCCCGGGCCATGCCGTCCAGAAGGAAGCGATTGATCGACCCGCCAATGCCGAAGGCGAAAACCCGCGCGGTGCCGGCGTTTCGCTTGACAGCGTCGATGATCGCCATATCGTTCCCCACGTAGCCATCGGTCATGAAGCAGACGACGCGGACGCGGCGGGGATCGTCCTGGTAAGACAAACAGGCATTGATGGCCTTCATCATCTCGGTCCCGCCGGAGCCGTGGAGGCTATCGAGAAATCGCAGGGCTTTCTTGCGGTTCTCGGCCGTGTTATGCACCGGCTTGTTGAAACAGAAGCTGGTGTGGCCCGAGAAGGTCATGAGGTTCAGGGTGTCTTTTTTGTTCAATCCCTCGATGCACAACTTCATGGCCTTTTTGGCCGTCTCGACGGGGAAACCCATCATCGAACCGCTCGAATCGATCACGAAGTAGATCTCCTTGGGCACAATCTGCTGCTGCCGCACCCGCTTGGGCGGCTGGAGGATCAGGGTGAAGAACTTGCCGCGGGAGTCGGTATGAGTAAGCAGCGTGTCGGCAATCTCATCGCCGGCTGTCTGGTAGACCAGTACAAAGTCCTTGTTCGGAAGGGTCTTCTGCTGCTTGAGCTTGACAATCGCACGGCTCTTGTCGGCCGTGGGATACTCGACGTCGATGGCGTGCTGGCGCGAGTCGAGACGCTGCAGCGGCAAGCCGGCATCCATGCGCACCGTGATGGAAATATCATGGCCGGCGCGCGTTCCCTCGGGCGTCACCGGCGGCGAAATCTTGTTGGCGTCAGGCACTTGATCGGTGGACGGTGCCCAGCCGGTCGTTGCCGGGCCGCTCGGCTGACCCGGCATGTAGCGGGGACCGACCACCATCGGGAAGCTGAACTGGTACTCGCCATCCTTCCACGGTAGTGTTTCGCTGTAGGATATGATGATTTCGACCTGCTCGCCCGGCTCGATGTTGGCCACGGACTGGGTGAAAATGTTGGGCCGCTCCTGATCCAGCAGACTGGCAACCTTCCCCTGGGCCTTGGCGGTCTCGTAGATCGCACGGGCCTCACCCCGTTCCTTGATCTGGCCTTTGATCACTCGTTCGCCAATCCGCATGGTCATCTGATCCACTGCGGCATACTGGGAGAGCGGGAAGACGTAGACGGCCTCGATCTTGTCCGGGAAAGGATTGTGGAACTGCTGCCGGACCGTCACGCGGGCGACGAAGCCGGATATGTCGGCGGTGACTTCCGTATGCTTCAGGGGACAGTTGCCCAGCGGTTTTCCGTTGGGATCCATAGCCTCCAGCCGGCCTTCACTGGGAACGGCCTCGATTTTTGCCTGAACCGTCGCACCTATTGCCCAAACTACCAAGCCCGCCAAAGCGGCACACAGAAATCGCCTGCTCGTCATAATAAAACGTCCTTGGTTGAAAAATGACCTTCCCAAGTTTCAATGCTACCACAATCACTCAATTAGACAACAGCGAGGCTAGTTTAGTTCCGCCGTTGTTAAAAATAAAAGGTCTACAATTCCTCCCCATTCCGCATTACTCCATACCGCCGCAGCTTGCGGTAGAGCGTTTTGCGATTTCGGCGATCTGATTAGACTCTTCGAGGGCCTGATTATTCGACTCCAGCATGGCGGCATCCTGCTGCCGGGACGACGCGTAAATCCTCGTCAAACCGAACGAATTCGATGTTCTTTCCCATCGACAGTTTGCGGAGGCTTGGCTCGACCTTCGCGCGATCGGCGACAATGATGATCGCCAAATGGTCTAGATCGAGGTACTTCTTGGCCACGTTGAACACGTTACTGGTAGTGACAGCCTCAACTCGCGGCGTATATGTGTTGAAGAAATCGTCGGGAAGACGGTATTCCACGAGAGTTTCCAAATGAAGGGCGATCTGGGACGGGGTCTCGAAATCGGCCGGATAGCCCCGCGTGAGGTATGCCTTTGAAAATTCCAATTCCTCGATACCGACCGGATTTGAACTCGTGATTCCTTGGAATTCCTTAAAAAACTCAACGAGTGCCGGAGCTGTCACCGCGGTTTGCACACTGGCAGTTGCCAGGAACGGCCCGGGCTGTTGAATCCGCCAATCGAACGCGGTGCGAGCCCCGTACGTGTAGCCCTTCGACTCTCGCAGGTTCATGTTAAGCCGGCTGGAGAACTGCCCGCCGAAGATGCTGTTCATCACGATTAGAGAGTAGTAGTCGGGCGAGTTCCGAGCGACGCCGACTTGGGTCACCGCGATGACCGACTGGGCTGCTCCCGGTTTATCGACCAGGAGGATGTGAGTCGGTTTCGGCGTGGGGGGCGCGGGCATCGCCGCACCGGAAGGCATGTCGGCAACTGCCTTCCATCCGCCCAAGGCTTTTTCGAGTTCCGGTATCAACTCCGGCAGGGTAATATCGCCCACGGCAATAAGCGTGGATTCCTCGGGACGGATGCGAGTACGGTAGAAGTCCATGAGGTCGGTCTTAGTGATCGCGTTAATCACGGAGGGTGTGCCGTAAGGCGATTGGCCGTATGGGTGCGCCGTACCGTACAATATCGCAGCGACCGCCAGACGCGCCAGCGAGTTGGCGTCATCATGAACCTGGGCCAGTTCCCCAAGAGCTATGTTCTTCGCTCGGACCAGTTGGGCCTCGGGGAATGTCGGATGACGAAGCACATCCGCGTACACGTCGAGGGCTTGGGGAAGGTGTCGCTTGAGGCTGAAGAGCCGTGCCGCGGAGGAATCCCAATCGGCCAAGATCGACAGGCTCGCTCCCAACGATGCCAGTTCATCGGCAATTTGCTCCCCGGTGCGATGGGACGTGCCTTCGTCCCAAACGGCGGTCATCAGGTTGGCCAAGCCCGGTTTCGTTGCCGGATCAGACGACCGTCCCATGCGCATGACCAGGTTGAGGGCGACCGTGGGCAGGCCGTGTTTCTCGACGACAACGACTTTCATCCCGTTGGAGAGTTTAGCCTGCTGGAATGGCGGCAAAACAAATCTTGCGGCCGGGCCGGGCTTGGGGAGTGTCTGGCGGTCGTGATCCGCCACCAGGGTTGGCGCTGGTGCCGCCAGCGGCTTCACGGCTTTCCTGGCGAGTTCCTCGCGGGCTTGCTCTGCGGCGACCCTTGGGTCGGACGCGATCTTCGTTTCTGAGCCCGGCTTCACCTCCAGGACCACGCGCCCCGCCCCGAGATACTCTCTTGCCGCACGCTGTACCCCTGCGGGAGTGACGGTCAGGTATCGCTGAAAGTCCTTGTCCAAGTGGCCTGGATCTCCCGTAAAGACGTTGTACATGTTGAGCCGGTCCGCACGGCCGTCAAATCCGCTTGCGGATTCCAGCGAGCGGACCCGTTGAGCTTCGATGCGGCTGACGGCGCGGGAGACCTCAGACCCGCTGGGCGGTTGGGCCCGAATACGGTGCAATTCGTCGAGGACTGCCGCTTTAAGCTCCGCGATCGTGTGGCTGGGCCGGGCAGTCACGACGATGAACAGTTGACCGGTAAGTTCTTCAGAATCCTGGTAGACCTCCACTTCCTGCGCAATCTGTTTCTCGCGAACGAGGGCACGATAAAGCCGCGACGTTTTGCCGCCGGCCAGAACATCGGCAAGGATTGCCAGATCCGCTTCGTTGGCGGCGAACATCGGCACGGTGGGCCAGGCCATATAGAGACGTGGCAAGCCAACTCGATCGGTCATTTGAATCCGCTTTTCTTCCAGGAGTTCGTACGGCATCGCCTTGACTTTTTCTACTTTGGGACCGGCCGGGATCGGCCCGAAGTACTTTGCTACCAGCCGTTTCGCCTCCTCGTTGTTGAAGTCACCAGCGATGCACAGACTGGCATTACCCGGATGGTAGTAACGGCGGAAAAATGCGGCCACATCCTCTCGGCTCGCTTTATCCAGATCGACCATGGAGCCAATTGTGGGCCAACTGTACGGGTGCTGGGGCGGGTACATGGCCGCCAGAACCGTTTCGTAAACCAGCCCGTAAGGCCGGTTATCGTAGCTTTGGCGGCGTTCGTTCTTAACGACAGCCCGCTGGTTGTCGAGTTTTGCCTGGGTCATCGCCGGAAGCAGGAAACCCATTCGGTCCGACTCCATCCACAACGCCATCTCCAGGTAGTTCGAGGGCACCGTCTCCCAGTAGTTCGTACGATCCTGCGTGGTTGAGCCATTCAATCGGCCTCCCGCCTGCTGTAAGGGGCCGAAGAAATCGTTCTGGTGCTTCGATCCCTGAAACATCATATGCTCGAAAAGATGGGCAAAGCCGGTCTTGCCCGGCTGTTCGTTTTTCGCCCCAACGTGATACCACACGTTGACCGTGACAATCGGAGTCGAATGGTCTTCATGCAGGATCACTTGAAGGCCATTGGGAAGCGTGTATTTCTCAAATGGAATGGGGGGAATACGCGAGCCTGCAATCGCCAAGTGCGTCGAAGCGAACATGACGGCGAAAACGACAGTCTTTAGAAAATTCATTGCGTTACCTTTGTGTTCGTGGAGATTTCTTGTTTTTTCAGTTGTTACCTGGTCCGCACGGGCGTGCGCGGACAACAGAATGACCGAAGCTGGAATTTTGCGGTTCGCCGGTTCATTTGGCAGTGATCCACGTTACTCCGCGATGCCCCGAGGTATGCAACGGCCGTGCCAATCGTAAACTGTAGAGAAGACTTGCTGCACCAACCAGGAAAGGCTGCACTTCTTGCCTCAGAATCCTCGTCGCAGGCCGTCCAATATCGATGCGGCGCGCCCCATGATGCCCCGGCGAGGCAAAATGCCCCAGCCTGAATCGCCTGGTTTCCCCTTTCCTGCATTCTTCTCTTGTGGGCACGACTTTTGCTCTTTGATTTGAATATGTGGACGAAGCAGAGGGCAAAGAATTGGGAGTATCGGTGTGGTGGACTTTCAGTCGGATCCCGTCCGAACATATTTGATGCAGATGGGCAACATACCCATGCTGTCGCGGCGGGAAGAAATTGCGGCGGCTCAGCGTATCGAAAAGACACGAACGCGATTCCGCCTGGCACTGCTGGCTACAAATTACGCCCTGCAAGCTGTTGCCGGAACCGTGGGGAACGTACTTTGCGGCTCCCTACGCCTGGAGAAGGTAATCGGGATTTCAGTAAGTGACACACGGGAAAAGAGCCGTATCGTGCAACGCGCGCGCTGCAATTTGAAGACGGTATCGGGTCTGCTGGAGCGGAACCGTCGCGATTTTGCCACAGTCATCAGCAAGTGGCGGTCGAAGACTCTGCGTCGCCGAGCGTGGCAACAGCTCGTAGTCCGCTGCGGTCGTGCCAGTCGCTTGCTCGACGAATTGCGGGTCCGCACGGACGTTCTGCAATCGGTTCTCAAGACCCTTGAGCAAGTGTCCGAGCAGATGGATCGACTGGCGCGTTACTACCGCGAACTCAAAGCCTATCCGCAAGACCGCAGCCGCAGCATGGGTCTGCGAAAGAATCTGTGCCGCCTCATGAAGGCTACCCTGCACAGTCCAGCGACGCTGCGCCGTTATCTCGCACGCATGACACGACTACAACGCGACTACGAGCAGGCCCGACAGGACCTCGTGGCTGCCAATTTACGTCTGGTCGTCTCGATTGCCCGCCGCTACCAGAACCGCGGCATCAGTTTGCTTGACCTGATCCAGGAAGGAAACACGGGCCTGATTCGGGCCGCCGACAAGTTTGAATATGCACGGGGATTTCGCTTTTCCACGTACGCCACGTGGTGGATCCGCCAGGCGATTACCAGGTCGCTGGCGGATGACAGTCGTACCGTCCGCGTTCCTGTCCATATGGTCGAAAAGATTGGCAAGGTCCAAGAAGTTACTCGTAAGTTATCCCAGGCGAACGGATACCAGCCGAGTATCGATGAGACCGCCCGTGTTGCCGGGATATCGACGACCGAGACGAATTGGGCAATCCAATCTCTTCGTGCGCCTACGTCACTCGACCAGGTTTTCGGCGAATACAGTGACCATTGTCTCGGAGAGTTTACTGAGGACCAGCGGATACACGACAATTCGTGCAGGATGAACCACGACCAGTTGCAGGCTCGGTTGGCCGAAGCCCTGGCCTTACTCGACTACCGCGAACGGGCGGTACTCGGCTTCCGTTTCGGTTTGACGGATGGTTATCCCCTTACCCTGTCAGAAGTCGGCAGCATCTTCTTGGTGACCCGTGAGCGGGTCCGTCAGATCGAGGTCGAGGCTCTTGGTAAGTTGCAACAATCGCCCCAAGCGAAGACACTGCTCAGTTTCCTTGAATCCCGCGATACGCCCTCCACGCATATTGCAAATCCCAACGGCCACGCACGGTGATGAAGCAGGGTTCTTAGAGGGCTCTGTATTCTCCGATGTGAGTGATTTCGGTATCAGGTCTGTTCTTGAAGTAGTGGATCTCCGGGGGAATCGTGAGGCCGACCGAAATGAGCGTTTGCAGGGTTTGCTCCGGACTCCAATTCAACTCCGTTACCTCTTCCTCGGGGACCAGCAGCAAGAACCCGGAAACCGGCATTGGTGCCGTCGGGACGAACACGCACAGGAGGACCTTCTGGGTTTCGATGTCTCGACAAGTCGCGGTCACGAAGGCCGGCGTTTTCATGCCCGGATGGGGGAACGCAACCAGCACCGCCCGCTGTAGGTGCTGCTGCTCACCTTGCCTGTCCAGTGCTTGAAACACGTTCCGCACTCCATTGTAAACGACGGAGACCACCGGCAACCGCAGCAGGATCCAGTCGATGACCTGGCGCAGACGGGAGCGTACAAAGAGGCCGCAGCAATAGAGCAGCGCCAAGGCAATCAGGATGGCGATCACCGGGGCCGCGTACGTCTCGAACCAGATAGCCGGTTCCGTGTCAGGCCGACGCCCATTGACCTGCCAAAGTACCAGCAGTGCAAGGGGATCGATCACGTACTTTTCAAGGGTCGAGTAGAGCCAATGAATGATCCAGAGCGTGATCAGGATCGGCAGCACCACGAGGACACCGCCAAGGATCCTGCCCCGGACGCCGTGCCAGACCCGGCGAAACCATGCCGGAGCAGGGTCAGGTTGGGGATCGGGAGTACCCACAGGCGAGGGTACGGCAGTTGGCTTGTTGTACATAACGGAGAACCTCACGTCCATTTTGAGAAGGACTGACTCTGGGCACAGCGGCCCACTCACCGTTGCCGCCAAACAAGTTTGCGGTTCGCACAATGCCGTCTCTGCGACGGTACTCGTGACAAGTCCCCCGCAACCGTTCACACCATCACATATCCATTACGGTCTTCGCCGGAATTGCTTCCGGTGCTTTGGGCTGCTTGCCCAGGGTTGCCAGGTGCTGCAGCCAAGTGAGTTCGCGCTCGGGCTTCTTGGGGATTTCAACATAACGAATCACGACCTGGCTGTTCTGCTCCTGGATCTGAAAGTAATTAAGGCGAAAGGAGGGAAAGTAGACCGCGGGGAAATAACCAATGCTCGCTGGAAAACGGCGCAAGAGCTTGACCCACGTTCCGGTGTTAAGAACCACTTGTCCTGCCGGTCCCAACTGTTTAATAAATGCTGCATGCGTGTGCCCGAAGATGAACACGGCGACCTTATTATCTCCCTGGAAGACCTCCTGCGCGCCCTTCAGGTAAGGCTCTTCCGAGAGGTCCGGCCCAACGCCGTGGCTCGTGAGCAGGCGAAAACGACACAGGATTCGCCTGAGGTCTCGCAGAACCAGTGCCATGGGCACACCGATGATCACCAGAAGCACGGAATTGATTGAGATTACTACCTGCAAGACGTTGTTGATGATGCCGAGTCTCTCCATCACCGGATTGTGGAATAAGACATTGTAATCAAAGATCCCCAGGAGGCGGAGAACCTCGCCACTGATCGACAGGAGCTCCACCCCGAAGACAAGCATGAAGGGCAAGAGCAGCCAGCGAAAAATTGGATTCATCTCCCGATAGAAGTAGTTCGACATGATCCAGTCGGGAATCTGCATGGGATCTATTGAACGAATATCCTTGAGCCAATTTCCTTTACCAAAGTCCGAATGCCGGCTGGCCCCGCTGACGAAAGTCTCCGTGATGAAGTACCCGGCAGGAAGGGCATGAGGATTGCCATAGTCGGGCAAAGCATTGAACTCGTCGCGTTGCTGGCCATGTTCAATCCAAATCTTTTTGTCACCCACGGCGCGGATCAGGACAAGACTCGTGTCCAGGTGAATATTGTAGGCTCGAAGTTTATCGGCAAAAACGGGATTGCAAGCCAGATCATAGTCGTGATTGCCGACCATCAAGGTCACTTTGATTTGCGCGCCGGTGGCTCTGAACTGATCGAAGATGGACTGGTGCGCTGCAATGATATGATCGAGCTTGGCTTCGCCACGGACTTGAGTCAATTCCCAAAACCCAAACGTGTCGCCGACAATCAGCAATTCGGTTTCGGGGCTCTGTTTTTCCAGTTCCTTGAGAAAGGCGATAAACTCGTTCGTGTAATCGCAATGCTGCAGTTGGGCGTCGCCACCCATGTGCAGGTCACTGACAAAGTAATACTGCTGTGCCAAAATGCACTCTCCCTACCAGACACGGTTTCACTCAGGGCAAACATTCGCCCACATCCCGACGATGTTCGCGTCCGGATCACCACTCCAGTCAGGCAGACCGGAACGCAAGGACAATCTGGGGTTTCATCTCGTGAAAGTCAATCCCGGGTCGCTCGAATCATTATCTCCCAGCCGGAAGTTGAAGCGGTCGGCGGCCAGCCAAGTGATCTGTGCCGTCATCGCCGCCTGGTTCCCCTGCCTGAGGATCAGGAGGTCATCGGCGACGAGGTAAGTACCGCTAAACTCCTTGGGCTTGTCGTTTTGCATTAGTCTCCAAGTAAACGTCGAGTCCTTGGCGAGGTCCAGCGAGATCGTTGCCTCATGCGGGCGGATTGCCTTCCAATTGCCGGCGAGGCCGGCAGCGTCGATCGGCATCGCCGGAGCGGTCGGTTGACTGGGCGGTTGCTCGGCGGCCGCCGGAGTCGTCAACGCATGGAGAAGTTGGGCTGACACTTGGTCCCTGGGATTCGATTGTACCACCGCCTCGAGTTGCGTCGCTGCGGCCTCCGTGTGCCCGGCCGTCAGGTATTGATAAGCCAGCACGAATCTTGCTTCAGCCGACTGGGGATTATTCTTGACAAAATGTTCTAGTGCGCGGAGCTGCGCCGTGTAAACGTCGATATCGAGATACAGGCTGCTGAGCGTCGTCCAGTCCCAGCCGGGGCCGACGGACAACACCGCGTGGAGCGGCACGGCGGCTTCCTTGTAGCGCTGTAGGGCGAAAAGCGTCTGCCCACGGAACTCGTGCAGCACGGCGTCGCTAGGCAGCCAAGCGACGGCGCGATCGACCTGCGCCAGCGCGGCCTCATGGTCACCCTGCCTGAAGGCCTCGACGGCCGCGTCCAAGAGCTGTACGGCAAGCTCCTCGGGAGTGGGTTCGCCGGCGACCGGCGCGGGCTGCTCGACCGGTTGCGCCAGCAGAAGGGGCTGCGAGTAGTCGATCGTCGTGTTATAGACGACCACCGGGCCTGTGGCGAACGGGTTGTAGTACGACCAATACCCCCAGGCCCAGGGAGTCCTCGCCGAACTGACGGCGCGGCCGGCCAAATAGCCAGCCGTCCACCAGGTGGCGGGGCGGCGATACCAGGGATGGCCCCAGTTGCCGTGCCAGGTGCCGTGGAACCAGTTGCCGTAGTTCGGACGGTTGATGACGTTGATCTGGTTGCCGCCTCCGAAGATCGGTCGATCTCCAATGCCTGGTCGATCTCCAATGCCTGGTCGGTCGCCGATGCCTGGTCGGTCGCCGATGCCTGGTCGATCTCCGATGCCTGGCCGATCTCCGATGCTTGGTCGATCTCCGATGCCTGGCCGATCTCCGATGCTTGGTCGGTCTCCGATACTTGGTCGATCTCCAATGCCTGGTCGATCTCCGATGCCTGGTCGATCTCCGATGCCTGGTCGATCTCCAATGCCTGGTCGGTCTCCGATGCCTGGTCGATCTCCAATGCCTGGTCGGTCTCCAATGCCTGGCCGATCTCCGATGCCTGGTCGATCTCCGATGCCCGGTCGATCTCCAATGCTTGGTCGGTCGCCGATGTTTGGTCGATCAGGAATGCTTGGTCGGTCGCCGATGCCTGGCCGATTTCCAATGCTCGGCCGCTCAGGGATGCCCGGTCGAATGCCAGTGCCTGGCCGCTCAGGGATACTCGGTCGGTTACTGATGCCTGGTCGTTCTCCAATGCCTGGTTGATTACCGATGCTCGGTCGATCTGCAACACCCGGGCGGTTACCCGAGTTCAGCCGGTCGGCTACGCCGGGACGACTAGCGGGCAGGGCTGAGGGACGATTGCCCACGCCAGTCTGTGCAAGCGGGGGCCTAGTTCCCGCACTGGGCCCCGACACGCCCGCACTGGGGCGAGACACGCCCGCACTGGGGCGAGACACGCCCGCACTGGGGCGAGACACGCCCGCACTGGGGCGCGACACGCCCGCACTGGGCCGCGACACATCGGCTGCCGGGCGCGGCGTGCTGAACGAAGGCGTGCGTCCTGCGGCAGGCCGGCTTGCGCCGCCCGCTCCGCCGGAGATTCCCGCCCGGCCGGCACCTCCGCCTCCTCCCGCCCTGCCACCTCCCCGGTCTCCGCCGATGCCGGCAAATGCCTCCGCCGGGAGAAACGATCCAACGACTACCAACACAGTGATTACCTTGAACATTCTCATGGGCAGTTCCTTTCAGAGAACTTCAGCCGCGCCGTTGCGGCTCACTTGGGCATGGGTGGTTTGCGGACGATGGGAATTGCCTCCACGTCCGGGGTGACTTCCCCTCCGACGATCCGGTCGCGCGACTGCCACGTCGCGCGGTCCTTGGAGACGCGCGTGATGACGTTCGTGGAGGAAGCCGTCTTGCCGTCGCGCGTCAGGCCGGTCATTTTCACGATCCACTGGCTGCCGTTCCTGGCCCAAACGCCTTTGGCAAAACCGCCTTCGGAATCGAACACCCAGGAGCGAATCGCCTTGGCCGACGGATCCCAGCCGATTCGCTGCGAGCCGTTCATGGCCGTCCGGCCGCCGATCTCGATGGTGAATTCGCTGAGCAGGAAGCGATGATTATCGGTCCAGCGATACGACGTGCGGATGAGCGCATCCGGGCTCTCGTCCACCCACTCACCCACGAGCCAATCGAGCCGCTCAAGCTCGTCCTCCGCCTCCGAATCCTCGTCGGGGAGGTCCCGGGCACTGGCCATCAGCCACTTGCCGTCCTGCTTCACATGGACCCCGGTGTAGCGGCTGTGCTCGGCCGGCTCGCCGGCGCGGTGCGTCACGGTCGTCGTCCCGTCTTCCATCGCCACCGCCGGGCTCACGAAGCGAATGGACTGAACGGAAATCTCCATCCGCGACTCGGGGTGTTCCTGGAATATCCGGGCGAACGTCTGCTCGATCACCGCGCGGCCTTGGAAAGCGGTGCCGTCCTCGTTCACGATTTCGGCCTCCTTGGTGAACAGGGACGCCAGCGCGGCCGCGTCGTGGGCGTTATAGGTATTGGCCACGGTGGCGGCGACAGCCCGGATGGCCTGTTCATCCGCCTGACGCGCCGGCTGGGCGGCGATTACGGCCGCCGGAGCGGCTTTCATCGACGGTGCCTCGGGCTCCGCACTTGGGGCCTTCATGGTGACCGCCGCGGCAAGTAAGGCGATCGCGAGTCCTACTGTAATGGTGAGGCTGCGCATGAGTAGAATTCCTCTCTGGGTTGACATCTACAACGAAAACAGATCCGCGGCTTGGAACCCCCCAAGTGCTTAGAACGACACGAACATTATGATTATTTTTCCTGCCGGGAAGATATTTCCTCGCATTGCTTTCCGAACCGCACGAACCAAAGCATGGGACGGTGGTACTCGCTCTGCTTTTCTTGCAGCAACGCGAACCCTCCGACCGTGCCTATCCGGCTTGTTCCGGTAACGCTTTCGCGGCAACTCCGTGCATCACCATCGACCAGCCGCTTAGAAGCATGTCGATGCCCACAAAGAGCCCGATGACCCACAGGCCGGTCAAAGGCCACTCTCGCCAGATCATTACGCCAAGCATTACGTCGATCGCGCCGTTGAGGAAGAGCCATACCCGATGGTGGAAGTCGCTGGTCAGTGACACAATCACGCGCTCCACTCCACCGATGAAGAGAAACATGGCAATCAGCAATGTCAGCGTTTTGGCGCCAACCAAGGGATTGGCCAGGAACATGAAACCCACGACAAGCGAGAGAACACCGGCAAAGAGGTCAACAAAAAAGCCGCTCCACCTCCTTTCCCGCCAGAAGGCGTGGGTCACCTGGACTGCGCCGCTGAATACCAACAACCAACCGAACGCGACCACCGATGCAAGCGTGGCCACGAAAGAAAAGGAGATAGCGACGAGGCCGAGTACAATAAGGATCGCGCCCATCGCGAAGAACCATCCCCAACTCCGCTTCATTTCATCGTGATCTGCCCACCCAAAACTACGGAAAACCATACTTGTAGCCATTTGAAGCCTCCATAAATTAAAATGGTATCCACTATTCAAACCCACTCGTTTACGCTTCGAGCAGGAACACTTAGTCCACTGCGTCCACGGCGCCCTTTGCCAAACTCAGTCGCCGTCCAACATGTCGGGTAGCACGAACGGTTCAAGGCTCTTGGCCGGTGCTTTCGGCGCCGTGCCAGGCAGGATCTCAAAGTTTGGCGTGAACGAGACTAACAGGCCCCGCAACTGATCGAAGGGCTTGCGGTCACCCTCGAACCTGGCCTTGCCGGCCTTGACCAGGTCGTCAAAGGTGGTGGTGCCCATCATCACCCTGTTAAGTTCGGTGCGGTCGAGCGTGATCGTCAGGTCCGCGTTCTTCGCCTGTTGGCCCTTAATGTTGGTCAGCGTGGCGTTGCTCAATTCCACCAGGTACTTCTCGCCATTGTCGGGAGTGACCAAGTTGATAGTGAAGCGAATGCCGTCGGCCTTCTTCGGATCCATGCTGATGCCCAGGAAATCAAGCCACATCTCGGTTGACATAGCGCGCACCACATCCGGCCCAGTGCTTTTTTGAGGCGTGCCGCCGGGCAGACCGTTGCGCAGTTCGTAAGAACCCTGCAGGAAGCTGTTGCGTACGCTGGAGCTCTCGGCCTGGTAGCCCAATTGCTCGTAGGCGTCCGCAAGCATGCGGCGGGCCGCCTGGTTCTGCGGCTCGGCGAACACCAGCTTGTTGAGGATCTCGGTGACCTGTAGGTACTGGCCCTTGGCGATCAGATCCTTGCCCTTGGCCATGATCTTCGCCGAACCACCCATCATCTCGACGTACAACGGCGCCGAATCCCTGGGCGACAGCGGGATCAGGTTGACCGGGTTGCCGTCGTAGAAACCGAGGAAGCGGTTGATGACGGCGCGCGAGTTGTTTCGCGAGTCGCCGTGGTAGCTGCGCGCGGCCCACTGCTGCTGCAGGCTCTTGGGCACTGCGTAGACATTGTGGATTTCGTTGATCGTCACGCCCAGGTTGGCGTAGTGCAGCGCCTGGTTGTTGAGGTTGGCGTAGGTATCGCGCTGCGCGCGGAGAACTTCCTGGATGCGGGCGTTGCCGAAGCGAGGCCAGCTATGCGAAGCAAACATCACATCGGCTTCCTGCCCGAACTTCCAGAGCGCGGCGTTGATCTGCTTCGACCAGTTCTGGGCGTTGCGCACCGGAGCGCCACGCAGTGTGTAAATATTGTGAATGGTGCCGGTCACGACTTCCGCTGCCCAGAATGCCTTGAACTGCGGGAAGTAGGTGTTCATCTCGACGGGTGCCTCGGTGTCCGGGGTGTTCTGGAACACCATCTTCACGCCGTCGAGCGTCATTTCCTCGATGTCCTTGCTGATGAGCACGTTCGGTGCAATAAGCCCGGTATTGCCGTTGGCCACATTCTTGCCGATCGCCTGATCCACATGGCCGTAGGGATCGCGCGGCAACAGGATCGCGTACTGCCACTGCGTGCGGCGCGACATGGCGTTGCCGGCGAACACGTTCTCCTCAATCGCGGCCCGCATGAAGCCTTCGGGGGCGATCACCTTGACCTTGCCGCTGGCCACGTCGGCTTCATCGACCACGCCGCGCACGCCGCCAAAGTGGTCGACGTGCGAATGCGAGTAGACGACGGCTACGACCGGACGCTTGCCGAGCTTCTTGTTAATGAACTCTAGCGCCGCCCGGGCGGTTTCCTTGGCCGTCAGCGGGTCGAATACGATCCAGCCGGTATCGCCCTTGATGAAGCTGATGTTGGCTAGGTCGAAACCACGTACCTGGTAGATTTTGCCCGGTACGACCTCGAAGAGGCCGTAGGCCATGTTCAATATAGCCTGACGCTGCAGGGAAGGATGGATGCTGTCGAAATCCTTGCCTTGCAGCAGGAACTCGTAGCTGCCCATGTCCCACGCAACATTTCCGGCATCGGCCATGATTTGCTTGTACGGTGGCGCGGCGATGAAGCCCTTTTTGGCTTCTTCAAAATCACACTTGTCTTCAAACGGAAGCGTCTTGCGGAGGCCGTTCTGTAGCTCGATCGTGAACTTCGAGGGCATCTTGCCTTCAGAATCGAAATGCCCCGACGTGGGGGTGGCCGTCTGAGCATGCGCCGAGCGCGAAAGGGGGCCACTGAATGCGAAAGCAACGCCCGCGGCGACAGTAAATACTAGGAAAGATCGTCTGGTTTTCATCGTGCGCTCCCGAGTTGGGGCATTCATGGTTACTTCATTTCGGTCGAAAGTTGCGAGGGCATGATCACGGGTTTATCGTCCCTTGCAAATGCTCTCTCATCATCAGTCACGGTTCAAGCAGGCTGGGACACGTTGTACGTCCGCGCGGACAACGCCAGGATTATCCAACACCAGCCATGGAGGAGTAGGTCGATACCAATGAACAAGCCGATGACCCACAGGCTTGACTCGGGCCACCCTCGCCAGATAAGGACGCCGAGGAACAGATCGACAACACCGTGGAGCAGGACCCACGGCCAGGCTGGGAAACGCTCGACAAACGAAAAAATGATGCGAAGCGCGCCGCCCACGAAGAAGGATGCCGCGAACAGCAGGGTAAGGACGGCCATCGCTTGCTCGGGGCCCTCGAGCAGGAACACTCCGACGATCAGATAAAGGCCGGCACTGAGTAGGTGCATTGCAAAGCCCTTCAGGTTGCGCACCGTAACCGCGTGGATGATCTCCGTGATCCCAACTGCCAACATCAGGGCTCCGATGACGACCACGGTCTTCAACGTCGCAACGTGGGGGGAACCGATGGCCAGGATGCCGACGAAGACCGACACCATACCAAAAACGAAGTATACCCACCAATGCTTACGCAGAAACGTGCGATCGTCGCGCGGAGAGGTGGCAAGGGATGGTGGAAATGGGAGGCCCATGGTGTGTTGCTTCCTTTTCTGAGGGTGTATTTTGGAGGTGGGAAGTCGAGTCGACTGTTTGTCGTTGCTCTTTCATCCACCTTTAACCTTAGGAGGAACCCTCAGAACGCATAATCCCCGCGAACCTGATAGACCCATAAGGAAAGACCGAAGCATTGTCTAATGGTTTTCACTAGCCTCAGAGAGGGGATTCCATTCTGCATCCTACCGCTGTCAGTCGTGCAACAGCCGAGGGACACCATGAAGGACTCAGCATTGAAAAAATCTTTTCGCCAGGGCCTTGACCAGCCGCCTACCAACTGCATAACATAAAAAGTCGCTTTGTGGTTCCTGGCTATCGCCCGGGACTCTGGGCTATTCACCAATCGGATCTCGCCGGCGGAAGTCTCCGGGAAGTACAGTCTAGGAATGTTCCGCTTGTTGTGCGGACGAAAGGAGTGCTGTATGAACACGCAAATCCCAAGTGATGAAACAGCAGCACCGTGGTACGTCTCGAACGGCCACTTGCCACCTGCCGAGCAGGTGCGGACTCTCGTGGCACAAGCGCACGTTCGCTTCAAATCAAACGCGGAAGGAAAAAACTCGGAGGTTTACCCGGCGTTGGCAAACGTGCCGAGTCATCTGTTCGGGGTGTGCGTGGTCGGTACCGAAGGTACTGTATATTCTGTCGGGGACGCGGAATATGAGTTCTCGATCATGAGCGTTTCCAAGCCGTTCGTGTTCGCCCTGGTTTGTCAGTTGCTGGGCGCGGAGGAAGTCCGCCAGAAGCTCGGGGTGAATGCGACAGGGCTCCCGTTCAACTCGCTCGCGGCCATCGAGCGGAATGCAAACGGAATGACGAACCCGATGGTGAATGCGGGAGCCATCGCGTCGACAAGCCTTGTACCGGGTACGACCACCGACGCCAAGTGGCGGTTTATCCACGACGGTTTGTCTCGTTTCGCCGGCCGAACACTTCCGCTCAATGCCGAGGTGTACGCCTCCGCAACGAAGACTAACTACCGGAACCAGAGCATCGCCCGCTTGCTCCAGAGCTACGGCCGGATCTACACGGACCCGGCGCAGGCGACCGACCTGTACACCAAACAGTGTTCGCTAAACGTGAGTGCCAAAGATCTAGCGGTGATGGGCGCTACGCTGGCTGATGGTGGCGTCAATCCGCTCACCAAGGAGCGGGTGGTTGACCCGGCAGTCTGCCACTACACGCTGGCGGCGATGACCACCGCCGGTCTGTACGAGACCTCGGGCGACTGGCTTTTCGACGTCGGGCTGCCGGGCAAGAGCGGCATCGGCGGCGGAATCGTTACGGTCTCTCCGGGAAAAGGCGGACTGGGGACATTTGCCCCGCCACTCGACAGTGCCGGCAACAGCGTCAAAGGTCAGCTTGTTGCCAAGTTCCTTTCCGAACGACTGGGCATGGACCTATTCGTCTCGAAACCCGATGTTTAAGAGGACTTGTCTGCATTTCGGCCCGAACGGTTTGCCGTTCGACCCTACCCCCAAACCCAATCCGGAGCCCCATGCGTCATGGCAACACAAACCTTTTCATCCAAAACGGCGGAAGTAGGCGAGCAGGATTCATGGCTTCCGATGATCGTCATCGCCATGGGCCAGGCGTTGATGTCCTTCAACGTGGCCGCCCTGCCGGTCTCCATGGGCGGGATGGTCGCCAGCTTTAACACTCCCCCCACGACCGTGGGGACGGCGATCGTGATGTATTCGCTCGGCGTTTCCGGCTTCATCATGCTCGGTGCCAAGCTCGGCCAGCGCTACGGATCGAGGCTGTTTTTTCAAGCGGCGGTGTCCCTCTTCCTCGTGGCACTGGTGCTCATGGTGATCAGCCCGACCGTGGGCGTGATGCTGACCGCCCAATGCCTCGCTGGCTTGGCCGGGGCTGCCCTGGTTCCCACGCTGGTCGTGCTGATTGCGAACCACTACCGCGGCAAGCAGCAGGCCAAATCGCTGGGGTGGCTGGGTTCGGCACGGGCCATGGCGGGGGTGCTGGCGTTTCTGATCATTGGAACTCTGGAACGGTTTGTCAGTTGGCGTGCCGCGTTCGGACTCCTCATCGTTCACGCCGCCGCCATTCTCATCCTGAGCTTCAAGCTCAAGGCGTCCAAAGCCCGGCCCGAGGTAAAGATTGACGTGCTGGGCGTGATACTGGCGGCATCGGCCGTGATCCTCATCAGCTTCGGCTTCAACAACGTCAGAAACTGGGGGTTGTTTCTGGCGCGGCCGGCCGCACCGTTCGATATCCTCGGTGTTTCCCCGGCGCCCATGATGATCATCGTTGGCATCGTGATCGGCTCGGCTTTCCTCGTCTGGACCCGCAAGCGCGAAGCCGACAAGAAGATGCCGCTCTTCGCGCTGGAGGTGGTGGAATCCGCCAAGGAGCGGGCCACGGTCCTCATGATGTTTCTCATCGTGGGCATGGAGGCGGCCACGAACTTCTCGGTGCCGCTTTACATTCAGATTGTCCAGGGCCGCGATGCCTTCCAGACCGCGATCGCAATGATGCCCTTCAACCTGTCGGTATTCTTCACCGCGATTTTGATCGTCAAACTTTACGATCGGTTAACTCCGCGCCAGATCGCCAGTTACTCCTTCACGCTGGTGGCCGCCGGGGCCTTTTGGCTGGCCTTCGTCGTCAGCAATAACTGGAGCACTTTCCCCGTGTTGCTCGGCCTCGTCGCGTTCGGCATCGGCCAGGGTGCCTTGGTGACGCTGCTCTTCAACGTGCTGGTCACCTCGTCGCCCAAGGAGCTGTCGGCCGATGTCGGCGCGCTGCGGGGCACTGCCGGCAACCTCGCCGCCTCCGTAGGCACTGCCGTCATGGGCGCGCTCGTGGTTGGCGTGTTGAGTGCCAGCGTCATGAGCAGCTTGACCGCGAATCCGGTCATTACGCCCGAGTTGCAGGAGCAGGTGGATCTGAATAGCATCAACTTCCTCAGCAACACCCGGCTGGAAGAGAGATTGAAGAGCACGACCGCCACGCCCGAACAGGTCACTGAAGCGATTAACATCAACGAGGGGGCACGCCTCCGCGCTCTCAAGATCGCCTTTCTTGCACTGGGTGCCCTGTCTTTGCTGGCAATCTTCCCTTCCCAGGTGCTGCCGGATTACAAACCCGGCGAAGTGCCGAGCGACAAAACACAGAACCGTGAAGGAGTAAAGCAGACATGAACGCCAACGATTGCAGTTACCGGAGACTAGGTCAAGGCCTGCCGATCGCTTTGTCAATGATCTGCCTTGCTGCGGGTTGCTCACGGCCGGTCTCGCCACGTTCCGAGGTGGCTCGTCCGGTTAAAACGATGGTCGTGGTATCTGGCGGAGAGTCGCGTGTCCGCGCATTCCCCGGAAAGGTTGAAGCCTCGAAGAAGGCCGTGCTCTCATTTCAGGTGCCCGGCGTATTGCTCCAATTACCTGTCAAGGAGGGGCAGAAAGTCGCTCAGGGCGAGGTGGTCGCCCAACTCAGGCAGGATGAATACAAGGCCCGGCTGAAGGCGATGCAAGGCCAACTGGACCAGGCCCAGGCGGTCCTCAAGGCCATGCGGTCGGGGGAACGGCCCGAGCAGATACTGCGATTGGAAGCGCAGGCGAGGGCGGCCGAGACAAAACTCGCCAACGCGCGGGCGGAGTTCGATCGCGCCGTGCAACTGCTCCCGTCCCGTGCCATCTCGCGCTCGGATTACGACCTTGCCGAAACCACCCTGAGCGTGGCCCAAGAGGACCACAAGGCTGCCCTCCAAATGCTCGAGAAGGGATCGATTGCCCGCGCCGAGGACATCGAGGCCAGCGAGGCCGTAGTCCGCGGGCTAGAGGGCCGTGTGGTCGAAGCAAACCTGCAACTCGAGGATTGCACGCTCCGCGCCCCCTACGACGGCGTCATCGCCCAGCGTTTCGTCAATCAGGGGCAGAGCATCCGGGTAAATGAGCCGGTCGTCAAGTTCCAGAACGTCGACGAAATCGAGGTCGCCGTGGACGTGCCGGAGACGGTCATGGCCGCCGACATTCGCTCGGCGGACATCGTGCAGATGGTCGCCGAGTTCAGCGGGGTGCCCGGGCTCGAGTTTCCGGTACACATCACAGAGGTTGCGCAGTCGGCGGATCCGACGACGCAAACCTTCAAGGTTCGCGTTGCCATGAAGGCGGTGCCCGGCATCAATGTGCTCCCCGGCATGACGGCCACCGTCACCGCTACCTATCGCCGCGCAAAAATACTTGGTAGCCGTGTCCTTGTGCCGATCTCCGCCGTTCTCAAGGAAGCCACGGGGGAGCAACTGGCGTGGGTCATCAGGCCGGATCAAACCATCGCGCGCCGCCCGGTGAAAATCGGAGAGGCAACGGGCGGCCAGATCGAAATTGTGGACGGCCTGCAAGCGGGCGACCGCATCGCCGTGGCAGGGGTGACTCACCTGTGCGAAGGGATGAAAGTCCGCGACCTGGGCGACGGACTCGGAGGCGGCCAGCTATGAACGCCGGCGAATACTCCGTCCGAAATAACCGCGTGGTTTTCGTGGCCATGGCTTTCGTCCTCATCGGCGGTTTCGTGGCCTTTCAACAGTTGGGCCGGCTCGAGGACCCGGAGTTCACGATCAAGGAGGCGCGGATCATCACGCCGTACCCGGGGGCCAGCGCCGAAGAAGTGGCCAAGGAAGTCACCAACCCGATCGAAAGTGCCTGCCAGCAACTCGGCCAACTCCAGCGCGTCGAATCGGAATCGACGCGCGGGAGGTCGGTCGTCACCGCCGTGATCAAGGACGAGTTCAATAAACACACCATCCCGCAGGTATGGGACGAGCTTCGTCGCAAGATCAACGATGCCCAATCACGCTTGCCGCCCTCGGTCCGCGGCAGGTCGATTGTGATCGACGATTTTGGCGACGTCTACGGGGTTTTCCTGGCGATTAGCGGCGAGGGCTTCTCGCATGCGGAATTGCGACGCTACGCCGAGTTCCTCCGACGCGAGTTGCTCGTGGTGCAGGACGTCAAGAAAGTCGACCTCTTCAGCGAACGGCAGGAAGTTGTCTTCCTGGAAATCTCGCGGCAGCGGCTGGCGCAGCTCGGCATCAATGAGGACCATATTTACTCGCAGCTCCAGGCAAAGAACGTCGTTGCCGACGGCGGCCGGGTGCGTGTTGGAGACGAGCACATCGCGCTGCATCCGCAAGGCGGCTTTCGCATGGCCGACGACATGCTCGATATGGTGATCGGCTCCGACAGCACAGGCCGCCAGCTCTTTCTTCGAGATGTCGCAACGCTGGTTCGCGGCGACGAGGACCCGCCGCGGCGATTGCTCCGCTACGACGGCAAGCCGGCCATCGGCCTGGGAATTTCCACGGTACAGGGCGGCAACGTCGTAACGATGGGCAACGCCTTGCGGCAAAAGCTCGACGATCTAAAACGCGACCAGCCGGTCGGCATCGATGTCGGCGAGATCAACTTCCAGCCCGGAGCGGTCGCGGTGGCCACCAACGACTTCATCTTCAATCTGGCGAAGGCGGTCACCATCGTGTTCGTGGTGCTGCTGTTCGCGATGGGCCGCAAGACCGGGTTGATTATCGGCCTGGTGTTGTTTCTCACGATCATGGCGACGTTCCTGGTCATGTATATGCACGGCGACCTCCTGATGGAGCGGATTTCGTTGGGCGCACTGATCATTGCCCTCTGCATGCTCACGGACAATGCGATTATCGTCATCGAGGGGACCAAGGTCGGTATCGAGGCCGGCGAGGACAAGCTCCGGGTGATCCGCGACATCGTCGCGCAGAATCAGTGGCCGCTCTTTGGGGCCACGGCCATCGGTGTCATTGCCTTCGCGGCGATCGGCCTGTCGCAAGATCGAACCGGCGAGTATTGCAATTCTCTTTTTTGGGTGATCCTGATTTCGCTCAGTCTGAGCTGGATTTCGTCGATCACCGTCACGCCGCTCCTGAGCTACCTGTTCTTCAAGCCGATCGCTGGGGAGGCACCCGGAAGCCGCGATCCGTACGGGGGCATCTTTTTCCGCACCTACCGTAGCCTCTTGGTTCTTGCGATTCGCTTCCGTTGGGTGGTGGTGGCCCTTTCGCTTGTGCTATTCGCCGCAGCACTGTACGGATTCAGGAAGGTCGATCAGAGCTTTTTCCCGCCCGCGACCCGACCGCAATTCATGGTGGATGCCTTTCTGCCGTCCGGCAGTCATATCCGTGAATCGGAGGCGTTTGCCGGCGACGTACAACGATTCATCCAGGCTCAATCCGGCGTCACTCATGTCACGTCGTTCATCGGCGGCGGCGGTCTGCGGTTCTTGCTTGTATACAGTCCGGAAAATGAGAACCGCGCCTATGTTCAGTTCCTCGTCGATGTCGATGACCCCAGGAAGATCGACCGGTTGATCGCCGACATCCAGAAAGAATTGGACGAGAATCACCCCAACGCCAACTCCATCGCCAAGAAGTTTCTCCTGGGCCCAGGCCAGGGCGGACGCATCCAGGCGCGGATCCGAGGTCCTGATCCGACAAAACTGCGCGAAATCGCCGATCGGGCGAGGAAAGTAATCGACGACGATGGCGGGGCTGTGTGCGTGCGCAGCGACTGGGGCGAGCGTGTCAAGGTAATCCGCCCCAACCTGCTCGAACACCAGGCACGCCGCAACGGCATCACGCGGGTCGAGGTGGCCCAGGCCCTGCAAACCAGCTTTGAAGGGCGAGCGGTCGGCTTCTACCGCGAGCCGGGTAGCGCCGGCAGCGGAGCCTACCCGCAGGAGACGCGGCTCCTGCCGATCATCGCCCGTCCGCCCCTGGCCGAGCGCAATGACGTCCACGCCATCAACAGCTTGCAGATCTGGAGCCCGGTAGCCGCGAGGATGATCCCCTTGAGCCAGGTGTCTACCGGTGCCCAAGTCACCTGGGAAGACCCGATTGTGATGCGCCGCGACCGCTTCCCGACCGTCACCGTCCACGCCGACCCGCGCTCCGGGTTGCCTAGCCAACTGTTTGGCCGCGTGCGGACAAAGATCGAGCAGATCGAGTTGCCTCCCGGCTTTTCGCTCGACTGGGGCGGTGAGTACGAGGATTCCCGAAACGCCCGCACCGCCTTGGCAGGATCCCTCCCCTTCGTTCTGGCGCTCATGGTGTTCATCGTCGTGTGCCTGTTCAATTCGATCCGCGCCACGCTGCTGATCTGGGTGATCGTGCCGTTGGCAATTATCGGCGTGACGGCGGGGCTGCTGCTCACCGGACAACCGTTCGGCTTCATGGCCATGCTGGGAGTGCTCAGCCTGGGGGGTGAGCAGATCAAGAACTCGATCATCGTGCTAAGCAAGATTCGCATCGAGGTCGAGAAGGGGAAGTCGCCCTTTCAAGCAATCCTGGACGGGAGCGTAAGCAAGCTGCGGCCGGTGCTCATGGTCGCCGTGACAACGGTGCTCGGTATGATTCCGCTCCTCCAAGATCCGTTCTTCGGGGCCATGGCGGTGTGCATTATGTTCGGGTTGTCCTTTGCGTGCGTCCTCACCATGATCGTCATGCCGGCGATTTATGCCATCTTCTTTGGCGTTCGCGAGACCGCAGCCACGGCGGTGAAAGCAGAGTGACCGGATAGGTTGCACATAGTCGACTTGCGAGCCGAGTACTCGGGCCGAACTACCGGTCGGCCCGGCGCCGGAAATAACGCCCGACCCGGCCGATCTGCAACTGCCACCCGCCGAACCTCTCGGTCAGCCACTTGTAGAGGGACGCGCCCACCAGCGTGCCCAGCGCAATCGAGGCCAGGGCGAACGCCACGCTAATCAGGCCATCGATCCTGGCGGGGTCGCTCAGCAGTCGCTTGACGGTCAACAGCCCCAGCGCGCCGGGCACGAGGAGCCAAAAACTGGGCAGGAACGTCACCATCGACGGTGGCCCCTTGAAGCGTTTGTGGATCAGGTAACCGAGCGGCGTTGCGACCAGCGTGCCGAAAAAACCGCTGATCTCTTTGCCGAAGCGGACGGCCGCAAACTGCTGTGCCGCGAACGCGAGGAGGAGCACCAGCAGCATCCACCAGAACGAGTTCCGCGGCGCGGAGAACGTGAGGTAGACGCCGATCGAGAAAACCACCACGCCTACCCAAGGGGCCAAGCCGGCCCAAGGCGCAGCGACGGACTCCACGGTGGCATCGACCAAGTTTTCAGGACGATACCCGACGAAAAGCGCGCCGGCCGTTAAGCCGAAGGCAAGCAACACAAGTTCGACGAGGCCCGTCGTGAGCCGGCTCGAGCCGCTCACCATGTCGCCGTAGGCCAGCTCCACCATGCCGAATGTGAGCATGGCGCCAGGCAGGAACGTCACCAGCGGCGCAACCAGCGCGTACTGCGGGTCCACCGGCAGGCCGTATTTCACGCCGAGGAAGACGAGCACCGAGACAAGCGCCGCCGCGACTACCGACAAGGGCGCGGCGAGGATAGGCTTATCCTGGTTGAACACCTTCAGCACGCCCACCAGCGCGCCGAGGACCGCTGCGGCCGCGAGGTTCCGGAGGGCCGGCATGAGTACGAGGGCCAATCCAATCGACAGAATCGCGTGACCGACGATGACGGCAAGGGGACCGAACCGCGGTGCCTTGCGCAGAAGCTCGGTGAGCCGCTCCATACCCTGGCGTGGTGTCACCTCGCGGCGCTGGGCTTCCTCGCCCAGCGTATAAACGTCGGCGATCTGATCCAGACGGAGGACTTGCGTTGGTGCCCCTGCCAACGTGACGCACTCTTCGTTGCGATCGTGCGCGGTGATGAAAAGGGCGGTCGAGAACGCCACTACCCGCGTTTGCCGCATGCCGTGGACCGACGCGATGCGGCGCAGGTACAACTCCACCAGCGCCGTCTGCTCGCCGCAGGCGAGGTATGCCTGACCGAGGCGGACTATGAAATCGAGCAGGGTGCTCGTATCGGTTGGGGCGGATTCGGTATTCATAATGCGGCCGATGGGTTGACCGTCCGAGTGCCGCCGATCATGTTTCGAGGGTCGCCAAGGCCACCGCCAAGCGGCAGCCGTTGGCAAACTCGACCAGATCCACAAATTCATTAACGGTGTGGGGCTCGTTTTGCCCCGCCCCGATGGTCACCGTCGGCAGGCCGTGCTGGGCGAACCAGTTGGCGTCCAGGCCGCCATTGGAGAGCACAGAGTGCGGATTCAGTCCGATCGATTCTGCCGCATGAGTAGCGTGCCGCACCACGGGCGCGTCCTCCGCAATCCGAAATGGCGGGTACTCGGGTCGCCCGTTGAATTTTATCTCCGCAGTTGTGCCGAGGTCATCCGTTACCTGGGCAGTTGCGTTGTTGAACGCCTCCCGATACCCCGCCGTGATGGCCGCGGCAAAGGCCGCGTCGTGGCTGCGAGTCTCGCCTTTCATGAAGACATAGTCGGTAACGACATTCGTGGCATCGCCGACGGCGCGCCCGTCCTTGCCGGCGACTACGCCGACGTTGCTGGTTCCGGTCCCCTCGGGTCTGACCACCTTGCCGAACCAGCCTTTTTGATGTGCCTCCGTCATGGCCAAGGCTGCCACCAGCGTAGCCGAAATGCCTTTTTCGGGTGCGACGCCCGCATGTGCCGCCTTGCCCTTGATCTCCACGTCCCAGCTCTCCGCTCCAACTGCCCCGATGATCAGTTCAGCAGCGAGCTTGCTATCCACGTTGAAGCCCATTGTCGCCCCGCCGAGGTCGGCAGGGTTCAGTTGTCGAGCGCCTTGCAGCCCGCTCTCCTCGCGGACCATGAAGAGGAGTGTCAATGGTGGGTGGGGCAACCCGTGCTTGAGGATCGTCTCGACGAGCGTTACCAGCACGGCGCAGCCCGTGCGATTGTCGCCGCCCAGGGCCGTAGTGCCGTCGGAGACGATGCGGTCGCCATTTCGCGATGCCTTTGCGCCCGCGCACAGCAACACGGTGTCCAGATGCGTGGCGAATGCGAGCCGGGGACCGGGGCGAGTGCCTGGCAGCGTAACGATCATATTGCCGATCTGCGTCGGCAGCGAGATGCGCTCGTTGACGGTGTCGAAGCGGATGGCGGACGCGGGAACGCCGACTTTCTTGAGCTCGTCGGCGACCGCGGCGGCAATGGCCGCTTCCTGACCGCTGACTCCATCAATCGCCAGGAACCGCATTAGGCGGTCCTCGGTGGCCTTCACGTCCACGGGTGGGTTTGTACTGCTCATGCTGTAGTCGCTTTCTGTTTGTATCAAGGTTCTGTTCAAGTTGTTGGGGGTAGGTAGGATCACTACACACCAAACGGAATTCCAAGCAAATACCACACGACAAACAGCGCGGTCCAGATGACCGAGATGCCGATGACGTAGGGCAACATCAGTGCCACGACCGTTCCCACCCCTGCGTTCTTATCATACTTCTGGCACACCACGACCACCATTGCGAAATAGGCGTTCAGTGGGGTGATCATGTTTATCGGCGAGTCTCCGATGCGGTACGCGGCCAGCACGGCCTCCGGCGCAATGCCAAGTTGCAAGAAGATCGGCACGAACACGGGGGCGAAGATGGCCCACTTGGCGATCGCGCCGTTGATCAGCACGTCCACAATCATTGTAACGACAATGAAGCACAGAAGCAGCCAGATCGGGCCGATGCTGGCTCCCTTCAGGCTGTCGGCCATTTTGACGGCCATGATGGTGGCCATGTTGGTGAAGTTGAAGTAGGCGATGAACTGCGCGATGATAAACAGCAGGAAGATGAGGCTGCCCAGCCCCGCCAGCGACTTCTCAATCGCCTTGATGACGTCGGTGATGCCCTTCATCTTCCCGGAGCCGATGCCGAAGGCGGCCCCCGTCGCCAAGAACAGCACCATGATGAAGACGATCAGGTGGTTCATGAACGGCGTGTTGCCGATCACGGCTCCGGTGACCTGGTCGCGCAGCGGCGCGCCGGGCGGCAGCGTCAGCAGACCAAAGACGACAAGAACACCCGCCAGAGCCAGACCTGCAAATCGCAGGCCCCGGGCTTCTTCGGGCGAGACGCCCGCCTCGGGTTCCCCGCCAGCCTCGGAAGGCTTGTACGCCCCCAGCCGCGGCTCGACCACGCGCTCGGTGATGAGCGAGATCACCAGCGTGAGCACGGCCACCGAAACGAACGAGAACCAGAGGTTCGCGGTCAGGTCGATCGAGAGCGAGGGATTCACCAGATGAATCGCATCGTTGGTGAACTCCGTGAGCACCGCATCCAACGGCTTGATGAGCATGTTGACCGTAAACGCCCCCGCGACAGAGGCGAAGCCCGCGGCTAGACCCGCCAGCGGGTGCCGGCCCAGGCTTAAAAACGCGACCCCGGCCAGGGGGATGAGCACGAGGTATCCGGCGTCGGCCGCGACGCTGGAGAGGATGCCGACGAAGACAATGATGTACGTCATCGCCCATCGCGGCGCGACGACGACCAGTTTGCGGATCAGGGCCTTGACCAGCCCGGCCTCCTCGGCCACGCCGGCGCCGATCATCGCGGCGATCAGCAGGCCGACCGCGGTGAACCCCATGAAGTTCGGGATCATCGACGTGTACATGAACCGGATGCCCTCGCCCGAAAGCAGGCTGCGGGCCGAGGCCGTGACCTGCTCGGTCTTGTGCGTCTCGGCGTTGAGCCGATCAAACGTGATGCTCGTGCCCATCATCGAGAGCACGTGGGCGACGGCCATCGTGAGGAGGATCAGCAGAAGGAAGATCACCACGGGGTGCGGAACCCGATTGCCCGCACGCTCGATCAGGTTGAGCACCTGCTGCATCCGACTCTTGGGTGTTGGAATCGCGTTACTCATGACACATGTCCTTCAAAGGAATAGAATGTAGATGGGTAGATGTTACTGGACTGGGTGGAGCGGGAGCAACCACGGAACCATGATCACGCTGATGATCATAGCGATGATGCCCAAGGGTGTTCCGATGCGAACGAAGTCGCCAAATTTGTACCGACCCGGGCCAACCACCAGCGTGTTGACCGGCGAGGAGATTGGAGTCATGAACGCTGTCGATGCGGCCAGCGCCACGATCATTGCAAACGGGTATGGCGAGGCGCCGAGATCCTTGGCCACCGCAATCGCCACCGGGGCCATGAGCACGGCCGTTGCGGTGTTCGATATGAACAGGCCAAGCAGCGCCGTAATTGCAAAGAGGCATGCAAGCACAGCGTGCGATCCGGCGCCGCTGGTCACACTCGCCAGGGCGTCCGCGGCGAGATCAACCCCGCCAGTACGCTGCAGCGCGATCGAGAAGGGCAGCATTCCGACGATGAGCACGATCGTCTTCCAGCTAATACACCGGTACGCATCGCCGATGCCGATGCAGCCTGTGGCACCCATCAGCAGGCACCCGATGATCGCCGCCTGAACATTCGGGACGATGCCGCTGACCATCAGCCCCACCATGATCAGCAGGCATATCACGGCGTACCACGCCTTTCCCGCTACCGGGAGCACCTCGTCGATCTCGGTGGGAAGCCTCATGATGAGCACCCCCGCCCCATCAATAGAAAGTCGTTCGATGTGCTTCCATCGGCCGACGACCAACAGGGTGTCGCCAGCCTTCAGCTCCTCATCAAGTATCCGACCCTCCTGGGCGGCCACGCCACGGCGCAGGCCGATCACACTCAGGGAAGTGAGGCTGCGAAACCGGGCCTGAAGGATGGTTTTGCCGATCAGTTCTGAATCGATGGATACGATGACCTCGGCCATGCCGATCTCTTGAGATCGGTCGCAGAAGTAGATCCCCGGGATTGCCAGCGACTCCAGTGCGAACCGCTCGCCGAGCGCATTGACCGGGGTGCCGGGTGAGAACAGATCCAGAAACAGAACATCGCCAGCATGAAGTTCCGTGCTCTCGGAGGGCTCGATCAACGTCCCGGACAACCGGCCGGCGCGCTCGATGGCGATGATGCTTGCACCCGATGCGCCACGCAGGTCAATCTCGGCCAAAGTCTTGCCGACCAGCGGCGACTGCGGCAGCACACGCAGTCGGTGCTCGCGGTTGGTGAGATTGTACTCCTCGATCCAGTTGGAGAGGCTCGGCCGCCGCGGCGCGCTGCCGGCCCCGCCGGCGGTCTGCCCTACCTCGTCCTTGCCGCCCAGCCAGTGCCGAGCGAAGAGCATGTACGCGATGCCCGAGATTAGGATCGGAACACCGAAGGCGGTGAAGCTGAAGAAACCGAACCCTGCCGTACCATGGCGGATGAGCTCGCTGTTGACAACGAGATTCGGTGCGGTCGCCACAAGCGTGGTCATGCCGCTGATGAGTGCCGCGTAGCACAGCGGCATCATCAGCCGGCTTGGTGAGGTGCCGGTGGTCTGTGAGATGCGGAGGGCAACGGGGATGAAAATCGCGGTGACGGCGGTGGAACTCATCAGGGCGCCGAGGCCGCACACGCAGAGCATGAGAAGGACGATCAGGCGTATCTCGCTCCTGCCGGTCCTGGCGATGAGCAGGTCGCCGAGATTCCGGGCAACCCCGGTGCGAACCAGACCCTCGCCGACCACGAACAGGGCCGCGATGAGCACGATGTTCGAGTCGCTGAACCCGGCCAGTGCCTCACCCATGCTGATGACCCCGGTGAACGGCAGCACCGTGATCATGATGAGCGCAACGACATCCATTCGTGGATTGTTGACGACAAACATCACCACGGCAGCGGCGAGCAACGCCAGCACGAGACCGAGCTCAGCACTCATGGATATCCAATCGTTTTTCGGGTCGATAAAACGTCACGCAAGACCGAGGGATCCGTGTACCAAATCCCGTGGATTAGGATCGGCGCATCAACAAGTGTCGCAAGAAAGTAGCAGGCACACTCCGTGTGCCGTCTGCCCCCGCTCGGCGAATGTGCAAAACACGACAGTTATTGGTGCGCCGGTCCTTAACTGGCCGAAGTCGCGACGAATGAATGCTACGCACCCGAGGCATCGTGGTCAAGAGCCTTGATGTCAAGAACCTCGATACGCGCCGACCGAAGCAGCGAGCAAAGCTGCGCAACCCGTGCGCAACCTGAAGGTATCTTGCCGACCGAGGTTTCAGCGCTCACGGTTCCGACCTGGGAATGTCTTGAATCGCGGCAGACATCAGAAGTTATACTGAAACACCGACTGAATCCGACGGGCTTCGCCGAGCTGGCCGTCCACGTTATGCCGCTCCCCGTACAGGTACTCGATACCGATTGACATGTTCCTGACCGGGATCCACCACAAACTATTGGCCAAGTACTTTGCCCCGGCGTAGGTACTGCCCGGCTGGGCATCGGTGTGCCCGACGGAGACGTCCGAATACGTTGAATTGATGAGCCATTTCTCGTTGAACCAGTGTTCGTAGGAGACGGTCCACCCCTGGCCGTATAGGGTGTGGAATACCCCATTAGAGTCGACCGCTCCGTCCAGTCCCTGCCCGCTGGTGTCCTGGATATACCGGTTGATCCCCGACCCAAACCCGTACTGCAACAGCACACGGCACCGCTCCAATCCGGTGGGATTGCTGTTGCCGGCCAGGTTGCTGCCGAGCAAGGCCGCCCACGGACGGTAGTTCGCGGTCAGGTTCATGCCCCACCCGGTATCGCTGGTCGCCGAGCCGACCGCCGGCTGGTATCCGATCGTCCGCAGGATACTCGACACCTGGACGTGGCCGAGGTCCGCTTCGTATCTCAGATGGGTGGTAATGTCCGGCACGTCCTGGATGCGAGAGTCGCCGTTCCCGACGGTGGTGATATCCGAGAACGGCTGCTCGACGGCTGCTGCCCAGAACAGCCTGTCGGTCAGCGGGACAGTTACCCGGGCGAGCCCCTGTCGGACGTTGACCAGCCCATCCGGCCCTTGAAAGTCGACAGTCCTCGGGAACGAGGCAGGGTCCATGAATACTGTAGTGTCTTGACCGATCCGAAAGTATCCGAAGTCGACAAACGCAAACCGCAGCCGTGGGTTACTCGACGACCCAACGGCAGGCGGGTTGCCGCTGAAGAAGTCGAACTGAATGAAGGTGTGGACGTTCCAATCGTTGAGCGAGGTGGGCGTCCAGGAGTCCAGTGTCAGTCGGGTAGGGCGGGCACTGAAGTTCATGTTCTGTCTCTGCCCCTGTGAGACAGGATCGACCGGAATCGAGTTGGTGACGAACGTGTCGACGGATCCGATGGGGTTGAAGTCGAACGTCTCGCCAAGTCGGACGAACCCGCTGAACCGGAACGAGGTGTTGCTCCCCGGGACAAGGAACGAGCCGGGGAACAGCCCGCGCGTGACGAACTTTTGCCGTTCCTCCGCAGTGACCGGCGCTGGGGCTGTAATTGGCATGAACTCCGATACCCCCGGGGCTTCCTGGTAGTCCTCCGGATAGAAGCCGGGCGGGGCATAGTCGGCGTACGGCCGCGGACCGACTCCCGGCATGAGATAATCCGCACGCGACAACTGCGACGGGTTGTACAGTTCACCTGGTCCGAGCTGGGCGGGAGTGTTCGGAATGTCGCTGTCGGTGACCGGCGGAGACAGTTGCTGAACCTGTGCCCAGGCCAAATTTGTGCCACCGATTCCAACGAGAGCACCGATAGCGATCTGGAAGAATACACCCGCAAGATGAATACCAGACCTCATGCGCACAAGCCTTTCCATGGGTAGCCTCCCCCCCCCAATCCGGTAAAGGGAGTGTTGGTGCAAGAGGCGATACAATCGCTATAGTGGTCATTATCGGCAAACATTACCGCCGTTACTTGAGGAATTTAAGTGTCCCCTCCCCGAATTCCAGCTCAAAAGGCCATCGAAACGGCCGGATTGGGGCGAAATTGCAGCGGACCCTTGACCGCGATCGGGCCTACCATAGAATTACCGGTCGGTAGGGTAGGATTGACCGTGTTTCGCGTGATCAAAATTCCTATCAGTTATCAGTTATTGTCGTTCCCCCACTTAGGATCGGCGCATCAATAAGTGTCGCAAGAAAAGTAGCAGGCACACTCCTCGTGCCGTCCGACCCCGCTCGGCGAGGGGACAAAACACGACAGATATTGATGCGCCGATCCTTAACAAGGAGTTGTGTGATGAATAGAAAGAGATTTATCTCGGTAACGGGTGCCGCCGCGCTGCTGGTGTTCATGACTGCCGTTCCAACTGATGCCCGAATGGTCGTCAACCGCGGGTTCAACCCAAGGTTCGGCCATTCTTATGTGGTCCATCATAACCCATGGACCGGCCGTCAGTCGTTTGCCAACCATTCCTTCAACCCGAACATGGGTGGGACCGTACTGGTCGGACCAACCGTGACTCCGTGGACCGGAACCACCGTTCGCGGAGTGCATGCATACAACCCGTGGACCGGTCGCGTAACGCACGCCAACGTCCGGTACAACCCATGGACCGGGCAGCGCCATTTGGGCGTCACCCGTTGGTGACCGGTTTCGCGCAATGAAAACATTGCGAAAGACAAACCAACCTGACATTGCAACGCGCGAAGAGGAGAGGGCCGGATCGCATTGGCGCGATCCGGGCTGTGGCGTGCGAGCTGCATGGTAAGATCAGTTGTTCGGGACTCGATCGAACGCCGTTTCCATGTACGGTCCCGAAGAGCCCCGACTGCCATTTTGAACCAGTTGCGGCACGATTTGGTTGACTTGGTCCACGGGAATCGCAAAACCTATGCCTGCCGACACGCCCGACGAACTGTAGATCGCCGTGTTCACGCCGATCAGCCGGCCGGCACTATCCAGTAGCGGTCCGCCCAAGTTAGGATCGGCGCATCAATAACTGTCGTGTTTTGCCCCCTCGCCGAGCGGGGGCGGACGGCACACGGAGTGTGCCTGCTACTTTTCTTGCGACACTTATTGATTCGCCGATCCTAAGCAAGGAGTGTCCTTGATCTACAATTCCTCCCCATCCCGCAGCACCCCATACTGTCGCAGCTTGCGGTAGAGTGTCTTACGATCGAGTCCCAGCTTCTTGGCTGCCAGGGTCCGATTACCTTGGACGCACTCTAGCACATGAAGGATATATCTTTGCTCAACCTCTTCCAGCGGCACGAGTTCGCCCGGATCACTGCCGCCGATGACGACCTGTGAACTGCGGTAATCGCGGACTTTTTCTGGAAGATCTTCGAGCGTCAGCTTGTCCAGTCGCGTCAGGGCCACAGCCCGCTCGATCGCGTTGCGCAATTCGCGGACGTTGCCCGGCCAGTTGTAGGCCAGCAACTTCTCCGCGACGCCTTCCGAGAGGCCCTGCACTTGCTTCTTTGCCCGGGCTGCGTAAAGCTCGATGAAATGCTGTGCCAACAGCAGAGTGTCCGTTCCTCGTGCTCGCAATGGAGGCAAATCGACTTGAATGACGTCAATGCGATAGTAAAGATCCTTGCGAAAGCGGCCTTCCTCGACGGCGGTATCCAGGTCGCGGTTCGTGGCGGCGAGAACGCGCACGTTGACGGCAATTTCCTTTTCACTGCCGATCGGCCGGATTTTGCCCTCCTCCAATGCCCGTAGCAGCTTGGGCTGCGTAGCGAGCGGCATCTCGCCAATTTCATCGAGAAACAGCGTCCCGCCCTCGGCCAGCGCGAAAAGTCCCTTGCGGTCGTTGCGGGCGTCGGTGAACGCTCCCCTCACATGCCCGAATAGTTCACTCTCCAGCAGTGTATCGGGCAGTGCCGCGACGTTCACCGCGACAAAAGGTTTTTCGTGCCTCTTGCTACGTTGATGTAAAGCCCTGGCAACCACCTCCTTGCCCGTGCCGCTTTCGCCCAGAATCAGTACCGAGGCGTCGGAATCGGCGATCTGAACCAACTGGTCGTAAAGCTTGAGCATGGGAGTGCTCTGGCCGAGCATGTCTTCAAAGCGGCTTGCTCGCTGCACCGTTTCGCGGAGCGAATGAATTTGCTGCTGAAGCTGCCGTCGTTCGACTGCTCGGCGGAGGATAACGGCCAGCAACTCCATTTCGATCGGCTTGGTGACGAAGTCGTAGGCCCCCGCGCGAATGGCGGCAATGGCCGACTCCAAATTGCCAAAGGCCGTCATCACAACGACCGGCATGTCAGGCCGGTTGACCACGAGCCGCGAGCAGAACTCCAGCCCGTCCATGACCGGCATCTTCAGGTCGGTCAGCACAACTTCAAAGTCTTCGCGACAGGATGCGTCCAGGGCCTCTCTCGCGGAAGTGAAGCTGCGCGGCGTGAAATCTCGCAGCCGCAGGTCGGTTTCCAGCAGATCGCACATGCTTCGCTCATCATCGACAATCAGAATTCGTGGCTTCACGGCTTGTTTCCCTCCGGCAGAAAAACGGTAAAGCAACTCCCCTCGCCGACTCGGCTGGTCACGTCGATCCAGCCACTGTGCTCCTGTACGATACCGTAGGCGATCGACAAGCCCAGACCGGTGCCGGCACCGACCTCCTTGGTGGTGAAGAACGGTTCAAAGAGTTGTGGCAAGTGTTCCGCGGGAATGCCGACTCCCTGGTCGTGAATCTCAACTGCGTAGAAAGTCGACGGGCTGTCGCTGCTACCCTCCGGCGATTTTCCGATGCGGTGGCGGACGAGAAACCGCACTTGGCCGCCCTGGGGCATTGCTTGGATGGCGTTGATGGAGAGATTCGTCAACACTTGCTGGATCTGCCCGGCGTCGATCTCGGCGATGGCCTCATTCGCATCGGACTCGAAGATCAATTGGACCTTCTGCTTCTCGGCAATCGAATCGATCATGTCGATCGTCTGTCGGACAACCGACCGCAGATCGACCGGAACCTTGCGAGGCGTGCTGGCCCGGGCAAAATCGAGCAACTGTCGAATGATCGTGGTCATTTTATCGGCTTCTCGTTTGATCGCCGCGGCGCTCACGGCGATTTGTTCCGCATCGAGCTTACCGGAACCGATCAGCCCCGCCCGGCCGGCGACGACATTCAACGGAGTGCCAAGTTCATGGGCGATGCCCGAAGCCAGCCGGCCAACGGTTTTCAATCGATCGGCGTGGCGAAGCTGCTCCAGGGCGGTGATCCGAGCAACGGTTTCCTGGCGGAGTTTGGTCTGGGATTCGGCCAGGTGCGTACACATGGCATTGAGGTTCTCGGCCAATTCCGCCAGTTCATCGTGGGAGTGCAGGTAGACGGGGCCTTCCAGATCCCCCTCGCCGATCCGCCGAGCCTTGGCAATCAGTCGTTCCAGCGGGCGTCCCACCAAACGAACTCCGAGAATGACGGCCAACAGCCCACTGATTAAGAGCATGCCACCGATCAGTAGCGCGGTGCGCTGGATGATCTCCTGCTTGTTGACTTCCAGTTCGGTCGTGGGGTGGGTGAATTCCACTCCGCCCTTGCGTTCGGCGGTCAATGCCACCGGCCAGTAGACGTGCAAGTAAGAGATGCCATCAGGCTCAGCGGTCTCGATGGCAATGTGCTCCTGAATAACGATCGAGGTCATCTGCTCGGCAGAGGCTGTCGGACGAAACTCCGCCTCGGCTTTGGCATCGAACCATACCCAGCGGATCCGCAACGGCAGTTGCCCGGAGCCGCTGATCCTGCGGAGCGACTCCCGCATGCCGCGATCACCCTCGGTGCGCCACGCGTCGGCTAAGAGCTTTTCCACGACGGGGCCCATCTCTTCGGCATCGGCGGCGGCGCGCTTTTGGAAAAGGACCACTTCGCGGCGGACAGCCAGATATCCGTAAATGCCGGCCATCACGCTATTCGCCAGCATGAAAGCCAGAACGAGTTTGAGTGCAACCCGCATAGTGAATCCCTTGGTTATCCGCTGTAAGGATCGGCGCATCAATAACTGTCGTGTTTTGCCCCCTCGCCGAGCGGGGGCGGACGGCACACGGAGTGTGCCTGCTACTTTTCTTGCGACACTTATTGATGCGCTGATCCTAAGTTGTGGCGTTTTGCCCCACCGTGGCGTTTTGCCGCGATCCAAAACTTCCCCACGAGGGCCGCACATGCCATTCTACGCGATGATCTCCTGATATTGTAGCCACTTCCTCTTATTGTACGAAGTTTGGCACACGCTGTGCATTATGCCGGACGTAACGAATTTATGAAGGAGCCGAATGATGTGAACCGCGTTGAAATCCCAAAAAGTCTTGCATCATTCGACCCTACCTAACCGTACCCACCCTGGTCGTATTGACACCGCTAGCGGCCGGCACCGTTCTGGTGTCGGCGGTCAATGCGACCTTTTTTAATTTTTTCCAACCTGCGGCCGGCAGCCGCCCAAGGCGTCTTGGACAGTGCCGTGTCGCGCCATGTTTTGAAAGGTGATTGTGATGAGTCTTCTGAAAAGTAATGTGTGGAATCGGCGGCCGTTTCAGGCCGTCGTCGTGCCGGTGATGTGCGGCCTCGTGTTCGCGGCATCGCTGGCAAGCATTGGTGCGATCATGCCCAGTGCGAGCAAAAATCCGGCTGCAGGCCCCGCCCGGGCACTGTCGCAAGGCTTCCGCGAGGCGGTCAAGGCCGTACAGCCCGCGGTAGTGATGATCAAGAGCGAGGCGGCCATGCCCGTAAAGCTCCAAGGCCAGACGCCGGGCGATGACGATTCGTTCGAGCGACAGTTCGGCGAACCGTTCGGCAATATGCCGGAACTGCGGAAGTTCTTTAAGAACATGCCGCGGACACCTCACCACGGCCAAGGCGGCTTGGGTTCTGGGCTGATCGTCGACGTCTCGGGAGTGATTCTCACTAACGCTCACGTCGTCCGTGACGGTCGCGAGATCACGGTCCGCCTGCATGACGGTCGCGAGTACAAGGCCAACAAGGTTCATATCGACCCCAAGGCCGACTTGGCGGTGCTGCGGATTGAGGGTGCCGATAACCTCACGGCCGCGAAGTTGGGTAACAGCGATGAAGCGGAAGTTGGTGATTGGGTGCTGGCCTTGGGCAATCCGTTTGGCCTGGAAGGCACCGTGACTGCGGGAATCATCAGTGCCAAGGGCCGTGGAATCGGTCTCAACGAACGTGAAAGCTTTATCCAGACCGACGCCGCGATCAACCCCGGCAACAGCGGTGGACCGCTGGTGAACCTCGACGGCGAAGTCATTGGCATCAATACGGCGATTTCGTCCAGCAGCGGCGGCAACGAAGGCGTTGGCTTCGCCATACCGATCAACCTTGCGAAATGGGTTGCCAAGCAACTGACCGACGGCGATGCCGTCCATCGCGCTCGCCTCGGCGTGATGATCCAGCCCTTAACCCACGATTTGGCCCAGCAGTTCGGCGTGAAAACGCATGAAGGTGTCCTGGTGGCCGGAGTTAGTCCAGACAGCCCGGCAGCCAAGGTCGGCTTCAAGGCCGGCGATGTGATCGTGGAGTTTGCCGGGAAGGCCGTCGCCAGCCCGCAGGAACTCCAGGGACTGGTCGAGCAGTCGGCGATTGGCAAGGAGCAGAGTGTGGTCGTCCTTCGCGAAGGCAAGCGTTTGGAGTTGAAGATCAGCCCCACCGAGATGGCAGGCGATGCGGTTGCCACGGGCGACAATGCCGTCCGCGGGGCAACGCTGGAAAAGCTTGGGATCGAAGCCCAAAACCTCACCCACGATCTGGCGGCCAAACTCCAGATCAAGGCCGAGCAAGGCGTCGTTGTGACCGATGTTCAAGCCGGTAGTGTTGCGGAACGGGCGGGCTTGACAAGCGGTGCGGTTATCGTGGAAGCCAACCGCGCTCCCATAAAGAACGTCGAGGATCTATCCAGGGCATTGGACGAAAAGTCCCTGGCGAAGGGAGTGTTGCTCCTGGTCCGCACGACACAAGGAAGCCGCTTCCTGGTGATTCGGAGTTGAAAGGACCATGAATCATGTTGGAAAAGGAACCCTCCGGAGCGTCGCCAGAGCGTACCCAGCCCCCGCAGTCCGCAGGGGTGACGCCCGGAGGTTCTTCTCCCCAGGGACAGCCTCCACGGGACATGGTCCTGGATCGATCCAACCCATCGCATCAATATACCCTTCAGTTCCTTATTGCAGTTATTAAGAAATCAAGTTCACGCAGTGCGTCAAACAATACAGAGAGGGCTCAGTAGCCACGGAGAAAAAGCTATGTTAACACGTACCCCCGACGAAATGGGAATGTATTTGCGGAAGATCGCCATGACTCCGCTGCTCAGTCGCGAACACGAAGTGGCGACCGCCGAAAAGGTATGCCAGACACGTCGCACGTTCCTTACCCGACTTCTGGCGAACGACTACTCACTCCGCGTCGTGTTGGCCGCGGCAAGGAAAGCCGCCGAACACAAGCTGCGTATCGACCACGTCATCAATGTGCAAGGAATCGATAGGGCCGCGCGTCTGGATGCCTACAATCGCCTGCAGGCGGGCGTGAAAGTGCTACAACGGACGTTGCGCAAGAACCGCCAGGATCTGCGAATCATTGAGGATCGGCAACAGACGGCCGAAAGTCGGAGAGATGCCCGACACTCACTCTTTCGCCGCCGCCGAGCGGCCGCACGACAAATTCAAAATCTCCGGTTCCAGGGCGTTCTGTTGAAGAAGCCCTTGGCCCGCCTGTCGCGCATCGTCGTACGAATGACGGATGCCGTGGTGCAGCTCAAGATACTCGATCCAACGCCCGCCAACGCGGTGCGGCGACGTGAAGCCGAAGGGGAATTGCAGCGACTGGTTCGCCTCACCGGAGAAAGCCCCAAATCGCTCCCGCGTCGGCTGGTGGATATTCGCCGGCTTTGCCGTGAGTACGAGGCGGCCGGTCATGCTTTTATGTTACCAAACCTGCGTTTGGTTATATCGATTGCAAAACAATATGCCACGACGCAAGACGATCTACTGGACCTGATCCAGGAGGGTAATCTCGGCCTCATGCGAGCGGTTGATAAGTTCGATCCGGCACGGGGGCATCGTTTCTCAACGTATGCCTACTGGTGGATTCGGCAAAAGATCCAGCGTGCGCTCGTGCGGCACCGAAACGGATTTCGGACCTCGTATGTCATGACACGGAAGCTTGACAGGATCCAGCATGCCAGGGAGCGGCATCTACAGACCAGCGGAGTCGTGCCTTGCACCGAAGATCTGGCCGACGCTGTGAGCATCGAATCTCGCGAAATGGAGAGCCTTCTTCGCCTACAGAGGAAGCCGCTATCGATCGACGGGTCGGGTGTGGAGGGAGGATCGCGGACGCTGGCCGAACGGATTGCCGATCCTCGCCAGGAGTGTCCCAGTGCCCGTCTCGATCAATGCAGCCTTGAACGGCGATTCGACGAGATTCTCGGCAATCTCGACCTGCGCGAGCGGCAGGTATTGCGGATGCGCTACGGCCTGCAGGGCGAGCAACCGCTGAGCCTCGGCGACATTGGCAAGACGCTGAGAGTGTGTAAGGAAAGGATTCGGCAGATCGAAGAGAGTGCGATGTCGAAACTGCGACAGCCGCAGCACGCCTCGCAGTTCATCCAGTTCTTTCACGAGTCCCCCGAGCGTCTCATGGACGCCGTCGCCGCGATCAAGCAATGCGACGACCTTAGCGATCCCCGCGGCCGCAAAAGCACGGCAAGGCGAAGGGCATAGATAGACTTTCTTGGAGAAAACAACAATTATGGATTCGTCGGTCCATAATCGTTTTCTTTAATTCTTTGGACTTGCGAGTACAAAGGACGCCAGCAGATTAGTTCTTTTGCGACGAGGGGGTCTGTTTACCTGGGGCAATGATGACTTCAAAGTCTGATCCCTTGACTGTGGCAAAGGCCGTGTTCATCTGTGGGATGCGAGAATCGGGCGCGACGGAAATGAACCAATCCATGCCGTTGTCGGCAACGAGCATCCCGTACTTTTTGAGGCCCTTCAAGACGGCCTGGACATGCGGCGGGTATCCCTGAATGGGAAAGTCTTTCCGTAGCCGGATACGTTCGCCCATGCGGGGTAGATTTGGGTCGTTGCCGTGACCGGCGTGGTGGGTGGCCGGGTAGACGTAGGCTTTGCGGCTGCGTCGGACGGTGACGCGAATGGCGTGTTCGACCATGCCCCGTTGCAACTCGTCGAACCGCACGGTGCCGGGAAAGATCGGCAGGCCGGCGGCATCGGCCGAAGTCCACCCGTCCGGCCGTAGCTTGTTTGATTTCAAGTCGAAGACCGAGGCTTGCGCGCACTGCCAGCCGGTGGGCGTTTTGAGGGCCTGATAGAACTCCACCAGTAGGCCACGGGTCGGGTCGATGATGATGCCGTGGCGGTCGCCGCCCCGATGTAGCACGTCGCGTTGCGCACCGTCCAGGTCCGCCTTGTAGCCAGCCGGCCAGTTCTCGATAGGCAGGTTGTCGGGAATTGGGAACGGCCCCTTGTCCGACTCGCCCGGGTAGTCCACGATTCGGATGGGAACCCGTTTTTGGTTTGGTGGAACAAAAACCCAGTTCATGTCGCTGTTGTGGTGCAGCGGTTTGCCGGGGCCGATGCCGGCAATCATGTTCCGCGAATTGGGGTGTAGCGGCCAGCGAGAAACATCGGTGTTCCAGGGATTATCAGGCGGAAAGATTTGCAGGCTCGCCAGAATCTTATCCGACTCGGGCGTGCCGAATAGGATGGGCTGTGTGAGGTGGACCTTGCCTCCCTTCGGCTTGCCGGCGGCGAAACAAAGGTGGGCTAGGACAAAGAACGCTACGATGCTAAGGTTCGCGTATCGCACGGAAAATCCTTCGGGTGTTGATCGGTTATTGTGGCTCTCCGCCGGGTTTGCGGATAATTGTGGTGCGGGCGTCCCGCCTGCCCAAGATGTTGTGGTTGAACCAGGCAGGCGAGACGCCCGCACCACAAACTTGGCGGAGAGCCGTTGAGGCCGCCGGTTTGTCTTTGGTAGGTGGATTCTCTTCGCCGCGAACCGTCGCGTTCAGCAGCCCGAAAGCTGCGAAGATTGCAAGACCCATGAAGGAAATCCGAATAAAACGTCCGTCGTGTTCCGCTGTGCGTTGCACCCTGCGCCTCCGAAAAGAGAATGGTGAGAGGAAAGACCGAGAAAAGGTGGTAACCATGAATTTGGGGTATATACACAGCATGGAAAGATTGTGGCGATGGGTAATCTCGTTAATCGGCCTTGATCGTAAGGCGGCATACTAACAGCAATGCTATCAGTACACCACTCGACGATCAAGGCCGACGAACGACATGATAGTATGTAGGTTCCACGATTCCCGGAAGAGGGGGTTTGACATCGGTCGCTTATCCGGAGATGATAGAGGTCGCGGGAACTTTTTGGTTCCTTCCCGCGTCTCTTACAGTGAGATAGCTGTGAACGACGATGCCCAACTGATTAAACAGGCCCTAGCTGGACAGACGGCAGCCTTTGGACAACTGGTGCAAAAGTACCAGGATCGGCTGCACAATACCGTGGTCCATGTGGTTGGCAACGCCGAGGATGCCAAGGATGTAGTTCAAGAGGCTTTTGTTCAGGCATTCCTCAAGTTGGAGTCGTTTCAGGGTATCAGTGCATTTTACACATGGCTGTACCGCATCGCTTTCAACGTGGCGGCGACCCATCACCGCCGACGGGGGGCTATGCGATCGGCCGAACAAATCGCCTTGGCGGGCGGCCATTTAAGGAACTCCGTCCGGGGGCACCCGCGACACGCGGCCGACGGTCCCAGCGAGCGGCTGGAGTCCGAGGAGTGCTGCCGGCAGGTGCGGCACGCGATTTCCCAGTTGGCGGAAGAGTACCGCGTGGTGATCGTACTGCGCGAAATGGATGGCTGCTGTTACGAGACCATCGCCGAGATTTTGGACTTGCCCGTGGGCACGGTGCGAAGTCGCCTACACCGGGCGCGAATGCAACTGCGCGAACAGTTAAAAGAAGTCTTGGCGGTTGAAAAGTGATGCTGCGACCGTAGTCGCAGACGGTAGGTAAGAAGCAAATTATGAACGACGTTTCTGACACAGAACTGCTCAGTGCGTATCTCGACGGTGAATTGACCGCCGACGAGCAAGTCCGCGCCGAGCGAATCCTGACCGCCAGTCCAGAGGCTAGGCAACTGTTAGAGGAACTGCGCGCTCTGGGCTGTACCTTACAAGAACTACCCCAGGAAAAGCTGGATGAAGACCTCAGCACTCGCGTGCTGGAAGTCGCCGAGCGGCGGATGCTGCTGCCCAGCCGTCTTTCCGAGGATGCAGGCGACAAGCCATCCGCCGGTCGTGCCGCTGATTCCCTAAACCAGCCCAAGGCGGACTCGACCGGTTCGCTGGGAATCCCCTGGCGCGAGATCTCCTGGCGTGGCATGTTCAGCAAGCGTGCCTTGATCTGGTCGGGCGTCGTTGTGGCCACGGCAATCATCATTAGCTTCACCTCTCCCCTGCCACCGGAGCTAAACCGGAATATTGCCAAGGTCGATAAGGAGCCTGCTGCGGTTGCCGCTTCTGGCGAAAAGCGGAGCGAGAGTTCAACGACGGACGGAAGTTGGGCCGCTCCCGCCGGCCAACCGAAGAAACCGCGAGCGGACGATTTGCTGGCCAAGGACAAAAGTTGCAAGCCTGCCGATGGCAAAGAGCCGGAAAAGAAAACCGAAGCGGACAGTGTTCGCCATGGTGGTGGCGAAATGGAAAGCAAGCTGGCAATGCGCGATGGCACGGGGTTCCGAACCAAGGCTGAAGAAAGGCCAGCCGATGATCGGGCTGGCCGCGAAGCGGACAAGGAGGTTTTCTCGTACGGCAAGTCTGGCCAGGGCGGTTTTGTCCCGTCGGATGAAAAGAGTAAGAAGGTGGCACCGCCCATCGAATTGATTGCCGAAACCAAGCCGGCGCCGGTTCCGGCTCTGAAACCTGCAGAACCGGCCCCGGCCGCCCCGAGTCAATCGGAACTGCCGATGGTAGATGCTCCAAAATCCTTGGCTGAACCGTCCCCGTCGGCCATCGTCATGTCGAAGGCCCCGGCTCCGTCCAAGGCTCCCGGTAGCCGTCCGGCCAAGGGCTGGGCGGGCAAGGGGGGCTATGAAGATGCCGATAT